>DASYCT010000584.1:0-8954 GCA_036500065.1 Chitinophagaceae bacterium | reverse complement strand
CCCGTTGCGCAAATCGTTCAGCCGGCGATACAACCCGCAGCCCCCAAACCATTGCAGTACCTCGGCAAAAATCAAAAGAAAACAACTATACTCGTCCATTATCCCAGCGAGGTCTATGTGCCCGAGGCCGGGCTAAATTTCCTGACCAGCATCCTCCAGGCCTGCCGGCTGAACCTCGGCGACGTAGCCATCGTAAACCATGCGCATCATCCCCTGCCGCCCGCAGACCTCTGCAGCCAGTTGCAAAGCCAGTACCTGCTGGTCTTTGGCGTGCCCCTGTCCGACCCCGCCCTGCAGACCCTCCCACCCTTTACCCCTTTGCAGCAAAACGGCTGCAACATCGTGCTCGCCCCCCCGCTCGACCAACTCAATAACAACAGTCCCGAAGGCAAACTGCTCAAAACCAAACTATGGGGTTGCCTCAAACAGCTTTTTAACGTATAGAATAAATATGACACTGATTTTCGCCACCAACAACGATAACAAGGTGAAGGAAATGCAGGCCGCCATCGGCGATGCCTTCCACCTCATCACCCTCCGGGAAGCCGGGATCGACATCGACATTCCCGAACCCCACGATACCCTCGAAGCCAACGCTACGGAAAAATCGCAAACCATCTACCGGCTCACCGGCACCAACTGCTTCAGCGAAGACACCGGCCTCGAAACAGCTGCCCTGAACGGCGAGCCGGGTGTAAAAAGCGCCCGCTACGCGGGGGAAGACAAGGCGCCGGAAAAGAATATGGAAAAATTATTGTCCCGGCTTCTTCCCCACTCCAACCGTAACGCAAGGTTCCGCACCGTGATTTCTTTACTCCTCGACGGGCGTGAATTTCTCTTCGAAGGCATTTGTGAAGGTGTTATCGAACTTTCGCCCCGCGGCTCCGGCGGCTTTGGCTATGACCCCATTTTTACCCCCAATGGGGCGTCCAAAACCTTTGGCGAAATGACCCTGGAAGAGAAAAGCCACTACAGCCACCGCCGCCGTGCCGCCGATCAACTGGTTTTATTTTTGCAACAACAAACACAAAGCCAGGCATTAACCACCGGCAAAAAGATAATTTGAGTGAACTAAGCAACCATAATGTTTCGGAGAGCGACTTAATAAATGGATGCCTGGCCGGCGACCGGCGTATGCAGGAATTACTGTACCAGCGGTTTTCCCCGAAAATGTACGCCGTCTGCCTCCGGTACGCCAGTAATGCGGACGACGCACAGGACCTCTTGCAGGAAGGATTTATAAAAGTGTTCCGCAACCTGGACAAATTCAGGAAAGAAGGCTCTTTTGAAGGTTGGATACGACGGGTATTTGTGAATACAGCCATCGAGCAGTACCGCAAAAAAGTCAACCTGAACAGCATCGGCGACCGGGAAGAACAAACCATCGCCGACAACAGTTGGAACGTGCTGGACCAGTTGGGAGAGAAAGACATTATCGGGCTTGTACAGGAACTGGCTCCCGGTTATCGTGCCGTATTCAATATGTATGTGATTGAAGGATATTCGCATAAGGATATTGGAGAGATGCTCGGCATAAGCGAAGGAACCAGCAAATCACAGCTGGCCCGCGCCCGGGTAATCCTCCAGAAGAAGGTAGAAGAATTCCTGGATAACAATCGTCGATCATCGTTAACCCGCCCCTGATGTCGGAGCAGTTAAAACATAAAATGCAACAATGGGAGGTCCAACCCCCTCCCCGCTGCTGGGATGCCATTGCCTCCCGGCTGGATGATGTTATCCCGCTGCCATCCGCCAAACTATACCACCTGGAAATACCCCCTCCCCCCGTTACCTGGAATGCTATCACCGGCGCATTGGATACCCCCGTCCCGGTAAAACGACTTTCCTCCAGGCCCTGGCGCCTGGCAGCCGCAGCCATCGTACTCCTGCTCCTGGCCGGCAGCACCCGCTGGATCGGTGGACGCTATTTTAAAAAAGAGGTGGCAGCAACCAAACATCCTGCTTCACAGCAGGCCCCTGTTCTGCATGCCACCAACAACCTTCCCGTAATAAATGACGTGCAGGACGACAACGACGAAGACGAGACAGCCGACGGACATACCGGTTTTAGCAGCACGGCGCATAAACCTTCCCCTGCCGGCAACCGCTCCATGAGGTCCGCCCCGGTCAGTATTCAGCCCCCGCATACCGAATACCCCGTTACATTAAATTATGCTTCGATGCCCGAAGACGACAGAACGATGACCAATCATCTTGACCCTTCCCTTACTGACAATAATTATCTTGTATTGACCTACCCCAACGGCGAAGTGACCAAAGCTTCCGTGAAGATGGCCGATGCACTCCGTTATCTTTACGGCGAAAACACGACAGACGAAACAGGCGATAAAACCATCAATGAAAACAGCAACTGGAAAAAACGCCTGCAGGAATGGCGCAGCAAGATCATGTCATCCCATTTTATTCCTGCCTCTGCCAATTTTCTCGATATCGTCGATCTAAAAGACCTCGTCGAAGAAAAACCTTAACCGGCTTATCTTCGTCTGTCAATTAACTATCAACCAACAACCATCAACTAACATTCCCCCATGCCCCGCATCAAAATCGATCTCCCCGGCCAGTTTCATTTTTCAACCCTGCTTCCCGTACGCATTACCGATGTCAATTACGGCGGTCATGTCGGCAACGACACCATCCTGTCGCTTATCCACGAAGCCCGCATGCAGTACCTCCACCATTTCGGTTATACAGAATTGAACCTCGGCGGCGCCGGTCTTATCATGAGCGATGTGGGCATCGAGTTTAAAAGCGAACTTTTTTATGGTGATACCGTAAAAGCCTCCGTAGCCATCGCTGAGCTATCCAAAATCTCTTTTGAACTCTATTACAAACTGGAAAAAGAAGTAAACGGGAAAACCATCCTGGTGGCCGTCGCCAAAACCGGTATGGTATGTTTCGATTACGAGAAGAAAAAAGTAATTGCTATCCCCGATGAAGTAAGGAACAAGCTCGCGACCATCTAAGCGTCTTCGCTGAACCCGGAACAATGATCTACGAGTTCCAAATCTTCCAACTCTCCTCCGCCTGTATAATCAGCATATCCAACCCGTTTTGAATAGCTGCGCCATGTTGTTCTCCCCGTTGCAGAAACAGGGTTTTGGCGGGATTGTAGATGGCATCGAACAAATAATGCTTTGCCGTCAGCGCATTATAGGGGAATGGAGGCGCCTGGGTAACATTGGGATACATACCCAGGGGCGTGGTATTGATGATAAGCGTGTATTCCGCCAGTATCGCCGGGGTAACCTGCTCATACGAAAAATGATTGACCGAAGGTTTTCTTGATACATACCTGTACCGTATACCCCGTTTTTTCAGCACATATTCGACTGCCTTGCCGGCCCCGCCGGTACCCAGTATCAGCGCTTTTTTATGATGTGGTTGCAGGTGTTTTGAGAGCGATTGTTCAAACCCAATCACATCCGTATTATATCCCACCAGCTTACCCTCCTTGATACGAATACAGTTGCAGGCCCCCACTTCCTGCACCACCGGTGATTGCTCCGACAGGTAACGAATCACCTGCTCCTTATAAGGAATGGTCACATTCAACCCTTCCAGCGAGGGATGTTTTTTAAGTAATGCCGGGAGTTCGGCAATAGCAGGTATCGAATAAGCCTCGTACCTGCAATCCTTCAACCCCTCTTTCTCAAACTTATCCGTAAAGAATTTTTGGGAAAAGGAATGTGACAACGGGTATCCTATCAACCCAAACTGTCTCATTGTGACATTTCTTTATTGAGGAAAAGATCAAATGTATCGCCCCGCAGGCCCACCCGCATTGCTTCCAGCGCGATGATTTCCGAAGGAGCTATATTTCCGAGGTTCACGTTCGCCCCAATCAATTCAATAAAATACAGTTGCTGTGCTTTCTGCGGCGCTTCCCATAATATTTTCTCGGCCGGTATCTGGGTCAGAATTTCCTGCACCAGTCCTTCCCGCACCTCACCGCTGCCGCGGTAAATACCCACATTACCCGCTTCCCTTGCTTCCGCAATCACATACGACGAGCCCGCGTTCAACTCGGCACGCATCAGCTCAATCCATTTATAAGGCGGGATAATATGTTCCGCATCCTTGCTGCCCACTTCACTCAGCACGGTGCCGTATTTCGTCAGTTTCTCGATATAACCGCATTTTTCGGCATGAGGGATGGTAATAGAACCGTCGCTCACTTCCATATACGTAATCCCGAAATCCTTGCACACACGGATATAATCCTCAAACTGGTTGCGGATCAGGAATGCCTCAAACAGGGTGCCGCCAAAATAAACCGGTACGTTATACGAGCGGTACACTTCCAGCTTTTTTTCCAGGTCGGGGGTCACGAATGAAGTACCAAAGCCAAGTTTCAGCACATCGACATGCGGGTAGGAAACACTCATGAAGTTTTTTGCTTCTTCTACGCTCAGTCCTTTGTCCATTACCATGGTAATGCCATTGCTGCGGGGTTGGGGTGTTCTTACAGGTATTTGGGATAGATTAAAATTCATCATATCGGAATTAAAACTTGAAAATAGTATAATAACAGAAAAGGTCGCGCAAAAATAGGGAAGTAAGATGGAAGTAAGTGAGAGGAAACCGCAAGACCTGCCTGCAGGAGGTAAAACCTATGTTAAAACCGTATGGGTTGGTTGCTTATTTCTTGTTCTTCCGGAAGCGCGCTATCATGTCCACTACCTGGTGGTTCTGAAGAATAGAGGGATTGAGTTCCACGAATTTCTTTAATAGCCGCGGTGCGTTTTGCATGGCTTTTTCCAGTTGGAGCAATCCTTCTTTTGGCTTGCCCATGGCAAAACAGATAGCGCTGTAATAAAAAAGGAACAGTGGTTTTCCTTCGGTCAGTTTCAGGGCCGCCCTGATTTGCTCGAGCGCCTCTTCGTAAAACTTCGCTTTATACAAACAGCGTATCAGCGCATCCCAGCCGGCCACGTTGCGGGGGCGGGAGCGCACTACCACGGAGAAATATTGAATGGCTTCTTTTATTTCTCCCAGGTGCATCTTGCATTCGCCCATCGCCAGGTTGTAGTCGGGATTGGGACGGTGCAACTGCATGGCGGCTTCCAGTTGCTTGACGGCCTGCGTCCATTGCTCCTCGTTGATATAGGTAAGCGCCACTTTATAGTACAGCTTGCCATCGCCCTGGTTCAGGTGCGATGCCTTACGGTAGTAAAACCTCGCCTGCGCATAATTCTTCAACCGGTCATAACAATGGCCGATGGCTTCGTATATCACATCTTCCGGGCGCGAAAGCTCCAGCACTTTCTCCAATACCTCGATAGCCTCCTTGTACTTGCGCATGCGTATATACGCATCGCCCATATTACGATAGGCATAATCGAATTTTTCATCGATGACCAGTACGTACTTATAGGCGTCTATCGCTTTTTCATACAGCTTTATACCCTGGAAGGCCGCTGCCAGGTTGAACCAGGCCAGCTCACTGTAGGGGTAATTATCGATTATTTTCTGGTGCAGGCGGATGCTTTCTTCGTTACGACCGGTAAAATCGGTCCAGAAGCAGATTTTATACAGCGCTTCCTCGTTGATGGGGTCCTGTTCGAGGATCATCTTGAGACAGTCGAAGATTTTGTCGAATTCTTCGTAGTCGTCGTACACGTCTGCCAGCTCAAAAAGCAGGTCGATGCGCTCCTCCCCGTCAAAATGCTGCAGCGCGTTTTCCAGGAGCTCCACGGCTTTTTCCTGCTTGTCAAGGGCCAACAGCGCGTCCGTCTTTAAAATATAGAGATTGATATCGCTGGAATCGAGTATTTCGGCCTGTTCCAGCACCTGGAGAGCGTCAAAATAACGGCGGGAAGCTATCAGTAAATCGGCCTTTTTTAGCTGGAGCACAGAGGAGTAGGGATACTGTTCGGTGCCCAGTTCAGCGGCCTCCAGGGCCTGGGGTATCTCTTCCGATTCGTCGTAATGCTCGATGATTTTCTCGAAAGATTCCTCATCCAGGAAGCTGTGGCTGCGGCCTGCCTTCAGATTCTGGTATTGCTTCAGCAATTCCTTAATTTCCTCTTTGTCTCTGCGGTAAGGATTTTCTCTCATGTAAGTTACGGGTTATTGAAAGTTAAGCATTTATACGCCTTTGGCCAAGTTTTTAGGTGATTTTAATGTTAACAGTTAAGAAAAGGATAAAATATAGGATAAAAGGTTAGTTAATTAGAGAAATATTCTATTACTTTGTTAAAATGTTTAGTTTCCGTTCCATATTAAACCGTTTCCCCAAAAGAGTATTTACCATTTTCGTATTGGTAAGTATAGCTTTCTTTGCATCTGCCAGCATGGGCGGCGGGGGTAACAACAAATCGAAGGCTAAACCGGTGAAAGGTGCTGAATTTGTTCCCATTCGCACTACCAACGGTTTCACGTTGAAAGCCGGTCTTGCTTACCACGGAAGCATGATATTCAACCAGCAAAAAACAAACAACGTTATTACATTCAACTCTGTGGTGACCTACCAAAAAGGCAACACGACCTATATTCTCCCTTATAAATACAAAATGCAAACAAACGCGTTTGATTCCAAATCAAGCATGCAATTGTTTAATCTTAGAATACCTATTCATAAATAGGCTTCTTCCCGTTTAATTATTCCCTTTAGTTGCATCCTTCTTTTGAAGGATTTTTTATTTCATGAGTCCCCTGCCCCTACTTTATATCCTCCCGCGCCGCACGAAGCAAACGCCTTTGTGCCCTACAGGAAAATAAGCCCTGGATTTAAGTCCCGTCTTAGTCCCGTCTTACTCCCGTCTAAGTCCCGTCTTTGTCCGGCCTCCTAAGGGGTTCCCTTCGGCCGACCTTCTGCTGCCCGGGTCTACAACCCGTAGTTCATCCTACAGCCCCTGTTTCTTGCTTTCTTCGTACGTTAACTCCCGGTAGCCACTCTTAGGTATGTCAAATTTGGAGGCCGGTACGGGGTTTAAATTGATTTTAGACACGGTGTATTTTATCTTCAGCTTCCCCTGCGTAAGTTCGTATTCGAGGGGCAACCCTTCCAGGTTCCTGAACTGTACATTGTAATCCAGGTTTTCAGGAATGATTTCTTTGGTATAGTATACCGAGAAGGTAGAGCCGTCTTTCATCGTGGCAATGGCCTTGATGCACCGGTATCCTGCAATCGTTTTTGTTTCAGTGGTATTGGTAAATGAAATGCCTTCGTAGCGTTTGTTCTTGTCCTTCCAGTCGTCCGATGTCATGTGTATCAGCAGTCGCTGCCCGCTTATTTCCTGGAGCACCACCGCGGTCCCGGTGCGCGAATCATGTATCGTCGTAAAAGAGGCCAGCGAACTCACCATTTCAGAGCGGCTCAGGGTCCCCTTGATATAAACGGTCGTGGCCGCCCCGTCAAAGGCATCCGCCAGCTTGGGCTGGTTATCCCCCGTACTGATACTGGCATCATACACCAGCATAAGCTCGGACACTTTTTTTTGCGCTGCCACAGTACCCCCCGTTACAAGGGCAAGCACGAGGGCAAAGAGGGGAATGGTGGCTTTCATGATGACATCTTTGGGGTATGCCTTTATAAGACGATTCGGACCGGCTATACGTTGTCTAAAATAAGAAAGACCCGCCAGATTTCAGCATTCCGGCGGGTCTTTCTTGCTGTTGACAGTCAACTATTTCTTCTTCATTTGCTGCACCTTTTTCTGCGTTTCCTGCATCTGGTCCAATCGCTCCTGCCACTTTGATTTCGTCTTTGGCTTGCTCTTATTTTCCTTCAATTTGGCCAGTATCTTATCATGGTCGATGATATAGTGATTTATTACCCACTGTAATACCAGTGTAATAAAGTTGGATACGGTATAATACCAGGTAAGCGCCGCCGGCAGGTTGTTGAATACCAGTAACAACACAAACGGAAATATATAGGGCATATATTTCATCGCCGGGTTGCTCTGGTCGGGCGTCATCGCCGTATTCGTAAGCGAAATCAGGAAGCTGGTAGCCACTGCCGTGAGGGTGAACAGGCTGATATGATCGCCGTAACCCGGGATGGAAAACGACAGGTGGGCAATAGAATCGTAGGTCGATAAGTCCTTCGCCCAAAGGAAATGCTCTCCCCGCAACGCAATACTGGAATTGAACAGGCTATAGAGCGCAAAGAAGATAGGTATCTGCAATAAGGCCGGTATACAGCCTCCGAGCGGGTTGACCCCCACTTCCCGGAACAGTTTCATCTGTTCCATGCTGTAAGCCTGCTGGTCGGGGAACTTCTTTTTCAGTATATCCAGTTCGGGACGCATGGCTTTCATCTTGGCGCCGCTCAGGTAGCTGGTATATACCAGCGGCGAAGTGAGCAGGCGTATAACCAGGGTAAGCAACAGGATGACCACCCCCAGGCTGCCGATAAAGCTCCGGAAGAAACCAAATACCGGGATGATGATAAACTGGTTGATAGGGCGCACAAACGAATAAATACCCTGTCCCAGGTTGATGATCCGGTCCATCTTCTCCACGCCGATATTACGGAGGATTTTATAATCGTTCGGGCCGTAATAAAACTGCAACGGTACATTGACACTGCTGGCGCCCGACAATTTTTTGGTGAAGCTGGAAGTAGCCTGCGCGATGGTATTGGTCGTATCGCTAAGATTACGTGTCCATTGCACCTGGCCGTTATCAAACTTGTCCTTTGCTACCAGCGTCACATTAAAAAACTGCTGTTTGACGCTGATCCAGGAAAGAGGTTTGTCAAATGTATGCTCCGACTTGGAAGCCACGTAATCGTATCCCTCGTCTTCGAGGTACACGATCTGCGATTGCTGCCGTTCGTATTTAGGGTCCTTTTCATGCTGCACGGCCCTTGTTTGCCATTGCAGGTGCATAAGGTTCTGGCTGAATAACTTATCGGCGCCGCTGAACTGGATATTGAAATCCAGCAAATAGCTGTTGGGCCGGATGATATACTGGTGGGTGAGCGT
>DASYCT010000583.1:0-20543 GCA_036500065.1 Chitinophagaceae bacterium | reverse complement strand
GAAAAACATCACGACGCACAAATTGCTGCTATATGCCGAAGGCACCAACAAGCTGGAGTTTACTGCCGGCTTCCAGTTGCAGTATGGGATGGGGTTTTATTACACGCTGAAAGACCAGGTTTTTGCCGCGGGCAAATCGGTAAAGCTGATCGACAGTTTGAATACCGCAGAATATATCGATGCCGCTGGTTCACAGCAAGTGGTAAGATATACCTCCAATCATGACGTAGACAATACTGACGGTACGCCGCTGGATTTATTTGGCGGCAGGCATGGCTCGATGGCGGTTTTCCTCGTGGCGGCGTATATGAACAGCGTCCCCATGATCTACGATGGCCAGGAAGTGGGATGCCCGGTAAAGCTGACTTATTTTAATAATTCCACGCCCATCGACTGGACCACCAACCCCGATATGGTAGCGGAATACAAAACGATACTTGGGTTTCGCAATTCCAGCGCCGCGATAAGAAGGGGCATCCTTGCTTCTTATAGCAGTGATGATGTTTGTGCATTCACGAAAACGCTGAATACCGACAAGGTATGGGTAATGGCCAACCTGAGGAATAAGGTAGTTACCTACACTGTACCCGCGGCCCTGGTTAGCAGCAACTGGAAAAACGTGGTGGACGGAAGCAGTTTTACGGCAGGCAGTACCGTTGCCCTGCAACCCTATGAATACCGGGTTTATAAAAACAACTGAATATAACCCTTACGGTGAGCCGCCCCTGTAGGGCGACCCACCGTAAGAGTTATAAGGGTGGGTCGCCCTACAGGGGCGGCTCACCCTTATAACCGGTCATTCATTTTCAAATACCATCAACGATTAAATTTTGCTTTTATGAAAAAAACGTTATCCCCGATGGCGGGCCTTTGGCTTGCCCTTATCCTCCTGTTCGCTGGTCACGTCCACGCACAGGACCCTCCACAGTATGGAACGCCGTTTACCGGGGTGCCCGACCAGCGCGACGTGGTCATGTACCAGGTGAACATGCGCGCTTTCAGCTCAACACATAACCTGGAAGGTGTGGTGTCCCGGCTTGACCAGATCAAGGCGCTGGGCACCAATGTTATTTACCTGATGCCCGTTTTTCCTGTGGGCGTGCTTAAATCAGTCAATTCGCCCTATTGCATCCGATCATTTGATTCGGTGGGTACGGAATTTGGTGCGCTGGCTGATTTGCGTGCGGTAGTGGATGGTGCGCACAGCAGGGGAATGGCGGTCATCATGGACTGGGTGGTGAACCAGACTTCTTTTGATCACCCGTGGATTACACAGCATTCCGACTATTATCTCAAAGATGGTAGCGGTAATATTGCCAACCTGGCTCCTTATACGGATGTGGCCGCATTGAATTTCACCAGTACGGCTATGCGGGCTGCTATGCTTACTGCGATGCGGGGCTGGGTATTCAGAGCCAATGTAGACGGGTTCCGATGTGATTTTGCCGACAACCCGCCCATCGATTTCTGGCAGCAGACGATAGCTTCACTGCGGGGCATTACCACGCATAAATTGTTGCTGCTGGCGGAAGGAACGCGTGCGGCCAACTATACTGCTGGTTTTGATTTCAATTTCGGCATGCAGTTCTACGGCGTTCTGAAATCTATTTTCAGCGGGGGAGCGGTTACCCAGGTCGACAATTCCAACAACGTGGAGTACACGAGTGCTACCGGCAACCAGCAGATAGTGCGCTACCTTACCAATCATGACGTGGACGGGTCGCCATCGCCGGATGGCCCACCGGTAACCATCTTTGGTGGTAAAACCGGTTCTATGGCGGCTTTTGTCATGGCCGCCTATATGAAGGGAGTGCCCTTTATCTATAACGGGCAGGAAGTGGCGTTTCCTACTCCCATCACATTCCCGTTCACGACGGTGACCATCGACTGGACAATCAATCCTGACGTAACGGCTGAATATACCAGGGTGATCGGCTTCAGGAACAGTAGTAACGCCATCCGCCGGGGTACGTTGGTATCATACGATAATAATGACGTATGCGCCTTTACTAAAACATCAGGTACCGAAAAAGTAGTGGTGTTTTCCAATCTCCGTAACTCAACGATCAACTATACGATTCCGTCAGCCATTGCCAATACTACCTGGACGGATGCTTTTTCCGGCGCTACGGTAACGTTGGGCACTTCGCTTTCGCTGACGGCATATCAATACAGGGTGCTTACCAATGCCAATGTGCCCGTAGTCCCGGTAACGGGTGTAACGGTTTCGCCCGCTACGGCCAGCATACATGCAGGCGCCACTACGCAGCTAACCGCTACCGTGGCTCCTGCCAATGCAACCAATCCGGCTGTCAACTGGACATCCGGCAATACGGACGTGGCTACGGTCAACGCCAGCGGTCTTGTGACTGCTGTGGCGGCGGGTACAGCGGTGATAACGGCTACCACGGCCGACCAGGGAAAGACATCCACCGCCACGATAACAGTAACCCCCGCTTCTACGTTTACAGCTAATTTTTACCGGCCTTCCACCTGGGGAACGGGTATCAGGATATACTGGTGGAGCGCACAGCCCGCCGGTGTGCTGGCCGACGGCACCTGGCCCGGCGTGAGCATGACCAACCTGGGCACGGGCTGGTACAGCTATACTTTTACCAATGTTACTTCCACCAATCTTATTTTTAACGACGGCACGAACCAAACGGCCAACCTCAACCGCAGTACCGCGGGCTGGTATCTCAACAATACCTGGTATGATACCAATCCCGGAACGCCGGTACCGGTAACGGGTGTGACGGTCAGTCCAACCACCGCCACGGTAACTATTGGTGCTACCAGCCAACTGACGGCTACCATTGCACCGTCCAACGCCACGAATACGGCGGTTACCTGGACGTCCGGGAATACCTCGGTAGCTACTGTCAGCACCACCGGTCTTGTCACCGCGGTAGCTTCCGGTACTGCTACTATTACCGCGACCACGCAGGATGGCGGCAAAACAGCCACCTGCACCATTACTGTTCCATCGACGGGAACTACGTATTATCAAATTCTCAACAGGTGGCAGGCCAATACTTACCTGTACGATGGCGGTAACGGGCAGGTGAAATACGGCACCAATCCTGCAAGCACTAATTATGCCTACCAGTGGGCGCAGGTAAATATTGGTGGCGGCTTTATCCAATTGCAAAACCGCTCAACAGGCAATTATATGTTTGTGGAAAACCAGACCGGTGCAGTACAATGCGGCGCCATCAATCAAAGCTGGTACAGCGCCATGTGGACGATCAATGCGACCGGCGATGGCTGGAATTATATCAAAAACAGGTGGCAGACCAGTGAATGGATACATATCGAGAACCTGTTGGGATATGCGCAGTACAGCAACCCGCAAACCGGCTGGTACAGCGCCATGTGGCAATTTGTAAACCCGGCTACGACAAGGATGATTACCAACCCGGTTATAACTCAAAGCGATAGTATCACCAGCAGCATCGTCCAATTGTATCCCAACCCTGTACAGGGAAGACAATTCCATGTGCTCGTACCGGGATTATTGCAGAACGAGCTGGCGCAGGTAGTTGTCAGGGATAATACCGGCAAAGTAGTGCTGGTGACACAGGTAGCTTCGGGCGGACTGGTGGAACACCATCTTCCTGCAGGCCTCTATCTGGTCAGCATCCGTACCCGGCATAATACCGTGACGAAAAAACTGGTCGTGCAATAAACGACTATTATTAAATGCGGAGAACAGGAATGCTACCTCATAAGGTGGCATTCCTGTTTTATTTACAGTTGTTTGCACAGTTTTCTTATTCTTAATAGATTAATTCTATTGGTCGCACAATAATTCACAGGTGAAATGCGTAATGCTTAATATCATTAAGTTAAAATTGTGCTCATCACAAAGTAAATGCATCCCGTGGTTGGACAATTTACGTACCTTACTGATAAGGCTTTGTAAAAATGGTTTACATTCCTGCCACCCAATTATTCATTAATAGATCCGTATTTTATGGGTTTTATCGACGAGGTTCTCCAGATACCCTCCTATGGCTGGAAAGACGCACAGGGATTTTTGATAAAACCAACTACCCGGCAACTCTTTGGTGAGGCATTCTCCCGGATTAATGTTTTCAAAAACAAAAAGAATTGGATTTCCCTTGTCAGTTGGCTGATGGCTACCTGCATGTTGCCTGTATTTATTGTTTACCTGGCGGACTTCCTTTCGTGGAAAACGGTACCGGTCCTGATGGTATATGCCATGATCATCATGAGCACACATGGAACTGTCTGGCTGCACCGGTATTCAACGCATAAATCATATAAGTTCAGTCATCCCATCTGGCGGATCATCACGCAGAACCTGGTCATTAAGACCTTCCCGGAAGAAATCTACGTGGTGTCGCATCATGTACACCATGTAAAATCCGATACGCCCGGCGATCCTTATAATCCCCGGGGAGGATTTATGTACTGCATGCTTTCGGATGTCAATCACCAGAGCATTTCAAAAACGCTTTCACGGGAAAATTATGGGCGGGCCCGTCATTTTATGGAGCATACCGGTGTTGGACTCAACTCATTTGAGCAATACCAGACCTGGGGCTCTGTGTCCAAACCGGCTTATGTCATCGCGGCCTGGTTGATCAACTGGACTGTTTGGTATACGCTGTTGTATTTTATCGGTGGCAACGCATTGGCGGGCGCTTGTTTCAGCGGGGCCTTTTTGTGGTTTGTGCTGGTGCGTGCGTTCAATTATACCGGTCATGGCAAGGGAGAAGACAAACATGTGGATGGAATCGATTTTGACCGTTCCAATCTCTCCATCAACCAGACAAGACCGGGCCTGTTTTCCGGCGAATGGCACAACAATCACCATCTTTATCCCGGCAGCGCGAGAGCGGGCTTTTTGCCTTACCAGCTTGACCTGGCCTGGATATATATTTACTGCCTGCACAAGCTGGGCATGGTATCTTCCTACAAGGATTCCAAAAAGGAATTTTTAACCCGCTATGCCGGTAAGTCTCCTGCTGATCGGCAATCCCTGAAATAACGGGCAATTCCTGTATTTTTGCACCCCTTACGGCCATCGGCCCGGGGTCAATTTTCACCATTATATGAACACGCAACATCTATCAGAACAGGAAATCATTCGTCGCAATAAGCTGAAAGACCTGCAGGAGGCCGGCATCGACCCCTACCCGGCGCCGCTTTACCCGGTATCGCATTACTCGACTGATATAAAAGAGGCGTTTACGGAAGAAACAAAGGACCAGTTTGCCCATGTCACCGTGGCCGGCCGCATCATGAGCATCAACGATAAAGGAAAGGTGTTCTTTTTTAAAATACAGGATAGCAAGGGGCTTATACAGCTTTATGTGAAAAGGGATGATATCTGTCCCGGCGAGGATAAAAGCTTTTTTGATAAAGTAGTAAAATACGGGTTGGACCTCGGCGATATCATCGGCGTTAAAGGATTCGTGTTCATTACCCGTACCGGTGAAACCTCCATCCACGTGCAGGAGCTTACGCTGCTGACGAAATCGCTGAAGCCGTTGCCGACCGTAAAAACAGACGCGGAAGGAAACGTACACAACGAAGTCACCGACCCGGAATTCAAATACCGCCAGCGCTATGTTGATTTGATCGTGAATCCCAAAGTGAAAGACACCTTCCTGAAGCGTACCAAAATGATCAATACCATGCGCGATTTCCTGAATGAACAGGGCGCGCTGGAAGTAGATACGCCGGTATTGCAATCCATTCCCGGGGGCGCTACTGCCCGCCCGTTTATTACGCACCACAATACACTCGATGTGCCATTTTACCTGCGCATTGCCAATGAGCTGTACCTGAAACGCCTGATCGTAGGTGGTTTCGACTGGGTATATGAGTTCAGCCGCAATTTCCGCAACGAGGGAATGGATCGCACCCATAATCCTGAATTCACTATCCTTGAATGGTATACGGCCTATAAGGATTATTACTGGATGATGGAAATCACGGAGCAATTGCTTGAAAAAGTGGCTATTGCCCTGCACGGCACCACCGATGTGACTATTGGTGAAACTACCGTTAGCTTCAAGGCTCCTTTTAAACGCGTGCCGATTTTTGACGCTATCAAAGAACATACGGGTTTTGATATAAACGGAATGGATGAAAGCCAGTTGCGCGATGTGTGCCGGCAATTGAACATTCATACCACGCCCAGCATGGGCAAGGGCAAGCTGATCGATGAGATATTCGGCGGCAAATGCGAGAAGTTTTATGTGCAGCCCGTTTTTATTATCGATTACCCCGTGGAAATGAGCCCGCTGACGAAAAAGCATCGCAGTAAACCCGGGCTGGTAGAGCGTTTCGAGCTGATGGTGAACGGAAAGGAAATCGCCAATGCCTATAGCGAACTGAACGATCCCATCGACCAGCGGGAGCGTTTTGAAGAACAGGTGCAACTGATGAAAAGAGGGGACGACGAAGCCATGTTTATCGATTATGATTTTTTACGTGCACTCGAATACGGTATGCCACCTACCTCGGGTATTGGCATCGGCATCGACCGCCTGTGCATGATGATGACCAACCAGTCGTCCATACAGGATGTGTTGCTGTTCCCGCAGATGCGACCTGAGCGCGCGTCGGACGAGTAAGGTGGGTCGCTTTGAGCATAGATACTGTGGGCTGCAAAAGCGGCTCACCCTGGCAATCTTAATCTCTGTAATTCAGCGCCGGCTTTCTATCTCCCAGTAACGCCTTGTACTGGTAATCGCCTTTTGCTTTTATATATTCCTCTTTGGCTTTATCGATTAATGCGGGGTTGGTAAACAGGTCGATGGCGGTAAGCGCCATGGTCTTGGCCGCTACCATCAGTCCCTTGATGCCGATATCGGTGCCGCCGCAGGCAACGGCCTGCCAGCTGTGCGCCGGGGTGCCGGGTACCCAGGTGGCGGCACGCATGCCTACAGTGGGCACGGCATAGCTTACATCACCCACATCGGTACTGCCACCGCCGGCATCCGTTACTATCTTCAGGGGTTTTACCGTGGCAGCGTCTCCTGCTGCCGGAACCTTATAATTGAAAGAGGTCTGTAGTTTTTTAGCAAACTCGATTTCCTGCGGGGTATAAGTTACGCCGCCTACTTTTTCAAGGTTCAGTTGCATATCCTCCGCCAGCGTTTTATTGAGCAGCAGGTCGTGCGTGCCGCCGATGATTTCATATTCCATCTTTGTCTCCGTGCCCATCGCAGCACCGTTGGCGGCTTTGACCACGCGGGCGAAAATAGATTTTACATCGTCGCGGTTGGGGTGGCGCACGTAATAATATACTTCGGCAAAATCGGGTACTATATTGGGGGCTTTGCCACCGTTGGTGATGATGTAATGAATGCGGGTTTCCTGGGGCACGTGTTCGCGCATCATGTTGACCATATAATCCATCGCTTCCACGGCGTCGAGTGCGGAGCGGCCTTTTTCAGGAGCGGCGGCAGCATGGGCGGCAATCCCGTAGAACCGGAACTTGGCAGAGGTATTGGCCAGTGCACTGGTCATAGTGACTTCATTGACATCGCCGGGGTGCCAGTGGATGACCACATCCACATCGTTGAACAAACCCGCGCGCACCATATACACTTTGCCGGAGCCGCCCTCTTCTGCCGGGCAGCCATAAACGCGGATAGTGCCGGTGAATTTCTTCTGTTCTATCAGTTTTTTTATTTCTATACCCGCTGCTACCGAAGCAGTGCCAAACAGGTGATGGCCGCAGGCATGCCCGGCAGCCTTGCCGGCAATAGCTATTTTTTCAGGAACCGCCTCCTGCGACATACCAGGCAGGGCGTCAAACTCGCCCAGGATACCGATCACCGGTTTGCCGCTGCCATAACTGGCTACGAAGGCCGTGGGGATTTCCGCCACTCCGGCCTGCACAGTAAACCCGTTGTCCTTTAAGGTTTGTTGCAGCAGGGCGCTGCTTTTTACTTCCTTATAGCCGACTTCGGCATAATCCCAGATTTGCAGGGCTATTTTTTTGTAGTCGTCGTACTTCGATTGAATATCGGTCATCACCTCTTTCTTGAGGGGATCGTTATTGGGGGTCGTTTTCTTTTGCGCGTGGACGGAAGCGATACATACCAGTGATACGCCCGTAAAAAAGAGCCGGGACAATGATTTTCTCATCTGAATTAGTTTGGTTGCCACAATTTAAGGATTGCGAGGCATATTTGGAGAAGTGCGGGCGGACGGTAGTACTGAGGATTTACCAGCCAATATGACAGTTAAGGAGACGACTTTACCTTAATTCCGAAGGTTTTCTCCAAGGGCTCTCTATGAGTTCTCTAAGAGCTCTCCTTGAGTTATCCCAGGCTCATCGGATGCACATGGAAAGTGCCGGTAAAATTGTCAGTCAACAGTAAAACCAATCAACCGGGTGGGTCGCTTTAGCCTGGCATTGTGCAGGGCAGAAGCGGCTCACCCTTATTATAATCAGAGGAATAAATCGCTCATGAGTTTTTGCTTTGGGTTTACGGCATAATGGGAAAAATCAGTCACGCCTTCCGTCTTCAGCACTTCCTCGTCGATAAAAAAGTTACCGGTACACTCAAAAGAGGGACGTTGCAATATATGGAAGGCGGCATCGGCTACTATTTCCGGCGTGCGGCTGCGCTGCATCAGGAAATCGCCTCCCAGCAGGTTTTGCACGGCGGCCGTGGCAATGGTGGTCTTGGGCCAGAGGGCATTGGCGGCAATGCGGTCTTTACGCAGCTCTTCCGACAGACCCATGATGACCATACTCATACCATATTTGCTCATGGTATAGGCAAGATGGTTGGCAAACCAGTTGGGGTCCATATTCAGGGGTGGCGACAAGTTCAGAATATGGGGGTTATGGGCCTTTTTTAAATGGGGGATGCAGGCCTTACACATGAAAAAGGTGCCCCGCACATTAATGCCGTGCATCAGTTCCCAGCGTTTCCACTCTGTCTGATCGGTATGCGTAAGGCTGATGGCGCTGGCGTTATTGATGAGTATATCGATACCGCCGTAGGCTTCCGTGGCGGCTTTTACTGCTTCGTTGATGCTTTCCTCGAAGCGGATATCTACCTGCAGGGGTAATACCTTGCCGCCGCCTGCTTTGGCTATTTCTTCCGCGGCGGTAAAAATAGTCCCGTCCAGCTTTGGATTGGGGGCCACTGTTTTGGCTGCAATTACTATATTGGCGCCCTCTTTGGCGAGCCGAACTGCGATGGATTTTCCGATTCCCCTGCTTCCACCGGTTATAAAAACCGTCTTGTCCTTAAAATACATCGTACTGGTTTTAATGAGTTATGGCGCAACAATTACCTGGAACAGGTCTTGTTTAGCTTATAAACTGTAAAATGCCCCTGTTATGATATGGGTGCAAAAGATTGAGGGTTACTACGAACTCCCCCGGATCGTAAACTTACGATATGATCAGTAAATAGTGAAGAAATAAAATGGGCGTTTATGCTCTTGCAAAAAGAGGGTTTGGGGAGTACGTTTGTATTGTCGCTTGATTGATACGGGAATTCAGAACAGCGGTCCATATCCAGAAAAACCACGAATTCCAATATCCGAAAAACCAACAATCGCAGCGAATCCAATATCAATCAAACAAGACGCGAAAATCCAATAGCCTAAGTTAGACTGTAAATCCAATCCTAAGAATTACACGCCAAAATTTGTACCTATTGATGACCAAGCAATGTTGGAAGGTTCGTACAAAAAAATTGAGAGTCCTGAAGTTCACACTTCAGGGCTTTTTTTATGCCGGTAAGCCCGGAAGCCCGGTTTTACTGTCCGGTTTCACTGTCTTTCAGGCTCCATTCTTGCTTTCCCGATTTTCCCGAGATGCGTACTGGTAAAAGCATCGCTGTATTTGAGGCCGTAGCCCATCATACGGTCGAAAGAGGAATGCCCGAATAATACCAGCCCCGCCAGTTGCAAGGGCTCGGATCGGCTCCAGAGCCCCGCTATATAGATTAGAACAGCCACTCCCTTGTGATGGAAAAGATTATACACAAAAGCGCCCATGCGGGTATTTGCCAGGTAGCCCAGCATGCTGAGATCGGGCAAAAGAAACAGCGCCCAGAACAGCCAGCCGCTGTAGTGCAGGGAAGTATAATAAAGATAAATACTGAGCAGCAGCATGCCGGCTTCTTCCAGTCGGAGGGTTGTTTTCATATTACATCAGGTTCAACACCGGTTTGTTCTGCAATACCTTTTCGATTTTTTCCATTATCTCCGGCGTCAGTTTGGGCAGGGTGTCCAATGCCTTCAGGTTTTCAAACAACTGCTCTTTTTTGGTAGCCCCGAGGATAGCGGTGGTGACATGCGGGTTTTTGATGGTCCACGCAATAGCCAGTTCGGCCATTGAGCTGCCGATTTCGCCGGCAACAGCGGCGAGTTCCTTTACTTTTTTCAGTTTCTCGTCCTGCAGCCATCTTTCTTTGAGCCAGTCGAACCCTTCAATCGCCAGGCGCGACCCTTCAGGAATGCCATTATTGTATTTGCCGGTCAGGAAACCGGCGGCGAGGGGACTCCAGATAGTGGTGCCCATGCCTGCGTTTTGAAAAACGGGCAGGTAATCCTGCTCCATTTTAAACCGCTCAAACATATTATACTGGGGTTGCTCCACTACCGGGCCGATAAGATGGTGCTGGCTGGCTACCCGGTGGGCTTCCATGATTTCCGCGCCGCTCCACATGCTGGTGCCCCAGTAAAGGATCTTCCCCTGCTGGATAAGGTTGTGCATGGTCCATACCACTTCTTCGATGGGCACATTGGTATCGGGGCGATGGCAAAAATAGAGATCGAGGTAATCGGTCTGCAGGCGCTGCAGGGCTTCGTGGCAGGCTTCGAACAAATGCTTGCGGCTAAGCCCGCTTTGGTTGGGTTTGTTGCCCTTGCCCCGCCAGCCGAAAAAGGCTTTGGAAGAAAGGGTATAGGAAGTACGGTCCCAGTTCTTCTTTTTAAGCACGCGGCCCATCATCTTTTCGCTTTCCCCGAGGGCATACACTTCTGCATTATCGAAAAAATTGATGCCGTTCTCGTAGGCAATGCCCATCAGCTCGTCGGCGCTGCCATCACTGATTTGTTTGTGAAAGGTGACCCAACTGCCAAAGCTCAGTACGCTGAGCTGCAGTCCTGATTTTCCTAAACGACGGTATTCCATAATTGAATCCTCCACACCCCCCGGCCCCCTAAAGGGGGAGTAGGGCAAGTTTGATTATATAATATTGTTTTACATTCTATTGTGATCCCGATCTCCCTTGCTCCCCTTTAGGGGCCGGGGGTATTCCCTTGCTTGGGGGTATTCCCTTCTCCCCCTTTAGGGGGCTGGGGGGTACTATCGCTGTCTTTTGGCAGGGGGCCCCGGCCGGTGCTGCGGTAAATAACATACCAGCTAAAGTTTTGTGCCGCCTCCATGCCGTCCTGTCCATATACCACCGTGCCATCACTCTTAAAGATACGCACAGGTTTATTAGTATAGAATTTTTGTGTAGACTGGTCCCACCAGAGTTCGTCACATTTTAATGTATCTTTTTTAAGCACATTCATCACCACCACGCTGTCCTTGAGAAACACCTTGTTTTCCCATTCGCGGTATTTGCCGTAATGGGCGTCCAACTGGCTTTCCTTTACCAGTGAATCGTTGTAAAAATCGACATGCAGGGTTTTGGGAAACTCCACGTAGGAGGAATCTGCTTCATAGCGGTACATCAGCGGGGCGGTCAATTTCGCTTTGGGTTTTCCTCCTTCGCTGAGATAGCTTACTATATCATGACCTTCTTCAAGGGCGGTGCGCTTTGTCCGCAGATCGGGGATATCCTTTATATTATTTTCACAACCGCAGAGGGTGAAAAAGCCTGCTGCCAACATTGCGAGACGGCAATAGCGCATGAATTTACCGGTTATATTCGCTGATAGCATACAATCCTTTAAATAAGAGGTCTGGGTCTGCAAATATCCTGTTTTTAAGATGGGGTACAAAATGAGCGCAATTGCCTCCTGTTAAAAGCACATTAAAGTTACCATATCGTTCGGCATAGGCATCGATGAATCCATCTATTTCCTTTGCCATGCCGAGAAGAACGCCGCTGAGTATATTGGTGCGCGTATCATAACCGATAAGCGGAAAATTCCAGTCTTCCTTTATTACGGGCAGTAAAGCCGTAAACGTGTTCAGCGATTTGAACCGCATGTCCATGCCCGGAGAAATGCCCCCGCCCGTGAAAGCATTGTATTTGTCGATGAAATTATAGGTAATGCAGGTGCCGAGCGCGATGACGAGGTTGTTTTTGCCGGGAAAGAACTGTACGGCGGCAGATACCAGTGCGAGACGATCGGCCCCGATGGTTTCCGGCTTGCCCACCGGCGTGGTAAAAGGCAGGCGGGTAAGATGGGATAGTTTATGAAACGAGGTATATTCTGCCAGCATGGTTTCAACGGCCGGGTTATGATGGACAACGGATGATAAAATGGAACGTTGTGGCAGGTATTGATAGAGCACGGCCTGTAGCGTAGCGGGCTCATCATCGGGCAGGGTATCGGTGAGCCGGAGCTGGTCGCCGTCGAACAGGGCATATTTTTTCCGGGTATTGCCGAAATCGAAACAAATGGTAACTGGAACCAATGGGCTGAATTTAACTGGTTAACTTACTCTTTTGCTCCGCCGGGCAGGTCAAAATCCAGCGAAGACAGGTTCTTAAAATGGCCGTTGAGCTTGATTTTTTCTTTTAACTGTTCCATTTCGGCAATCACCGGTAATACCTTGTGCAGGTGGCGTTTGAGGTATTCCTGGCGTTGCACTTCCCGGAGCAGGCCGAGCAACTCATATTCTTCTTCCAGCGACAGGCCGGCATGATGGGCAAGATCATAACTGGTCAGCTCGTCGTCGGGCTTTATAAATTCCTTTTGCACTTTCAGCATGCGGTGCAGTTCGCGGATAGCCAACATCACCTTTTGCATGATGGCGGGTTTCCCCGTGTCTTCGATATTGTCGGGATAGTTTACAATAGCCCCGCTGTAGAGCTTATCGGGCACCTGTTTGATCAGTTCCAGCGTGCGGAACACTTTTAGACCACGGGTCTTGATGTCCATTTCGCCATTATCATACACGGTGCTCATTTCTGTTATCTCCACCAGTGTGCCCATTTCATTCAGGTGATTATCTATAATGGTGGGAATGCCAAATGCTTTTTTTTCCGCATGGCATTCGTTCACCAGTTGAATATAGCGCGGTTCGAAGATATGCAGGTTGAGGCTTTCACCGGGGTACACCACCACGCCAAGTGGAAATATGGGTATAAAATTGGTCATGCGTCCTCTGAATAACTTTTCGGTTGCAAGCTAATACATTGTCCGCAATCGTGTAAAAAATGGGTTGTATTCGACTATTTTTGCAGGGTATGAAGATTTCCGGTTTTACCATCATCCGAAATGCCGTTTTGAACGACTACCCGGTAGTAGAAGCCATCCGCTCCATCCTGCCGGTGGTAGATGAAATGATCGTGAGTATCGGCGATAGCGACGACGATACGGCCGGGCTGATAAGGGCCATCCGGTCGGATAAAATAAAGATGGTCACTTCCACCTGGGATCTGAACCTGCGCACGGGTGGCAAGGTGCTGGCGATAGAAACAGACAAGGCCCTGCAACATATATCGCCGGATGCCGACTGGGCATTTTATATCCAGGGCGATGAAGTAGTGCATGAAAAATACCATGCAGCCATACGTGCGGCGGCGGAGCAGTACAAAGACGATAAGCGGGTAGACGGGCTGCTGTTTCGCTACCTTCATTTTTATGGCACCTACAACTATGTGGGCGACAGCCGCCGCTGGTACAGCCGCGAAGTGCGTATTATCCGAAACGACAAAAGTATCCACGCTTATCTCGATGCACAAGGGTTCCGGCGCGGGGGGAATAAACTGGCCGTAAAGCCCATTGATGCGTATATTTATCATTACGGTTGGGTAAAAAGCCCGAAAAAAATGTTTGAGAAGCATCGCAACGTGGGTAAGTTCTGGCATGAAGAAGATGGTGATTTCACGACACCCCAGGTGGAGAAAGAGGCCTTGTTCGATTTTAACAATCACTATGATTCACTGGAAAAATTTACTGGCACGCATCCTGCTGTTATGCATAAAAGAGTTACCGGCCAAAACTGGAAGGTGGAATTGGATACCGGTAAAAAGCAGTTTACCTTCAAGGAAAAGCTGTTGTACTGGATTGAAAAAAGAACAGGCAGGCGCCTGTTCGAGTTTCGCAATTATAAAATCATCTGATTCCTGTATAATCGGACACGTTGAACCTGCATCCCGCTAATATTATTATCAGCCGTACCGATAGCATCGGTGACGTCGTGTTGACATTGCCGCTGGCGGCCGTGCTGAAAAAACATTTCCCCGAGGCGACCATCGCTTTTATCGGGAAGGGCTATACCCGTCCCGTCATCGAGGCCTGCAAATATGTAGACGCTTTTATCGACAAAGAGGCCTTTCTTCAGGAGCCCGTTACCGTTTGCGGGCAGGCGCCGGACACCCTACTGCATGTATTGCCTGATCCCGCCATCGCGGCAAGGGCCAAAAAACTGCTTATTCCCTGGCGGGTGGGCACCACCAACCGGTTGTATCACTGGACCACTTGCAATAAGCTCGTATTGCTGGGCCGCCGTCGCTCTTCGCTGCACGAGGCGCAGCTCAACCTGCGTTTACTCAAAGCATTTGATATCGATACGCATTTTTCGCTCGGGACTATCGGCCAGTTGTTCGGGCTGGAAAAGATACAGGCGCTGCCGCATGAACTGGCGGAACTGGTATCAGCCGATAAATACAATCTTATCCTGCATCCCAAATCGCAGGGCAGCGCCCGCGAATGGGGAGCCGCCAATTTCATACAACTTGTCCGGTCGCTCGATAAAGAGCGGTACCGTATTTTTATTTCGGGAACGCAGAAAGAGCGGCAGCAGGTACAACCCATCTTTGACGCGGTGGGCGACCAGGTCACCGATATGATGGGGCGCATGGACCTGGATGAATTTATTTCGTTTATTGCACATTGTGATGGACTGGTCGCCAATAGCACCGGCCCGCTGCATATTGCCGGGGCCCTTGGAAAGGACGCCCTGGGCATTTATCCGCCGATGCGGCCAATACATCCCGGGCGATGGGCGCCGCTGGGACCCCGGGCGCAGGTATTTGTATTAAATAAACCCTGCTCGGATTGCAAAGAGAATACTCATCCCTGTCACTGCATCACGGATATATCGCCCTTCCTGCTGAAGGAGGCGCTGGATAAGACGGTTAAACCAACCATGAGTATTACGGAATGAGCACGGCAGCCACCATACAAGCGCTGGTATCGGGCGATGCAAAAGTATTGGCGCGCAGCATCTCACTGGTGGAAAATGAATCCGCAGGGTATGAAGCGCTGTTGCAGCAGCTACCGGTATCCGAAACAAGGATAACCGGTATAACCGGTCCGCCGGGAGCCGGCAAAAGTACCCTGGTGGATGCGCTGGTGGAAGAACAGGTGCGGCATAATAAACGTATCGGTATACTTTGCGTGGACCCTTCCTCTCCTTTTCATGCCGGCGCTTTACTGGGCGACCGTATACGCATGAACCAATGGTACAATCATCCCAATGTCTTTATCCGCTCGCTGGCTTCACGCGGCAGCCTCGGAGGATTGAATCCCCGGATGATTGAAATTACGGAGGTGATGAAAGCCGCACCCTTTGATCATATTTTTATCGAAACAGTGGGTGTGGGACAAAGCGAGGTGGAGATTGCCAGCCTGGCGGATACTACAGTAGTAGTGCTGGTGCCCGAGGCCGGCGACGAAATACAAAGTATGAAAGCAGGCCTGATGGAAATTGCCGATGTGTTTGTGGTCAACAAAGCCGACAGGCCCGGCGCCGATTTATTTATTAAAAATCTCCGGGCCATGCTTGCGCCCGAGTTTCACCGGCTTTCGGCCCCTATTGTAAAAACCATCGCTTCCGCCAAATCGGGCATTGCCGAACTGACCGAAAAAATAGAACAGCACCAGGTAAGCGCTTTCCCGGCAGAGAAGAAAATGCTGCTGCTGGCGGAAAAAAGCTTCCAGCTGATCCAAAAAAAAAGGATGGAGAACATCAGCAGGAAGGATTTGGTAAAGGCGATAAAGGAGACATACAGCGATAAGCGTTTTAACCTTTACCGGTTTGTAATAGATTACCTGGAAAAATTGTAGCTGCTCGCGGGCAATAGCGATAATTGAAAGATCAATCATAGTTTATTCTAAATTGCAGCCCAGTTTAAACGCTTATTATGGTAAAAAGCTCGCTTTCCAGGTACGGGAATCTTCTCCGGCATATTCGTAACTGGACTGTTTATTTCACCCGGAAGTTTAATAAGGGATTTAAGGAGCTGCAATTTGAGACCACCGGCAACCGAGTTAAATTCCGCGTGCCTTCCAAAGGGCTGTACCTGGTGTTTAAAGAGATTTTCGTGACCGATTTCTACGATTCCAACAACCTGCTGAAACAGTTACCACCCAGCCCGGTGGTAGTGGACATCGGCGCCAACGCCGGCTATTTCAACATGATGTTGTTTTCAAAACGGAAAGACGCTACGGTGTACGCCTATGAACCCATCCCGTCCAACTACGAGTTGTTCAAAAAGAACATATCCCTGAACCCTGGCCTCGATCAGCATATTCATTTGTTCAATAAAGCCGTTACTGGTAAACCGCAGGAGCAGGTGGAATTGTTTATGGAAACTTCCGGTGACAATTCAGTGATAGCATCCGTGTACGATGATTTCGATACGCAAAACCAATACCGGTTGCGTGTTCCGGCCATTTCACTGTCAGAAATTGTAAAAGGGCTGCAGCAAATTGACCTGTTGAAAGTAGACTGCGAAGGCAGCGAATATCCTATCCTGTATGAAACAGCCCCTGAAGTATGGGATAAGATAAAAAAACTATTTATTGAAGTGCATAACCTCGATAACGATAAAAGGAATGTAACCAGCCTCGGGGAGTTTTTAAAAGAAAAGGGATTTGAGGTAAAAGCCGAATTTGCACATACCACCTGTTATGCGTTAAGCGCTTCACGCAAATAGTGCCTTGCGTTCTGCTGCATACAAAATCATTTTGAGTATCATGAAAATATTGCTTGATTGCGAACGAATGAAATACCCCAACACGGGTCTCTATCATCTCTGTCTTCATCTCGGGAAAGCTTTACAGGAAGAGGCGCACGACGATACGATGTATTTCTATACACCAGCTTCGGTAAAGGGATGCTTTGGAGATGCGGCACACTATGTTACACAGCGTTCACTGGACAAGTTCATGTTGCCTTCCATAAAGGGACTTGATGTATGGCACTGCAATTTCCAGGGAAGTAATTATTATCCTTTCCGGAAGAAGGTGAAAAAGGTATTTACCGTGCACGATATTAATTTTATGTACGATGATAACCTGTCGCCGGAAAAAAAAGAGACGTACCGGTTACGGATAAAAGAAAAGATTGACAACAGCGATCATATCACGACCATATCCCGGTTCGGGCTCGACGAAGTAAAGCGGGTGATTGGCATAGGCAACAAACCCGCGACGGTAGTGTACTGCGGCTGCAATTTTGATAAGGTCATCATAGGAGCCTCTCCTGCCTACCAGCCCCGCAGCCCTTTTTTATTTACTATCGGCACCATCGTTGATAAAAAGAACATGCATGTATTGCCGGCGCTGCTGAAAAACAATGACTATGAGTTGGTCATTGCCGGTATTACCCTCAATGAGTCGTATAAGCAAAAAATCATTGACGAAGCAACCCGGTGGGGCGTGCTCAACCGGGTTATTTTTGCGGGAGCCATTTCCGAGAGCGACAAGCAATGGTATATGCAGCATTGCGAAGCCTTTGTCTTTCCATCACTCGCTGAAGGTTTTGGACTACCGGTAGTGGAGGCTATGTATTTTGGCAAACCCGTGCTGATCTCCACACTTTCATCGCTGCCGGAAGTTGGTGGCGACGTGGCCTATTACTTTACCGATTTTGAGCCCGAGCACATGCAGCGGGTGCTGGCCGACAGCCTGCAGCATTATGCCGACACAAAACCTATGGAGGCCATCAAGGCAAGGGCAAAAAGCTTTAGCTGGCAGGCGGCCGCGGGGCAGCTTCTTGGTGTCTATCATTCTTTGGTGTAATTAGTTGATTTTCAATTGCAATTACAGTAATCATATTGGCGTTATAGTAGGGAAGCCACCTTTCCCATGAGAAGCCTAATGCTTTGTTTTTCAATTGTTTACTTCCTTGCTATCTCCTTCAGTAGCCATGGACAGAGCATCGGCGGCGTTATCAATTCCTATTACCAGGTTATAGAAGTAATACCGGCCAAAGCCTGTGTGCGTGTCAGCGACACCACAGGGCTGTCCCGGTTTGATAATACGATGCTGGTACAGATGAAAGGGGCGACGGTCACCACGGCCAACAATGCCGCTTATGGGAGCGTCACGGCCCTTAACGATGCAGGCAATTATGAAATGGGCATTATCTGCAGTATCATCGGTGATTCGGTATTTTTTGAACAAACCCTGCTGAATGCATACGATGTAACGGGAAAAGTGCAACTGGTGCGCGTGCCTTCATACCCTTCGGCAACCGTGGTCAGCCCGCTGGTTCCCGGTCCCTGGGATAATACCACCGGCACGGGAGGCGTACTGGCCGTTATTGTTATCAATACGCTTACGCTCAATGCCAATATCAGTGCCGATACCATGGGATTTAAAGGCGGCACGGCAAAGTTGTTGAATGGCGCTTGTGGCAGTTTGCTTGTTTTTTCCAATTACGCATATAATCCTGCCGTTAGTACCGCCGGTGCTTATAAGGGAGAAGGCATTACCGATGTAACGGCCGCCAACAGCGGTGGCCGTGGACCGATGGCCAACGGCGGGGGTGGGGGCGGCGATTACAACAACGGAGCCGGTGGCGGTGGAAATACCAGTGCCGGTGGCAACGGCGGCAACAATAACAGTACATCGGGTTGTAATAATAAATTCCCGGGTCTCGCGGGACTGGCACTGAGCAACGCCGGGAATAAAATTTATTTCGGCGGCGGTGGTGGTGACGGCGACGGCAATAATACAACTACCCCTTATGGTGGCGGCAATGGCGGCGGTATCGTACTAATACGGGCAGGCGTACTGGCCGGGAATAATTATAGCATCAGCGCCAACGGTGAAGCGGGGGCAGCCAATATAGGCGATGGCGCTTCCGGCGGCGGCGCGGGCGGCACCATTATTATCGATGCAGCTGCTTACAGTGGCAACGTCAATATAATTGACACTGGCGGCAAGGGTGGAGATGTAGACAATGTTTCTATCTCCAATCGTAGCATGGGCCCGGCGGGTGGCGGCGCGGGCGGCGCTGTTTATTTTACAGGAGCGATGCCGCCTGTGACGACTTCCGCCAGCGGCGGCATTGCCGGCGTTTCATACGATACCTCCCCGGTGGGACTAACTGGTAACAACAGCGCTACGGCAGGGTCCAATGGGGCCGTTACTGCAGTTTACACGGTTTCCCAATCGGGCACACCGGCCAGTTATTGTACTGCGCTGCTGCTGCCATTGACATTGGAATACTTTGAAGGTTTCCGGCAACCGGCCAACGTTGACCTGCACTGGAAAATAGCTCAACCCCCGCTGGTACAAATATTTTCAATTGAATATTCGGCGGATGGTGCTACGTGGACTCTTATAGATACGCTGGCCGGCAACGGGCAGGCGGAATACAGCCGGTTGGAACCATTGCCCGGGAGTCCTGTTAATTATTACCGGCTTAAAATAACCGGTCGTGACAACAGCAACTTCTATTCCCCGGTTATCAGTATTAAAAACAATTCCGGGGGAGACTACCTCAACGTATATCCCAATCCTACCGGGGTATTTATCAACCTGCATACCTCACTCCGGGGACTTCAGTCGCTGCAATTGTTCAGCACCGACGGGAAAGTGGTATGGAATAAAACATTTTTGTTGCAAAGCAATACAGCCAGTATTTCGCTTCCGGCCCTTGAACCCGGCATTTATATCCTTGCCGGCGGCGGTCTCAAGACACGTCTCCTTATCCGTTAGTAGCCCTGTTCATCCCAATCGCAGCCGATAGGAGCGCCGGGCGGCATTTCCTTAAGCTGGGTGGGTTTTGCTTTTTCGGGAGCCTTCATGCGTTCCAGTGCAAGCGCAAGATGCCCGGCATAAGAGACGTCTGTCGTGGTTTTTTTCCGCGTGGTGATAAATGTCTTTAGGTCGTTCAATGCTTCCTGGCCGGCCGACCGGGCGGCAAAGCTGGCGTTTTCATCCACGGATAAGGCCAGCAGGTAGGTGAGCAGGATTTGTTCTGTTTGTTGCTGGATCAGCTTTTCCATACCTGTTTTGCGGGGCGCTTTCCATGTCTTTGCCAGCAGGCGATCGATCATTTCGCTTACTCCCAGTCCTCCATTGGCTTCATATTGCGCCATCCGGCTCACGCGTTCGCTGTTGAACAGGAAGGAGAGGGGAAAATCGGCCGCCGTTTCTGCCGG
>DASYCT010000582.1:0-3166 GCA_036500065.1 Chitinophagaceae bacterium | reverse complement strand
ATGATTATGGGTTTTTATCCAATGCTGCTACGATTTTGCCTGCTTTTTGCCAGCAACGGCCAGCAGCCCCGGTACGCTCTTATCAGGAGAGCACCGTAATCAGTCCTTTGATAACCGCCGCCAGTTTTACCGCTTCGAAAACCCGGGCTTCGCTGCTACCGTGTTTTAATACGCTCTCCTCGTGGGAGCGTACACACATTTCACAACCGTTGACGGCCGACAGTGCAAGACTCACCAGTTCAAAAAACTCCTTGCCGGTGACGGGGTTCATCATGATGCTCATCTTGATGCCCGCCGGCTGGTTATTGTAATAATCCTTCTGCATGAAATGGCGGAAGCGGTAGAAGATATTATTGGTGTTCATCAGCGAGGCGCAGGCAATGATTTCGGCGATGACTGCCTCCCCGGCGCCTGCCTGCTGTGCACGACGGGTAAAGGCTTCTTTCAGCAGGCCGGATTTTTCATTGACGGCGACCGCCAGCGCCAGCAGCGCCGCTTCCTTTGCATCAAGGTGCTGGTTGTTGTTGAGCACATTGCCCGTATTGATTTTAAGGTCTTTTATATAACGGGCTTCCGCGGCCAGCAGAGCGCGAACATTGGCAGAGGGGGTGTAATCAGGTATCTGCAAATCGTTCAGCAGGTTGGTAAACGTTTCGTTTTGCACGAGGGTTTCGCTCATAATGAGAGATATTATTTTCGCACAGCGTAAAAAGAGAAAAAGAGGCTATTGCGCACGATTCCTTTAATTCTTTTTCTCTTTTTATGCTGTGCAGGGTTTTGAATAAACCCGGTGTATTAATTCAGTTCCAGTTGTGCGGTAAGCGTTTCTTCGCCTTTCGTCCAGTTGCAGGGACAGAGCTCGTCCGTTTGGAGTGCATCGAGCACGCGCAACACTTCCTGTACGTTGCGGCCTACGTTGAGATCATACATGCTCACCCAGCGTACGATGCCCTGTGGGTCGATGATAAAAGTGGCGCGGTAAGCAATCTTTTCTTCCGCTTCCAGGATGCCCAGTTCTTCGGCCAGCGACTTGGAAGTGTCTGCCAGCATGGGGAAACGCAGGTCGCGCAGGTCGATATGATCCCTTCTCCAGGCCACATGTACGAATTCAGAATCGGTAGAAGCGCCGATCAATACGGTATCGCGGTCATCAAAATCACTGTACTTTTTATTGAACTCGGCGATTTCGGTGGGACATACAAAGGTGAAATCTTTTGGCCACCAGAACATCACCATCCACTTGCCTTTGCCGGATGCATATTCATGGGTGATTTCGGTAAATTCTTTTCCTTTCTGGGTGGATACTACCGCCTTCTTTTTAAAGGAGGGAAAGCTGCTGCCGATTGAAATAACTCTGTTGCTCATAATTTTATGATGGTTGATTTTTTAAACAAACTTGTGTTGACTGGAGCAAGACAACCCGGCGGGGTAATCGATAGAGGGCACAAATATCAGGTAAATACCTTTATAGTCTCTATAGATATTTTCTAATGAATCATAGATAAAATCTATTGACGGGAGGATTTCCAAAAGCCCTTATTTTGTGGCGGAAGCGTTTAAAAAACAAGCTAATTATGATTACGGCCGCCTTTACCGATCTGCCCCTCTATAAAAAGTTGAGTCCTGACCTGGCGATAGCCATCGACTATATACTCGTCACTGATTTTTCCCGGCTTGGCCCCGGTCGTTATGAGGTGGTGGGCGAATCGGTGTTTGCCATCGTGAACGAATATGTTACAAAGCCGGCCGTGGAGTGTGAACCCGAAAGCCACCGGGAATATATCGACATACAGGTGATGCTCGAAGGGTCCGAGAAATTTGGCTATGCGCCCCTGTTGGATAATCAGCCGTCCACCGGCTTTTTGCCGGACAACGATGTGGCTTTTTATACCCCCACCGGGCTGGATTATATCACGCTATACCCGGGCCGGTTTATCGTGTTTTTTCCCTCCGATATTCACCAGCCGGAGCTGTTTACTGACCGGCCCCGCCCGGTAAAAAAACTGGTCATGAAGGTGAGGGTACCGTAGGAACAATCTTCAATAAGTATTTGATAATCAAATAGCTACTGCCCATCCGGCTGAATGCGTTTTTTGTCAACCCGGGAGCCTTCCGGGTCGCCCAAAGCGGCTCCCCGCTATTTTTATTCGTTTTTTGGGGTATAAAAACGCATCTTTGTAGCTGATGCGCGTGATTTTTACGGAAGACGAGATGATTTAATCCATGCCTTTGCAGCAAAAGCGGGTGATGTTTTGTCAACCAGTTAACTATCAGGCGATCAGCAGGTAATTTGGATCATTACATTTTTAAAAACTATCACCCCATTTAAACAGCGCTTTGATGTACACGCACATTTGGAATAAGTACCTCCCCATTATCAGGATTTTATTAAAGAAGTCGGCCAGCGGTGACCAAACCCTGAACCTTAACCGAATCGACTTCGAACGCGCGGGCACTGGCCGCAAAGCGGGTTACAAATTTACCATCCAGCTCAACAATGGCCGTGTAGCCAATGTCATCAGCACCTCCCCACTTGCTATGGATCTTGCCGCCGTGTTGCTGGAAGATGCCGTTGTAAAAGAACTCGTTCGCACCAACAACTACGAAGTAAGCCTCAATACAAAATTCCAGGTAAGCCTGAAAAATACGACTCCTGCCGAAGGCCGCACAGGTGTTGATAAAGAAGAAGGCGTTTCCAGCGAAACAAACGGGGAATAAAACCTATTGCCTCGCCTTCATCTTGCGCAGTTTTCCCTCCAGCATCAGGATGATCTTTTCCTTGTCTGCCAATGACTTTTCCAGTATGCCGACCTGCTCACGCAGAAGGGTGATGATATCGTCTTTGGAAATCACATAGCCGTTTTCCCCCTCTTCCAACTGCTGCGCCTGCTGTCCGCCGGTTTCGGGCGCTTCTTCCAGCATGGTCCCTTCACCGGTCAGCAGCCACATCAGGCTCAGGTCAATATAGTTTTTGCGGATTTTTTCCAGCATGTCCGAACCAACGGTACCCTTCCCTTTGTACTGTTTTTTGAGGTACCCGTTTGCCATACCACAACCCCGTTCGAATGCATAGAAAGAGAGTTCTTTGTACGCGATGTACTGGTATAATCTTTCAATCAGGCGCAAGGCTAAGCGTTTTTTAATAGAAAAAGGTCTAAGAAATTAT
>DASYCT010000581.1:0-19180 GCA_036500065.1 Chitinophagaceae bacterium | reverse complement strand
ACATATCTCCACTACTATACTGCTGACGCCATCCCAGGTAAAAGGAGCGTCCAGTGTAAAGGTATTCAACCCGCTGACCGTGGTATAGGAAGCCAGCGTCTTATAGGTAGAAGTCGAAACAACATTGATTGAGCCGTTTACAAGATACGTCAATGGGGTAGTGCCGATATTGATTTTGAAATTCTGATAAGCCCTTATACTTTGTTTGGTCAGCGTAAAGCCAATCGATGTAACAGTTCCTGCCGACATTCCTGCAGCCTTTAGCTCGGACGCCTGGTACAATATCTGGGTCCTGTTGCTGGCAACGGTAGCGTCAAAAGCATCGCTGCCCAGATTATAGGTATAGGTACCGATAGAAAAGGGTACGGTGGCGCCTGTAGGAGAGAAGGGCGCTACGTCATTGTCCGTAATGTTCAGCGTATAACCCGGACAGCTCGGTGCAGCCGCTGCATCGGTAGTACCCGATACCGCATACGTTAACATAAACGATTCGGTGCTTTCTATCGCCGCATCGTCATACACCCGTATCGTCACCGGCTGCGGCGTGGTTGACCCGCTGGCAAACGTAAGGGTATTAGAAGGACTGGTAAAACTACCATTGGTGGTAAAATCATAATCTACTCCCTGTGTGGCTGTACCCCCGGCTTGTACACTCACCGTTACCGATGCAGCGCCCGTGGGCGCCGCATCGATTGTCATATTCACCGGATAATCCGTATAACCCCGGCAACCCGAAGTGCCGCTGGTCGCTTCCGGTTTTGTGGCATAATTGGTCGGGAACCGGATATAGGGCGTCAAAGGAATGGTTGTAGTCCAGAGTCCGCGACCATGTGTGGCCGCCGCTACTGTACCATCGCTCTTGCGGTATTGGAGCATGTCGGTGCGTACCGTCGGGAAACCGGCATCCGCTGTCCACACTGTGGAAGCACCGTTGATAAGGGCCGTTTCATACACGCCCATTTCTGTGGCGACGATGGCCTTTGTATTGTTTTCGGGATAAAACATCGCCCAGCGCACCGGTACGTCAGGAATATTACCGGATATATTTACCCATCCGCCGGCAGCGCCTGTTGTGTTTACCCATATATGCGCCGCTCCGTAATTGGAAAACGTAGCCAGCAGGTTATTGTCGCTGGTCCCCGTGGCGACGCACGACACAGTAGATGCCGGCATGCCGGCTCCCGTGATATCGGTCGCAGTAGGCGAAGCCAGGTGGGCGTTATCCGCTTTTATAATTTTTCCATTGTTGGTTCCAAAAAACACCCGGTTGGAGGTGAATGGGGAAACCTTTATGTTGGTTACCGTTCCGCCCGCAAAACTTGCCATTGGAATCGGGGTAAACGTGCTGCCCGTCTGCGGGTTTTCCCAGCGAACGAATTGACCGCCGCTCCCTGTCGTGTACATACGGTTGTTGCCGTCGTCATAGTCCGTCGGATTAATAAAAGAACCTATAGAAGTTGAATAAATTATGTCTGCCCAGTTAGTGCCACCGTCCCCGCTGCGATGGTATTGACCATATACGTATGCGGTATATTGGTATTGCGGCTCGTCCTGGTCGATGTGCACAAAGGCGCCGTCGCCGCCGTTGACTTCGGTACTGCTGCTCAATCCTGCATTGGCAAACGCATGACAACCATTGTCCTGTGCACCTGCAAGGAAATAATTGGTGGTCGAAGGGTGAATGGCACAGGAATAAAATTGCTTGAGCCGGAGCCCGGCATTGCGCGAGAAGAAGGTAGAGCCCGCATTGGCCGAATAAAATATACCCCCGTCGCAACCTACCAGTACCTGGCTGCCATTCCATACAGCAGTGTGTTGATCGGCGTGCACATATTGAGTGGTGGGCGCCCCGGTACTACCTACCCATACGGAAACCTGCGACCACGACGCACCGCCATTGGTAGACATATAACAGTTCAGACCGCCTGCTATCACATTATTGGCGTTGGCTGGATCAACCGCCAGCGCCAGGCAATACCATCCCTGGCCCGAGCTAAGATCGTTGTTGCCCCCGAGAGCGGTAGGGGAACTAGCAGTAGCCGCCCAGTTAGCGCCCCCGTCGGTAGATTTATATATCGGCGAGGTCTGGTAGGTGGCCGAATTGGCAGTGAGTGCGTATAGTGTTGTTCCTGAAGTAGCGATTTCAGAATTGATTGAAACATTAGGAATCGGCGTAGTCGGTGAGGTCCAGGTAGCAGAGGTAACCGTGGAGGGGTTATCGGTAAACCGGAATCCGGCAACTAACGAAGAGCTTTCGAAGTAGCCGCAGGCAACTTGCATCCTTCCCGTGCTGCTGATTTTCATATCGGAGATCCGTGTGCTCAATCCTGTAGGACTGATGTTCGTCCAGGTAGTGCCGCCGTCGGTCGAACGCTGTATGCCCGTACCGCTGGAGCCAACCGTAGCCACATATACATTGCCTACGGCATCGCAAGCCACTTTGGATACGTTGAAGAAATTCGTGGTGTTGGCAAGCAGGTTCCAGGTAACTCCATGGTCGGTGCTTTTCCATACACCGCCGCCCTGGACTGCATCCCCGTTAAATGCCTTTTCGCCGGTACCGAAATACATGGTATTGGTACTGGCTGGGTTTTGGCAGATGGAAGCAATGGCCATATTGCTGAAGAAATCATTGACCAGCGTCCAGGTGGGCGAAGCAACGGTAATATCCGTTGTCTTCCACAGACCGCCGTCGATCCCCCCTACCCACACGGTTTTATTGGTAGCATCGGCAAGATCTACCAAGATGGCACGCATACGGCCGCTCGTGGCTCCGCCATTGCCGGGACGTGAATTACCATAAAACCCCGGAGCATCGGTATTAGGCCCGCGCTCCGTCCATGTCAGCGCTTCGACCCCCTGTGTACCATTGGGTGAATTCACCTGCAGCATCCGGTTCCGTTGCAACTGCGTATAGGCGTTGATCAGCCGGCTTTTGGGAACATAGCCGAGCTTTATGTCTTTCGTCATTTCAAACTCCTGTTCCTGCGCTGCCCGGATACCATCCTCCTCTTCTTCATTATCACCATCGATCTTATTCGCGTTGACAGTCTTCGCTACCACCGGCATAGCCTGTTTGGAGCGGTGGTACCATTTCCAGCCAAAAAAAATGCCTAATGCGGCAAGCAGCAAAAGGGGGAGCGCTTTTTTCATCAATCTTGATTTAAGGGTGTATTGAGTGTGTTGGTTGTTGGAGATTTCGACGACCTGGTAATAGATACCACAGCAAATTCGTTTGGTTGAGCTAAAGATAGTATAAGCCTATTATATGTGCATAAAAAGGTATTAGTTTAATTACCAGTTGCTGCCGCAGGCATATACCACCCGGCTGTCTGCCACGCAAAAAGCGTCCGGGTCAGCAAATCCAAAGTAGAAATACGATAACCGGGAGAGGGGGCAGCCCGTCCCCGGCAAAAAAAATGCTCATGGTAAATGGGGAGAACGGGGATTCCATTAATTTTGTCGTCAACCAGTTTTCCCATGATCCAATCGACGGAGCCGAAAAGTATTGTATTGTATGCGGATGATGACCCCGAAGACCGTGAGCTGGTCATCGAGGCGTTTGATCCCTATACCCATCATGTGGAAGTGATCACGTTTCCCGAAGGCAAAAGCCTGCTTGAGTACCTGCGCCGCCTTCCCCTGCATGTCCAGGCCCCCTGCCTGGTCATCCTCGACATCAATATGCCTCTTGTAAACGGGCGCGAATGCCTGCAGCAATTGCGGCAACTAGACCGGTTTGGCTCTGTTCCGGTCGTATTGTTTACCACTTCGTCCATGCCCCATGACCGGGAATTTGCCCGGCGTCACAATGCCGGCTTTATTACAAAACCCACGGGCATTACAGAACTCGAACGGATCACGGAAGAATTTATCTCCCATTGCAACGATGAAATAAAAGAAAAAATACAGCAAAAGTTTATTTAAGACCGCGGGTATAATTAGAAATCAATAATTCGGCAATATCCCCTCTTTTGGACGCATTGGAATTAATGTTCCTCCTGGCCGCCACCCGCCCGATATGAAGCGCATCCCCGGCATACAGGTCGTCAAAAAAATTATCTTCCGGGTTATGGTTGCGGGGGTCCGAATTGCTCATCAGCCAGCAGATATTCCTTGCCGTAAGCCCGTCGCAAAATTCCCTGAGACGCCGTTGCTCCGCATCGTCGAACCGGTCTTTTGAATAGGAATTGAAAGAAGCCGTTTTGCTGATGGGTTTATACGGCGGATCAAGATAACAGAAGACCTTACCCGGCAGCCGCCGGACGGTTTCCGAATAATCGCCGTTGAGGATCGTCACCCGCTGCAGCAGCCGGCTCACGGCCATAATATTGGCAGCATCGCAGATTTTCGGTTTGGCATAGGTTCCGAAGGGCACGTTAAATTGGTTTCGGCTGTTCACCCGGTACAAGCCATTGTAGCAGGTCCTGTTCAAAAAGATCAGCAGCGCGGTATGATGGTCGGCAGAACGGTTGTTGAATTCCGTTCTTCGCGCGAGGAAAAAATCTCTTTTTTCTTCCGTTGTTTTCAGCCGGTAATACGCTTCCTGCAGCACGCCCAGGCTTTCGATCAGCTTTGCCGGTTGTTCCTTAATAGCCCGGTAGGCTTCGACCAGGTCGGGGTTGATATCGTTGATAACGGCTTTTTGTATGGACGGGTATTGCTGCAACAGCCGGAACAATACCGCCCCGCTGCCAATAAAGGGCTCCACGTAGGTAATGTTATCGCCGTTATGCAATATGACGGGTAAAGCGGCTTCTATAGCGGGTATAAGCTGTCCCTTGCCACCGGCCCATTTGAGAAAGGGACGGGCAACAACAGTATCGGAAAGGACAACGCCGGGCATAGGCGGCAAGATACTTCTTTTCATTATTCCCATGATTATAACCCACCAAACGTCCCGATGGGACGATGTACCTGTTACCCGGTTTTCTACCCACCAAACGCCCCGATGGGACGAGAGGCCGCCCGGCTATAGGCCAGACACTAAAGCTCATAATCTTTAATAACCCGCAATATTTCCGCCACACCCCATGCCTGTGCGACGCATCCCCTCGGGTGGTGGGGGGCATCGGCATCGAATATTTCCGACACGCTGCCGATACAGGCTTCGGAAAGATGGTATTTAAACGCATCGATAACCTGCCGCGCCTTATCTATTGACGCATATACTTTCATCATAGCGTCTATATAGGGCCCGAGCAGCCAGCTCCACACCGTTCCCTGGTGATAAGCCGCATCGCGGTGATACTGGTCACCGACATACACCGGCACATAACGACTATCGGAAGCGGGCAGTGTTTTCAATCCCGGCGGCGTGTACAACTGTTCTTCCACGAGTTTTATAACAGCTCCGGCCCTTTCAGCTTCCAGCAGCGCAAACGGCAGGCTGATGGCAAAAAGCTGGTTGGGCCGCAGCGTTGCATCGGGCCGCCCCTGCTCATCGATCACATCATACAGGTAATTCCCTTCCGCATACCAGAATTGAGCACTGAATGCCTGCTTTGTTTTTTCGGCAACGGCATTGAGTACCGCCGCCTCTTCCTGCCGGTGATCCTGTTCCAGCAATACGGCCACTATTTTTAAGGCATTGTACCAGAGCGCCTGTATTTCCACGGGTTTGCCCATGCGCGGCGTAACAACCCAACCGCCGACTTTTGCGTCCATCCATGTCAGTTGCTGTCCTTCTTCACCGGCAAACAACAACCCGTCTTCCTGCATACGAATATGATACCGCGTTCCTTTAAAATGCCAGTCGGTAATATCCTTTAAAACCGGCAGCAGCATCTTCAGCACAAAATCACGGTCGCCGCCAGCCTGCCAATACTTATATACGGCGATGAAATACCACAGCGTCCCATCCACCGTATTGTATTCGGGTGCTTCGCCGCCATCAGGAAAACGATTGGGCAGCATGCCCTGGCTCACGCTATTTGCAAACGCCGATAGTATCTTCCTTGCATCTTGCAGGCGGCCGGTGCTCAAACACAGGCCGGGCAACGAAATCATCGTGTCCCTTCCCCAGTCCGTAAACCAATGATACCCGGCGATAACCGTTTTCAAATCTTTGTCGCGTTGAACGATAAACTGGTCCGCGGCCAGCAACAGTTGCCGCAACAATGCATCTTCCGGTTGCCCGGCCAGCAAGCGCTGTTTTCTCTCCTGCTCTGCGAGCAGTAAAGCGTGCGCATCCCTGCCGCCCGGTTCGTCGGTTGAAACAATAATACCCAGCGAATCGCCCTGTTTTAACGCAACACTGAACACACCGTGCGTAAAAAGGTCTTCCGTGAAATCAAGCCCCCGGCCGGCTTCTTCGCTGTAGTTGAAATGATAATACCAGTTGGGATCGGCCCGGTATTGAGCGCCGGGAACTTTTATAAATATACCCGGTGTCCCTTCATAAGCCCGGACCTTAAAAACATCCTTATCAAAAGACGCCTCCCGGTTGATGGCGTCATTGGCCTGCACAAGGCTGTGATAGAACCTTACCGAAAGCAGGGGCAGCAGTTCCAATACAAAAGGCTGAGCTGCGCTCACCACATCATACAGGATGAGTACGGTATTCTCTCCCTGCACCATCGCAATCGTCTTCTTTAGCTTTATGCCGCCCGCTTCATACATAAACCCGGGGAAAAGGTCCTTGTTAAAGCCGGTGAGGTATTGAAACCCCGTTGGATGGACCACCTGTCCATAGTCATTCGTGCCCAGTTCGAATCGTTCGTTACCGCAGGCTATTGTCTCGTCCAGTTTGGACAGCAGCACCATTCGCTCCGTGGGAGGCCGGGTAGCGGCCACCAGCAAACCGTGGTAACGACGGGTATTGCACCCGGTGACGGTCGAACCGCTCCATCCGCCAAGCCCATTGGTATCCAGCCATTCATACTGAACGGCCTCATCGTATTGCCCAAGGACAGGGCTGCTAAGTGTTATCATGATCCTAAAATTAAGGCATTGATTAACAGCCGCCTACCGGTCCGGGCCGGCCGTTCGCCTAATAATTGACCGGTGGGCGGTTAATCTTTTATAAATATATTATCTTGTCACACGAATCATCCTATCACTACATTAACTTTTTGGAAATGGCAATAAACCTGGTAAAAGGTCAGACGATTGACCTTCGCAAAAATGACACCGGCGGCAGCTTCGATCTCTCCAGCGTAACCATCGGCCTGGGCTGGGACGTGCGCCAGAAACAAGGCGGTGTTTTAAGCAAATTCTTCGGGGGCGGCAAAGAAGAGGAATACGATCTCGACGCCATCGCCTTCCTGCTGGACGCCAACGGCAAACTGGTCAATCCCGGCAGGCAAGCCCAAATGTCCAATGGCCGCACCATCGGTCATTACGAGGGCGATATCGTGTTCTTCAATTCCATGAAACATCCTTCGGGACAGATATGGCTCACCGGCGACAACCGCACCGGGGCCGGCGACGGCGACGACGAGCAGATCATCGTAAAGCTCGATTCCCTCGATCAACGCTACCAACGCATCGTTTTCCTGGTGACCATCTACCAGGGCCGCGAAAAACGACAGCATTTCAGTATGGTTGAAAACGCCTTTATTCGTGCGGTGGACGCTAAGGGCAAGGAAATCGCCAAATTCAGCCTGTCGGGCGATGCAACCTACAACAACATGTGTTCGCTGATCTTTTCCGAAGTGTACCGGAAAGACGATACCTGGAAATTCAGGGCTATCGGCGAACCGCACCAGACGGACAGTTTTGCAGACCTTATGACCCAATACAGATAGGATGTAGCATGAACACCTACAAACATTATTCGTTCGACCTCTGGATGACGCTGATACGATCCAACCCTTCTTTCAAGCAGGAAAGAGCACGGTTCTTCTTCCAAAACTTCAACCCGAAGCACAAATCACTGGAAGAAGTATCCGTCATCTTCCGGCAAGTAGATGCCCTGTGCAACAGCATCAATGAAAAAACGGGTGACAATATCAGCTCGGAAGAAATGCACCTGATGGTCATCAGCGCCCTGGACGACCATTCCTGTGCCTTCGGCGCTATCGACCTTCGCGCATTGTACGGCGAAATGGAAGCCATCGTGTTTAAACATTTACCGCTCGTCTATTCCGATGAAACGCCCCTGGTCTTAAACCGGTTGCAGGAAGCAGGCAACAGCACCTTCAGCCTTTTAAGCAACACCGCTTTTATCAAAGGCAGTACGCTCCGGGAGATACTCAAAAAGATCGGATTGGACGGGTTCTTTCATTTCCAGTTGTATTCGGACGAGACCGGAATGTCCAAACCGAATAAACAATTCTTCCAGTTGATGGTCGACAACACCGCCGCCGTCAATACCGGTATCCACCCCACGGAAATCATTCATGTCGGGGACAACGAAAAAGCCGATATCGAAGGCGCACGCACCGTAGGTATCCGTAGTTTATTGATCAATTCGAATAACAAAAGCATTCTAAGTTTACTGAACTAATGATCTCCTCCTATTCACTACATAAAATCACCAATACGGTCGATTTCGGATTCAGCCCGTACGACTATAGCCGGTTCAAGTTCGGCGACGAAGCTATTGCCCGTCAATTCGGCCGGGAACTGGCCGAGGGTTTTATCTTTCATCACCTGTCCCTCTACCCTATACGGCAACAGATCGTCGTGGTGCCGAGCCCTTACTCGTTTATCCCAACGGCCACTTTCGCCATGAAGAACCACTTTGTTTCCTGGCTCAACCGCTGGCTGGCCGACAACGATCTGCCGGTAGTACAGGAAACAAAAGTACATCGCACCATTACCTACAAGGAAGACTATGGCGAACTGAACGCCGAGGAAAGAATACGGTTGATAGGCAACGATTCCTTCCATATCGATCGTGATTTCCTCCGGGGCAAAGCGATCCTTTTTCTCGACGATATTAAAATCACCGGGAGCCATGAGCGCATGATCATGAAAATGGTAAAAGAGTATGACCTCTCCAATGACATCTTTATGCTTTACTTCGCAGAACTGAAAAATGCGGACATCCACCCGAACATAGAAAACCATTTAAACTATCAATCCGTTAAATCCATATTCGACCTGGAGGAAATCATCCAGGGAGAATCCTTTTTTATCAACACCCGTATTGTAAAGTATATCCTGAACTATGAGGCGGACGCCTTCTGCATTTTCCTTCAGAACCAGTCCGACGAATTCATCGACCTGCTCTACAATATGGCGCTGGGAAACAGCTATCATACCATCGAAGCCTATTCCCGCAACCTTAACTTTATAAGAAACTATTTATCAAACAAAAAAAATAAACGCATACAACATGGCGATTAATCTTCAAAAAGGGCAACGCGAAGTGCTCAACGCCCCCAAATTTACTATCGGCCTGGGCTGGGACACCAATACCTCCTCGACCGGGGGTAATTTCGACCTCGATGCCTCTGTTTTCATCCTGGGAGAAAATAAAAAACTGCTGTCGGACAATCACCTTGTCTTTTACAACAACCTGAAATCGCCCACCGAGGCGGTCGTCCATACGGGTGACAACCAGACGGGCGCCGGCGACGGCGACGACGAACAGATAAGGATCGACCTGTCGAAAATAGACCCCAACGCCACCGAACTCTGCGTGGTAGTGACCATCTTCGACTACGAAGCAAGAAGACAGAATTTCGGGCAGGTACGGAATTCATTTGTCCGCATCTTCAACACGGACACCAACGCCGACATCCTGAAATACGAACTGGAAGAAGATTTCTCCATTGAGACAGCCGTTGAATTCGGCCGGATTTACAAACGCGACGGTCAATGGAAATTTGAAGCGGTAGGCGTAGGCATGAAAGGTGGCCTGCAGGATTACCTGAATAAATACAACTAAAAATAATATTGCTACTATGCCTATAAATCTTGAAAAGGGCCAGCGGATCAATCTTGAAAAAAGCAACGGCAGCAAGCTTCAGAATATATGTGTGGGGATCAACTGGGGCGCGATTGTACGAAAAGGGCTTTTTGGCCTCACCTCGACCAAAGAAGCGGTCGACCTCGATGCCAGTTGCGCTATGTACGACGATCAAAAGCAACTGCTGGATGTCGTCTATTTTGGCAATCTCCGCTCCAAAGATGGGGCCGTACGGCACAGCGGGGATGACCTGACCGGCGATATGGACGGCGACGATGGCCTCGACAACGAAATCATCACCCTCAATTTCGGAGGCCTTACCCCTTCCGTCTCCTATGTGGCCTTTGTATTGAACAGCTTCAAGGGACAGGACTTCGGCACCATTCCCTTTGCTTCCATCCGCATCTACGAGGGCACGCCCACGAGGGTCAACGAAGTCTTTGCCAAATTCGACATTGCCCACGGGCCGGGCTTTGCAGGCCATGTCTCCATGGTGATGGGTGTATTTTACAAACGCAACGGCGAATGGAAATTCAACGCCATCGGGGAACCGACAAAAGACCATAAATTGCAGGAAACCGTCAATACTGTTACCCAAAACTTTTTGTAAACTTCATCCCTTAAAATAAAAACCCATGGACATCACTCCAAATACCAGCACCGGAACAGCCGCCCTCCCGGCAAAACTTGACAAAGAGGGAAACGTCGACCTGGCCATCATCACACCGGAAGAGACCCAAAAGTTCAGCGAAATCAGCAAGAGCCTGACGCCCTCCGATGTCAATTCCGTATTGAACTACGGCTCCGACGTACAGAATTCGATGGAAAAGTACAGCAACGAGTTCCTGACCTCCGTGCGTACCTACAATTCGGGAGAAGTAGGCGGCCTGATCAACGAACTGCTCACCGAGCTGAACTACATCGATGTGGATGAGCTCGAGCACGGCGCCTTCAAGTCATTCCTTTCCCGGATACCCTTTATCAAAAACCTGATCGTAGACGCCAAAAAGCTGTTCCAGAAATACGATACGGTCATTACCAATATCGACAAGATCACCAATAAGATAAAAGCAGGCCGCCTCAATTCGATAAAGGACAACAGTTCGCTCCAGACCATGTTTGACAGCAACGTAGCCTATATCAAACAGATGGAGGATCTTATCATTTCAGGGCAGCTCAAGCTGAAAGAGCTGACCGACAAACTGGCCCAGATGGACGCCAACCCATCGGCCTATAACGATTATGAAATCGCCGACCTGCGTGATTTTGTCGGCCGCCTCGGTAAACGCCTTGCCGACCTGAAAGTGGTGCGCTTCATCATGATGCAATCACTTGCACAGATCAGGGTGGTGCAAAACAACAACACCTCTATTGCCGAAAAAGCCCAGTCGATCATATCCACCACCATCCCGGTCTGGAAAAACCAGTTGACGATAGCGGTAGCCCTGCAACGGCAAAAGGCGAACGTGGAAATGCAAAAGAAAATATCCGACACCACCAATACCATTCTGCTGAAAAACGCCGAGCTGCTCAAACAAAACAGCATCGATGTGGCAAAGGAGAACGAAAAGACCGTGGTTTCGCTGGATACACTCAAACAGACCACTCAATCGCTTATCGAGACCCTGAATGAAGTAAAACGTATCCATGAAGAAGGCAGCCAGAACCGCGAAGTATTGACCACCGAACTGGGAAAACTGGAGACGGAGCTGAAGAAAAATGTTACCAATACCAACTGATGCTGAGCAATGGATGAAAACCGCGCAAGGATACTAAATGAATCAAATAAGATAATCAGCAAGCTACAGTTGATTTCCGCTTTTTTCAACGACGAACTGATTTATAAAATATACCTGCGCACCGGTGTCATGCACAACCTTTTTGAGAACAGTAACGAACTGGACATCAATAAGCTCGAATTATTCCACTTGCAGTTTACCGAGAGTGTAATCGGGTTGTTAAAAAAAGTCAAGCAAAACAACGAGAAGAACATGAGTCTTCTCTTTGATGAAATCCAACTGAACAGGGACCTGATCCAAAAGCTGCGTGGTTCCTCGTTCACGGAAGCCGATTTCAACCTGGAAAAACAACGGCAAGCCCTCAAAATCAACCAGACCCTGCGAAGCCTCTACCAGGTGCTTTCCAATTATTCGGCCGGTAACCCGCTTGCCAAAAACATCAATGCGTTCAGCGCACGCTTTGCCCAGGATTTCTATTTCGAGACTCCGCCTGACCTGCTCAATGATTTGATACAATACAACCCCGCGGACAGCTACCGCAGCGATAATATCCTTATCCAGAAGAAACTGATGGGCCAGCTCTGCAAAATAGATTTCAAAAGCGTTTTCTTCTGCGGTCTCAAATCGGGCACCCTCGTGCTGGAAGTATATAAATTCGCGGAAGAAGAAAAGTATTTCCTGTATTTTTCTCCTGACAATCTCTTCCTGTTCATGGACATAGCGAAGATCAAGGGTATCGATATGACGGGTGGCCTTTCAAAAAAGGAGAAGATCATACAGGAGCTGTCGGACAAGAACTACCGCCTCGATGGCAACGTGACGGCGATACAATCCTTTGTACCCGCCGACCTCAAAAACCTGTTGGGCGAGTATTATAAAAAAATATCTGACATCAATTTTCTTCAAAGCAGTGATTTCGACATACAGGCTAATATTTTAAAGGCCATGCTTAACACGGATAGCATGTAGCCGGACACAATAAATTTTATTCGCATCGCATAACCCCCTTCTAAAATGAACGATTTAATCCAGCAGATTATAAACCAGCCCCTCCCCTCCCTGGCCATTGTGGGCAACCTTATCATCATCGAATGCCTGCTTTCCGTTGACAATGCCGCGGTACTGGCGACGATGGTAATGGACCTCGAACCCAGGCAAAGAAATAAAGCCCTGCGCTATGGCATCTGGGGCGCATATATCTTCCGTGGCCTGGCCATCGTGTTTGCCTCCCTGCTCATAAAGATATGGTGGTTGAAACCGGTGGGGGGATTATACCTGCTCTACCTCGTCTGGGACTGGTGGAAGGGAAAACAAACAGAAACAAAGGAAGATGATTTCATCGATAAGAATGGCAACTGGCTCTACCGCGCCACAATAGGAACACTGGGCAATTTCTGGGCTACCGTTGCCCTGGTAGAGCTGATGGACATGGCTTTTTCGATGGACAACGTCTTTGCCGTGGTAGCTTTTACCCCCAATGTCATCCTTATCATCATTGGTGTCTTTATCGGTATCCTTGCCATGCGTCTTATCGCTCAATGGTTCGTGCGGCTAATGGAAAAATACAGCTTTCTCGAAACATCGGCATTCGTGGTCATCGCCGTGCTCGGTCTTCGGCTGTTGTCCTCCCTTTATGAGCATTTTCAACCGGACAACGCCATCAGCAGGTTTTTAGGAAGCCGTGCCGCCGATATCAGCTTATCAGTACTCACTATTTTAATCTTTTTTGTACCTATTCTCGTTTTCCTGCTGTTCAATCGTTCGTCGAAAAAGGCAGCGCAATAGAAGCGGCTAATTGCCGCCCTTCACCACCGGTTTTATCAATGACCCCGTATTCGTCGCGGTAAAATACCACATGGCCGAAACGCCAAAAAAGGTGACATTGCTGGCCGAGTACCGGCCACTGTAATAATATTGCCCGAAGGATATATTGAAGTGCAGTTTTGGATTGTAAGCGTACTCGATGCCCGAAGTCAGCTCCGTCATCAGGTTTTCCTCCGCGTTGAAGATATAACCGATGCCCGCCGTAAACGTATTGGTGAACTTGCCCTGCTGGAATACGTTCAGGTTAGGTCGGAGTTCGAGGTAGGCGGTCGTGTCCCTGCCGGTAACCTTTGCCATACTGGTCTTTCCAAAATCGATGCCAAGACTAAAGACATCCCATTGCCTGCCCAGTTCCAACGCAATATTGGACTTGTCGGCCAGTGTGCCGGCCGTATTCGTAAGACTCGGCGCCAGCGAGATATAGGTCTGTGCCCGGCAACAAAATAGGGTCAGTGACAGTAGTAAAGAGAGGGTGTAACGCATGGTTGTTAATATTTCATGGAAAATAGGAACATTCCGCAGGACGGCATGTTTTTTTTATAGTATTCTATGGAATTGAATGGCGTAGCAATCCCATCCTGCATGACAGTCGGTTTGTTTAGCAGGCAATGGATTCTACAAACTGTGTAAAAAGCAGACTGGCATGAAACTATTTTCTTATAAAATAGCATTTGATTTTACGCTCGACAACTCCACTATTGTCATTCCCCTGACGGCAAAAGTAGAACTGCATCATTCAACATCTTATTACGTGATAAGTAATTTTCAAACACTGAGAAAGCAGGAAAGAACGTTGTTTCCCGATTTAAAAATCAGGAAGAAATTCGGGACATGGGTTCATATAGACAGTGAGAAGGAAACCCATTTAAGCGAAACCATCGGCAAGGCGATTGAAAAACATGAGCAGGAGCATCCCCCCCGGTTAACAGCTTATTAGCAACAATAAACATTTCTTTAGTAAACGCCGGCAGTGATTTTGTCTCTAACCTGGTGTTATTCATCTTGAAATCAAAATCACCTGGCATGAAAAAGAAACATTTGCTCATCTTAGCGTTTATTGCTGTACTTGGTTGTAGTTTAAGCGGTTGTTATTGCGAAAGATACCATCCCCGCTATCACCATTACTACCGTTATTAGCAAGAATAAGCTACGGGCTGTGAGCCATGAGTTGCGAGACCCGCAAGTCATAGCTTGCGGCCCGCAGCTTCCTTAAAAGCAATATCCTTTGCAATTTTTATTGCGTCCAAGGCAATCTCCCGTATCTGGCCCGTCGGGCTGACCCAATAACCACAGAAATACAAACCATCTTTGCCAAAATACTTTTGATGGTCCGCCTTCAGCCGCAGATCTTCGAAACGGCTTTTATCAACATCGACAATGGTGGCATAATCGCGATAATACCCGATACCCCCGACAATGGCATCAAAGATTTCCTTTTTCCCATCTTTAAAATAAACGGTATTTCCCTCAATACGATCCACGTCGCCATAAATTTTTATGTGCCCTTTTCGTATGTGCCGGATAGTGCCAATGTCCAATACCGGCGCCTTTCCATCGCGGCGGATTTCTTCCAGCGGTCCATAAGGCATCTTTTTCAGTCCCAGCTGACCGAGATTACCCATTAATAGTTTTATTAAAGGAGCACTGATCGTATCGGCTACCCGTGGTGGTAGCCGGCTCAATAATAAACTTAATTCCAGTATGGGCACGCCCAGCACATCCCGTGGAAGCACATTTACGGCAGAGCGGACCGCCATGGAAGGCATAGCACCCTGTTCATACAGGTCTATCGCAATTTCACAGGCCGAGTTGCCAAAACCCACTACCAGCACGTTTTGACCTTTAAAATCCTTACCTGTCTTGTATTCGTAACTGTGCAGGATTTTACCGGGAAATGTTTTCATGCCCCCGAAGTCAATGGGCCGGGGCTTGCCATACGCGCCCGTAGCCATGACCAGGTATTTGGACCGGAACAGGCCATTATTGGTTTCTGTCATCCAGTAGTCCCCTTCTTTCTTCACGGAGATAGCTTCGGTATTAAAGACCGGGGTGATAGTAAACTCCTTTTGATAATCGTCGAGGTAATCGACGACCTGTTGCCTGTCGGGGTAGCGGGGTATTTGTTTTCCAAACTTTTTATACGGCAGGTTGGAAAACCGTTTGCTCGTATGCAAATGCAGGCGCTCATAATGATTCCGCCAGGGCTCGGCTACACGGCCCTGCTTTTCAATAATAATGTAATCGATGTTTTGTCTTTGCAAAGCAGCAGCCATTGCCAGCCCGGAAATGCTGGCCCCGATAAGGAGTGTATTTGTTTGCTTCACAATCGTACGATTTTATTAAATGGGCGCCCAATTGCCCGGTTGAGCGCCTGTACCAAATTACGAAAGTTGGCTAATTATAAGACCGCGGGGTGGTTCATCTTTTTAACAACTGCCTGATGGCGGCTACATTCGAAGTCAATACCAGCGGCACCAGGCAGCCAGGAAGCAGCAAAAAAGGAAAATAGACAAGCGCGAATTTAGGCTGGTCGAACGCGGATTGTCCCCATTTTGCTGCCGCGGACAATACAGCAATCGTTACGACATTCAATAACAGGCCAAGGCAGACCAGGTTCCAGACCAGGAGAAGCGGCTTGTTCAGGCGGCCTTTCCTAAACCCGAAATACAATACAGGCAGCGCGGATATGCCTGATAGAATATCGAAATTCCTGCCCTCGAAGGTCATCGCACCGGGAACAGCATTGTTCAGGAACAACCAGTATAAGACGATCTCGACCGGTATCCTTAGCGTGTTTAAAACGGTCAGGGTTTTGAGGTCCAGGCTGTCTATAAAACGCCTGCCACGGGGAATGATCAGGCCAATCAACAAGAATAGCACTGGCGGTGATGCGAGCAATAAAAACCGGGGCGGCGTTGTGTCGATCTTATAAAAACCATTCACTCCCAATACAGATTGAAAAACAACCCAGAGGGAAACAATGACCAGGAATGTTTTTGAGCGATTGGCAGCTTTGTAAAACAGCCCGATGACGGCGATAGCGGTAAGACCGAAGAAGGCAGGGACGTAGAGTGGTAAAGTTTGCATTGACGGGGTATTTTATTTCCGATGTAAAAGTCGAATGGTTTCACCTTAATCCACTTGCCAAATGGCAATTAATGGCTGTCCGCCTGCTTTTTTGAGAACTCTTTGCGAATACGGCTCAGGGAAGAATCGGTAATACCCAGGTAAGAAGCAATGTATTTGAGCTGCAGGTATTGAAATATTTCCGGGTTGTTATTGACCAGGTCACTATACCTTTCTTCAGCCGTTTGATTAATAAGCGATAGCGCCCGCTTTTTGTAGGCAGCAAATTCTTTAACAAGTATAGCCCGCCCAAACTCGCGAAACTCGGGCACCGAATGAAATAACTCATTTGACTTTTCGAATGAAAGAAAAAACCCCTGGCACGCAGTAACAGCCTGGATACTTTCCATCGACCTGGTCCTGGTAAAAAGCGAGGTCGCCTCGAAAACAGGCCTGTTTTTATTAAAAAAATAAGTGGTTACTTCTTCTCCCCCGAGATTATGCGTAAAAGCACGCATAAATCCTTCCGTCATAAAAAAATGACTTCCATTTACTTTCCCTTCCGTTACAAACAGTTCATTTTTGCCGAACTCCTGTGGCTCGAAACAACCGGCTATATGTTCCAACGCCTGCCTGGAAACGGAAAGATGGGGAAATGAAAGGGTATCCCGGATAAAATTGATGATCGGTTCCTTATCCATTATACTAATGTAGGGATATTTCCCATAAGGTATTATTGTTCCCTCCAAAGCATCCGGTATGCGGGGTAGGAATGATGGGGCATTTTAATTACCAATCCTGTTTTTCTCATCGCTGTTTCCCTGGTCGATCTTTTTCTTATTGAACACCTTGCCCAGGTTGAAATTATAACTAAAGTACAGGCCCAGGTTGCGTGTCTGTCTTTTTTGATAGAACTCGATATGCGTCTGGTCATAATCGGTTTTTTCCTGTTCCCTGGTTGTATTGAAGATGTCGCTAAAGGTCAACCGAATCCTTCCATGGGTTTTAAACAGCCTGACGGTAGCGCCGATATCGCTGTTGAAATGATCGGATACTTTTGAATTGGCATTTACATAAGGGGAGCGGTAATAATTTCCCCAGTCCACGCTCACAAATTTACCAAGCCGGAACCCCTGCGAGATCCCGAACGAAAAGGAGGTCTGGTTAATCGTAAAATTGTTAATGTTGTAGCTGAGATGAAAAAACGAACCATTACTGTTGAGTGACCACCATTTCCTGATATTGAAAGGTGCGCTCAGGTTGATACCGTACTGCTGGCTGTTATTAAAATTCTGGTATTGATTTTCAATCATGTTATTACCGATAGGGGTGGCTGTCTGGGCAATCATGCCTGCGGTGTAGGTATAAAATACAGAAGCGGAATAGCCTTTGGAGAAATTGTATCCCAGTTCAAGATTATGGGAATATTGGGGTTGCAGGTCCGGATTACCGATGATGGCGGTGAACTGCGTGATCTGGAAACGATAGGGATTGAGTTCATTGAATGCAGGCCGCGTCAGCCGCCTGGAGTAACTGAAATAAATGTCATTGTGAGTGACAAAAAGGGAGGGAAAGAGCCCAAAGTAATTCCTGGAAAATTGCTGTGCGGAACTGACCGAGTTGCCGGATGACAATGTTTCTTCCGCTCTCAGTCCCAGTTTTATAGCTGTCTTTTTTATGGATTTTTCAATCGAGCCGTACATCATCAGCAGGTTCTCACTATAAATAAAATGATTGCCAAGGGCAGTATCCGTGACCCAACCGCCGGCTAATTCATCCTCCCGCTGTGTTATATTGTCCCGCCTGATACCCACGTATTTGGCGCCTGCTTTCAGTTCCATTTTATTCCGCAGGGGTTTTGTATAATCCGCCTGTAGGGTAAATATCTTTGTATTACCCGGGTTGGAAGTACTATAGATGGTATTTTGAAGCGTATCGTTGTAGAGACCTGCAAATTGATTTGTTTCTGTTTTCAGGTTAGTCGTGTAGTCGGCGATCAGTTTTAACAGGGTACCTGCCGAGTCTATCTTCCAGGAATAATTCAAATTGGTGGAACTTGTCGCGGGTTTACGTACCCAATAGGAGTCATTGGTACCGATGAGTTCAGGGCTGGCCGATTTAAAATCGGCATTTGTGTTGAACAGTTGGAACATCTGGCCTGCAGAAGCGGTAGTTTGGAGGGTAAGCGACTGTGTTTTGGAAAGATCATACGCCATTGCCAGGCGGTATTGCTGTCGCCTGTTGTCGTTGTTCCGGTGCGTCGAACTGGTATAGAGATCCTGGTCGGGATAGATCGTTTCACTCATGCCATGTGACTGGTTCTGGTCCCTCGATATGGAACCATTTCCAAACAAATAAAAGGCTCCCGCTTTATAATCAAAGGAAAGACCCGTGCCGATGAACGGCCGGCTGCCTTGCTGATTGTATTGAGAAAATACAGAAGCATTGAGGCCATCTTTTCGTGCTTTTTTTAAAATGATATGGATGATACCGCCGGTTCCGGATGCCTCAAATTCTGAAGGCGGGTTGGGTATGACTTCGATCCTGCTGATATCTTCCGATCGCAGCGTACGTAGGTATTCCGCCAGCTCATCTTCGCTCATACGCTGGACGATGTCATTGATCATGACGGTTACCGGCTGGTTGCCTTTGATACGTATAGACCCGTTGTTATCCACCCAGACGCCGGGCG
>DASYCT010000580.1:0-4506 GCA_036500065.1 Chitinophagaceae bacterium | reverse complement strand
TTTATACCGCTTTCATTGGTTTATTTTTTCGTCGGGAAAAGAAGTATGAAATAACAGTTCATACAGCAATTAAGATACGGCGTATATTTTGTTTGTACAGGATTAAAAGCCTCCTGATACAGGTAATTTGATCTTTGAATTAATTGACAGTAGATTTTTAGAAACTATTTTCAGGTGTGATTTCTTTTGACTTGTTCGCTTAAAACAGGAAGGCGTCAACCCCGTCACTTTTTTGAATTGTGATGACAGGTGAGCCACACTGCAATAATGCATCAGGAAAGATATTTCGGTAAGCGTATAATTGTACACCAGTAGTTCTTTGACACGTTCAATTTTCTGCCTGATAAAGAATTTCTCAATAGTAATTCCCAGCAAATCCGAAAAAAGATGGGCCAGGTAAGTATAATCATAGTCGAGCTTTTGGCTTAGATAAACAGAAAAATTGATTACCAGCGGCTCAGTAGAGAAATAAGTTAAATCGGTAATCTCTTTTATAATTTTTTGTATTAAAATGCTTTTTCTATCGTTTATTGACAGCCGGTTTTTATCTGCTACTATATGTCTGACCTGGTCATCATTTTTTATAAATGTAGTTACCAGTTTCCCCATTTCACCCGGATCGGCTTTTGTTATTTGAAGACCTGTTTTATTTATTTCATCACACGATCCTATTTTGCAATAAGAACACACAACGTTTTTTCTATACGCTTTCATAATAAACACATTTTATATGGTAACTACATAGGGAAACACGGGAATCAGCGTAGAAATAGGGAAGGATAGTCGTAGTTACCCAAGCAGAAATCGGGCCACGGGATTTTTAATTAAACATGGGTGTGCAACAACTGGTTTCGGGGAGTTTGGTTTCAGGAATGCGTATTTGCGTTTACACTTCTTAACAGCGTGTCAATTATAGTTATTCAAATGTTAAGATGGCTGTTATCTACCGGGTAATAGCCACGATAAAATCCTTTCCTTCCCAATGGTCCGCTTCCGGCCAGTAAAATGTGAATTTTATTTCCTTTCCCACCGCGAGTGATCTCGTTGATAAATCAACAAAATACATCCCCAGTATAGGTTCTCCTGTTTCATTGGTCTTTATCGTATTCCAGTCATCATCACTCCAGTGAATAATGGCTGCTGCCTTTGTTTCTACCCGGAGTAGTTTACCTTTTGGCATAGAGCGAAGCTTATGGTTAAACCGCCATATTCTCCTGGGCGATTTTCTTTTATCTTCCAGGTAGCGTTGAACCGTTTGAGGAGGAAGATCGAAAACCTGCTTATCTATCAGTGAACGTTGCAATTTCAGGTATTCGGCATGTGCCCATACCAGCGGCATCGCTGAGCCCGACGGGCGGCCGAAATAAAGTTCGCGTTGTGGTATGTCGGATTGATCCCAAACCTGTTCGGGTATTAAACCGCTTTCGTTGGCAAACGATCCCATAGTGGCCTGGAGCTTGCGGGCGTTTTCGATGCGTCCTGCCATTAACTCATAGTGCGCCCTTTCACCCGTTAGCAGTGGCCAGCCACGACCAATTCCTGTGCCGTCAAACGGGGCGCCGTCTGAATGCTCACCATAGCCATCGTCATTATACCGGTGCCATGCAGGGCCGGTCGGCGTTTCAATTTTTAGTAATTCGTCGATGATCTTTACCGTATCACAAATGCGCGGGTCGTCAGCGGCGCGTAAGCCAAACCGAACCAGCGCTAATGCATCGGGACTGACAAGGTGAATGGCGGCGCGGGTATTTTCGCCGGCCCGGACATTTTTTACATGCACCGCATCCTGGAAGTGTGCTGCGCTTTCCCCCTTTTTAACCGGTGCAATTCGCACATAATAACCCTGTACACCCAATTGTTCTGACCAGTCAGTACGGGATACATACATCCAGCTTTCAATGGATGCATTCCAGGCATCCGCGATCTGACGGACATAGGTGGCAACGGCCGGTTCATTGTTTAAATCAGCCAGGTCAGCTGCTGCCAGGAGGGCGGCGATTTCTGCACCAAGTGTGAAAGGGGTGTAACCCGGATCTTCTTCCCAGCGATCTTCCGGGCTCACCGGACCGTTTCGCACTATGTATCCCGCGGCCGCCTTCACCATCGGCCAAAACTGGGTTATATCGTCACGCCCAAAAGCTTTTTCCCGACGGGCAAGGTCGACCAGCAGAATGGGCAGGGCCGTTTCGTCCAGTTGGACCCCGCTCCAATAAGCCGTTCCGTTCAGCCACATATTTTGCGCCCAGTGACCATCCGGCTGCTGGGTAGCCTGTAAATAAGACAATACGCGGCAGGTGTCAAGGTGTGCACGCGCTGCCAGTAGCCCTCCTGCAGCTTCCACCATATCACGGGTCCAAACGAGGTGGTATCCCCCCTGATCCTTATCCCCCTTGCTGAAGCCCCAGGGAATGGACAGGCTGGCAATGAATGCACCGGGAGATTTCCTGGATTCATGCGTTCGCAGAACGGCGAGGCTGATGGAGGAAAGATTAGTAGCATCCTGCGAATTATCTTTCAGTGATGAATGCGTTTTAATCCAATCCTGCCACCCGTCTATATAGTCTTTCTTTGCCTTGTCAAAACCATCCCTAAGACTGGAAATGGCGTTCCGGGCCGCGGTCGGCTGGTCTTTGCCAAAACCGATAGCCAGTACAAATCCCTCCTTCGCCCTGTCAAGGTCTATTTCAGCAGTCAAAGCTACATTGCCATTCTCCGCACGGGTATATTCCATCGTTAGTCGTTTATTGACCTTCAGGTCGAGCCAGCCATCGGAACACCCAACGAAACCAGCTGAGCGCTTTAACCAGGGAGCGGAACATGCCAGCGCCAATGTATTTTCACCCTGCTGTGCAAACAACAACGGTGTATCTTCAAATGCTTCCACCCACGCAATATTGTTATCACCCCGGTTTCCCAGGTGGGATCCCAGCAACACATAAAGCCGGTAAGCCGATAATGTCCCCTGCAACGGGGTAAATAAAACTTTCTGTAAAACGGTATCCCGGTGTGGATCGGTCACGACTTCTTTTTCTATGCGGTAACGCCCGTCGCGGCTGGCGTTGATTAGCCGGAATGCAGGTACACCTTCTTCCAGCCATTGTACCGCTGAGTCGGTATCACGTTTCTCTTCGGAGAAGAAACCCACCCCATCCGTTACAATCAAACCCATGTCGCGTATGGCGGCCATGTCGGGACGAGGGTAATAAATTTCATTGAAAATGCCATGGCTCAGGGTAAACCACACATGGCTTTTATCGCTGAGCGCAGTGCCAATACCCGTTTTGGCGCTGGAGGTCCAGCGTGCCGGAATTCCGGGCCAGCCTGGTGCGAAAATATCCGCAGGTTGTTTTGCATCTTGTAACGTATTTCCGGGCGCTTCCTTTGTTAGTAACATACTTGTATTATTGACTTTAATGTATAAAAACAGATATTGATCATCCTTTGCCCGGTAATAAGGTAAGCACTATTACCCTGCTAATTGTTATTCAATTATGTGATCTGGTTACATAATTCATACTTTAAATCGTTTTACAAACGATTTAAATAACCGGCTTATGAAAGGTATATCTAATGAAACGTGTGAAGGCCCCGGCTGACAGGGATTCAATTGAATGGTCGTTATTTTTTTTGCTGAAAAGTAAACGGCGGGACTTCGTATCCTTTATTTAAATAATCCTCCGGTATGGATGTTTTATTCCCATCGCGCATGGCATGGTAATGTGGTGACATGATTTCGATGCCGGCTTCATTACAGCAATCCTGTATATTTTGGTGCAGCTGCGAGTAGATAGCAGCCTGCTTATTGGATTCTTTGGTATATACGTTAAGCTGGTACGATACATAAAAATCATCAAGACTGGTTTGCAGGACAAAAGGCTCGGGTGTTTTGAGTACCAGGTCGGTTCTGCCAGCCGCATTTAGCAATGCCTGGTTCATTTGTTTCCACGGGGTGTCGTACCCAATGGTAACGGTCGTGTGCAAAATCAGGCCGTTGTTTTCCGCCTTTGCATTCGTGGAATAATTAATAGTGCTGCCGGATAAAACGGTTGAATTGGGCACGGTGACGTCTTCATTTTTTATGGTGCGTATACGCGTCACCAGCATGTTCTTTTCCACTACATCCCCCACCACATCGCCTATTTTTACCCGGTCGCCGATTTTGAAAGGTCTCATATAGGTAATTACAAGACCTGCAATCATATTTGTAATAGCCGATGATGAGCCCAGGGAAAATAAAATACCAAGAAACACGGATACGCCACGGAATACAGGCGATTCCGAACCGGGCAAATACCGGAATATCAATATTACCATAAAAGCATACAGTAAAAAACGGACGATAGTAAAAGTGGGTTGTACCCAGTCTTCATGAAATCCCGCAATTACAATCGACCCCTTTTCTATTTCGCCGGCAATGTATTTTATGCCCTTAATCGCATATTTGAAAATAAGATAAATGATAAGGATGGTAAATAAATTAGGCAAAAAATTGAAAATACCGTGCAA
>DASYCT010000579.1:0-3533 GCA_036500065.1 Chitinophagaceae bacterium | reverse complement strand
AGAGTCCCGAGCCAGTGCCAATGGTGTCTTTATCGTAATAAGAGCCGCAAGTATTGATGCCCGCATCCGAATAGATGCCCGCCTTCAGGCCCTTACTATGGATAAAACGGGCCAGGGACTGCATCCCCGAGGGAAAGCGTTTAGGATGGGACAACAGCCGGCCGTCGGTATCCCTGCCGCCAAAATAGCCGTCGTCGATATTAATAAACTGATAGCCAGCGGCTTTCATGCCTGAGCTTACCATGGCTTCAGCCTGAGCTTTGATAAGATCTTCGCTGATGTTGATCCGGAAATTGTTCCAACTCGACCAGCCCATGATGGGTGTCTTTTGCCTGGGGGTATTTGTTTGGGCGGATGCTGTTAAACTACCAAAAAGTAATGCGCTTAATAATAGGGTGTAACGTGGTTTCATACTTGTCTGTTTTATTTAGAACCGTGAGAATACGCCAAAAATACCGTGTTTTAACGGGGGTAGGGTTAATAACGGATGGTTGATATTTGTCGGGTAACCAAACAACCATCAATAATGAAACATCCTTTTCTGCTTATCGCCATAGCATCTGTTATGGCCCTTGGCTTTTACGCCTGTAATAACAGCGAGTCCCATTCCATCCTCACCGAAGCTGAGGATGCGTCAAAACAAATGAAAGAACAGGAAGATAATCGCTGGAATGCCGTCCTGAAAAAAATCAGGCAAGACCCCGCCCTTCTGAATCAATTAGAGGCACTTGCGCCTAAGGATGAATATACGAAGGAGTTTATTAACGGGTTTAAAGCCAACGCTAATTTTATAGCCGACAGTACTGCACGGTGTGAAATACTGATAGCACAGGCTTATATCAATCAATTTAAGGGAAATAATCCTCCAACCGAGCTAAGCAACATCATGGGTCAGAGTGGCTTGACTGTAAAAAGGACAGAAAGCGTGTGGATAGAACGAAAGGCCATTCTTAACTTTGCCAACACCTTTATAAAAGATGACTCCATCGACGGCATTCGTCTTTATTTTGCACAATACCTGGACAATGCATCGAGTGTCGACGCTGGTATTGACCCTGGCAACAATGGCAGAAAAACCATTGTCTTTACTGCGACCAGGCTGATGCCCGATGGACGTCACCACGTGGATTATTATAAGCCTAAGCCAAAAAGCCAGGCAAAAGATGACACAACGGATGATGGCATGTACGTGTATGACTATAACAGTCTTTGCCCGGATAGCTGTTCGGGCGCGACCTTAGGCGGCGGTAATTGATGAATCCCAGCCTTTATATACTATTTGTAGCAGCAGCAACCGGTCTTCTTTTTATTGGAAGAAGAAAAGAGAAGGCATTTATGCTGCTGACCGTTCTCCTCGTGGTGACCTCAGCGAACGAAACCTGGATTACGGTCCTGGGGCACCACAAGGAAGGAACGTTGTTGTATAATCTTTTTTCGCTGATCGAAATCGTTGTATGGGGGCTTATTTTCAGGGAAATCAATAAGATAAACAACAACTACTTCCTGGCTGCTCTTGTTGTCATTTTGCTGGCGTCGGTAGCAGAGATTGTGTACAGAAAAGGGTTTCATACCTATACCTACCGTTTATTTTCGCTCTTCGCTATATTTAATTGTGCTCTTTACTTTTATAAGCTGGCCACCCATAAAGGGATCATTTATATCGGCAGGAACGCAGCATTCTGGATCGTAGCAGGTGTGGTAATCTTCCAGACGATTTTCCTTTTCTACCTGACGGCACTGGATTTTTCGGCCTTTCGTCATGATAAGCAGGCAGTGCAGGTTTTTCATGAGATCATCGCTGTCACCAATATTTGTTATTATTGCCTTTTGTTAACCGGGCTGCTATGGTCAATTTTTTATCGGCATTAACACAGTTGTTTTATTTCGGGTCCCTGCTGTTGCTGCTCCTATGCGCCGGTTTTATTTTCTTTTTTATTGTTTTCCATAAGAACCAGACCCGGCTGCTGCTGGAGAAAAAAGATATGCAGTTTGAGTTTACCCGGCAACTGCTGCATTCCCAGCTCGAAATACAAGAACAGACGTTTAAGACTGTTGCGCAGGAAATACACGATAACGTGGGTCAAATCCTGACCCTTGCGAAATTGAATATGAGTAACCTGGCAGCGACGGCCCCTGCCCCCCTTTCCGGCCAGATAGAAAATAATAAAGACCTGGTAGCCAGAGCCATCCAGGACCTGAGAAGCCTTGCACGCGGGCTTAATATGGATTACATTACGGAGACAGGGCTTATCAAAGCAATCGAATACCAGCTTGAACAAATTAAAAAGAACAGCACACTGCAAATACGCTTTACCGTCAGCGGAAATCCCTGTCAATTCTCACCACAAACAGAACTTATCGTGTACCGCATGCAACAGGAAATCATCAACAATGTGATTAAACACGCGGCAGCTCAACACATCGATATCTCGTATAATTACACTCCCGGGCATTTTGAAAGCATCGTCACCGACGACGGTATTGGGTTTGCTTCCCATGCTGCGGACCAGCCAATAAAAGGCCTGGGGCTGGGCAACCTGCAAAGCCGGGCGCAGGTGCTTGGGGGCCGGCTGACCATTACGAGCAGCCCCGGCCAAGGAACTTCCGTGCATTTCGTTTTACCAATGGATAATAAAATGATTTGATTAGTCCTTTATCATCAAATTCACCTTCTCTACCTTATCCGATCGTCCCCCCACCATCAGTTCAAACAACCCCGGCTCCGTATCATATGTCATCCCCGCCGTCCAAAACGCCAGCATCGACTTATCAATCGTAAATCGCACCGTCTTCTTCTCCCCCACTCCCACACTCACTCTGGCAAAAGCTTTCAGTTCTTTAACCGGCCGCACCACACTGCTCACTTTTTGATGTATATACAACTGTACAATTTCATCGCCTGCCATTTTTCCCGTATTGGTCACATCCACACTCAACTCCACCTTTCCATCTTTACGCATCACCGTATCCGACAAATGAAGATTGGAGTATTCAAATGAAGTATAACTCAACCCATACCCAAATGAATACAGCGGTACGTCCTTCCCGGTAACATATTCAAAAAACTGCTCACTCGGCTTATGATTATAATACACCGGTATTTGACCTACGGTCTTCGGCACGCTGATTGTCAACTTGCCAGACGGACAAACCTCTCCCGTCAATATATTCGCAAACGCATTCCCTGCTTCCTCTCCCGTAAACCAGCCGTCCACTATCGCCGGCACATGTCCCGCAATCCAGTTGATGGACAACGGCCGCCCATGCGCCAGGTACACAATGACCGGCTTGCCCGTGGCCATCACCGCCTTTACCAGAGCCTCCTGGTCGCCCTGCAGGTCCAGCGTGTTCATATCGCCAAAATGATTCGGCGCCCATGCCTCACGCGAGAATTGCTCGTTTTCCCCCACCGCCACGATCACAACATCGGCCTGTTGCGCCGTATGCACCGCTTCATCTATCAGTGGTTGGTTCTGCTCCGGCGTTGGGAATTCCGTCTTATCCTTAAACTGGTAATTGTTCTGGCTGATCGT
>DASYCT010000578.1:0-2610 GCA_036500065.1 Chitinophagaceae bacterium | reverse complement strand
TCCCCAACGGCAATGTTTCTGCCGAGTTTGAATACAAGGACGGATACCTTACTGGCACAAACAAGCGCTATTATACCAATGGCCAGTTGCAGATAACAGAACTGGTCGAATTCGGCAATACCGAAGGAACGTTCAGAAGTTATTACTCCAACGGCAAGATGCGCCATGAGTACAATTACCGGCATGACAACCTGCACGGATATTATAAAGAGTACAACGACAAGGGCATTCTCAGCGAAGAAGGGAATTATTATAATGGCATAGCCCATGGTCCCATGAAACTGTACGACGACAGCGGGAAGCTGCTGGAAACATATTTCTTTTATTATGGCAAACTATTATCGGTAAAAAAATGACGATACGCACCACGGTACCCGGCATCCTGCTGTTCATCGGCGGAATCTGCTTCCAGGGAAAGGCCCAAACGCCCACCCCGGATCAAATCAGGAGTAAATTCCCCGGCGAGCAGGCCGTTGTCCTGAACCATTCGATGGACTATAAAATCAGCATCGCCGACGATGGCCCGCAGGTGCAGAGCGAAGAGACAGACCAGATCCTGTTTTTATCCGACCAGGCCGGTGCTTATATGAGCAAATACGGGTTTATGCACAGCAGCTTTCACGTGTTACAGCAATATGAAGCCTATACCCAGACAGCCGACGACAAAAAAATAAAAGTCACCAATTTCAAAACCGCCGACAGCAAGTCGGGCAGCATCTTTTACGACGATGTAAAAGAAACCACCTTTGACTTTCCCGCAGTGACGCCCGGCTCGGTAGGCACCCTGCGGCTGAACATACTGCACAAAAACCCGCACCTGTTATCCCCCTTCTTTTTTTCAAGGGCCGAACCCGTTATCCACGGTGAACTGAAAATCCGCTTTCCCAAACAGATGTCGGTAAAATATGTGCTCCTGGGAAACAACAAGGACAAAATCGCTTTTTCACAGGAAACCAAACACGGGGACATCATTTATACGTTCACGGTGCAGGACTGGCCGGCGGAGAAGGCCTATGCCGATGCGCCTGACATGGAATGGTATGCCGCCCAGGTTGTTTTCTTCATTGAAAAATACACGGACAACAAAGGAGCCGAAAAACGATACCTCGGCAACCCCGATGATCTCTACCGTCTTAATAACTCTTACCTGTCCACGATTAATAAGGAAGTGAGCCCCGAGCTGAAGCAAATAGTGGACTCCCTGGTAAAAGACGCGCCAACTGTCGAAGCAAAGGCGCGCGCCATTTACAACTGGGTGCAGCATAGCATCAAATACGTTGCGTTTGAACAGGGAATGGAAGGCTTTATCCCCCGCGATGCCAACCTCGTATGCAGCAGGAGGTTTGGCGATTGCAAAGACATGAGCAGCCTGCTGACGCTGATGCTGAAGTCGGCGGGCGTGCCGGCCTATTATACCTGGATAGGCACACGCTCCATCCCCTATGATTGTAACATTATTCCCACGCCGGTCGTGTCCAATCACATGATCTGCACCATCCAGCTCGATGGTAAATACATCTTCCTCGACGGCACCGACCCCACCTGTGTTTTCGGGATGCCCTCCGAAATGACACAGGGCAAACAGGCAATGGTGGCGATCAACGATACTTCCTATAAGCTCCTGACCGTCCCGGTACAGGATAAAGAAAGAAACCAACTGGCAGACTCTACTTTTCTTACCCTGACAGACGCAGGTCTGCAAGGCACCATCGTACGCAATATGTCGGGCTATTATTCCATGCGTCTCCACGGGTTGTTTTCCGGGGTGAGGCAAAATGACCTGCAGGAATACATGAAAAATGAGTTTAGCCGCGGCTCCAATAAATTCAGGCTCGATACATTCGCCGTCGGGAACCTTGGCGACAAGGACCATATCCGCATCTCAGCGCGCTTTTCCCTGCCCGACTATGCCAAACATATCGGGAATGAATGGTACCTGAACATGAACCTGTTTAAGTTTTACGAACACGAAGAGATAGATTATCCCAAACGAAAATCACCCATCGAATACAATTTCCGTGACAAAAGGAAATACGTGGTCGTATTGCGCATCCCGGATGGCTACCAGGTCAGTAACCTGCCCAAAAGCAAATCGTTTCACAACGACGTGTGGGGATTCGACCTTAACTATGAGCAAAAAGGGAATACGCTCGTAATGACACAGCAATTCGACAACGACTACCTGATGCTGGAACCGGCACAGTTTGAAGCCTGGAATAAAGTGCTCGAAAACCTTTTCCCATTATATAAAGAATCATTGGGGTTGGCAAAACCCTGATATAAAAACGCTAACCGATGAACCGGATTGTACTATGCTTTGTCCTGTCAACCACCCTGTATACCACCTACGGCCAGGCGCCTGCCATCGAAACGGAGCAATGGGATAAGAAACCCGTGCTCCATACCCTTGCAGCCCAGTACCAGAAAGAATCCGCCGTTATCCTGCTGGACAAAAGAAGAATTGAATACGCAGACGAAGGAAAAGATGTGGTCGCCTACAAGACCCTGCACAAAATCGTGCATATAAACGACGATCATGGCATTGAAGCCTTTAACCGCGTATACCTCGGGGTGACCAACAACAGCGATATTATCGATATCCGTGCCCGG
>DASYCT010000577.1:0-9420 GCA_036500065.1 Chitinophagaceae bacterium | reverse complement strand
GGTTGCATACGGGCACCGGGTAAACGGCTATCGAAAGCGGCTGACTACCGGTGGCGTTCATGCTCACCTGGACGATGGGACTATAGCTAATGTCCCCCGCATTGTCTACTAATTGAAGGCGGTAATAGTTTTGCCCCGGCAAGGGGGAATCATCGACCTGGACGCGCAGGCCGTTCTTTGTTGGCGGGTTCAAACCGGCCAGCGGCAGGAAAACGATGCCGTTGCTGCTTCTTTCCACCCGGAGCTGGCTAAGATCAGTACTAGTGCTTTGCTGCCAGCTAAGCACTACTTTATTATCCTGCGGGCGGGCGGTCCACTCACTGATAAGGACCGGCAGGGTGAGCATGGCAAACGTGGTGGTCGTCGCCGCCACGCCGGTTACGGCTACCATGTCGAGCCCGCCTACGCTTCCGAGTTCGGTGGTAGTGGGAAATATCGTGTTGTTGGAATAAAACACTATGTTTTTTGGGGTGCCCGGCGCCGCGAGATTGACATCGGTCGACATGACCGAATAACCGTATATGCGAAGACCGCTGGTGCCGCTGCTATAGGGAAAGCCGAGGGAGCGGAACGAAAAATAAACCCCTTCCCGGGCCTGGTTACCGGCTGCCAGGAATAAACGCAAATCGGGTTCCGAAGGGTCTTTGCGCAAGGCATGAAAATTGAGCGCGGTACCTGTAGCCGCCCCGTAATTGAGCGGTCCCACCTTTACGGCCGGGTAATAATCGGACGGATCGCCGTTGGCATCAAGCGCTTTGATGCCGGCAATCATAAACGAATCGTTGGTGCCGGCCGCTCCCCGGTCAAATACGGTGAAGCCGGCGCTGTCGGGGTTCATGGCCTTTAAGCCGGACGGAAAGATGATATCGATCCGCTCTATATTATTATTATTGGTGCCGGTGCCGTTTTCAAAGGCATTGTCGACACCCATGTTAAACAATCGTTTGGTAAAAATATCTTCCAGGCTGTCATCGTAAGCGGGTCGCAGGCCCACGGGCACGGTAGCGGAAGGGGTATTGCCATCGCTTTCCATCCAGACGGCTTTGCGCAGCCCCGTGACCCAGGCGTTGTTGGCGCGCCGGATCTTTACCACGGGCACGGCTATACTATCGAATACATACATGGAGCCGCCGACGGTAAAGGAATCCAACCGCTGGTAGTTGTTGGATGTAACGGTTTTTGTTCCATAATTATAGGTGTATTTGCCCGACAAGCCGGAACCGGTGGAGATGGTATCAATATAAGTAGAACCGGTGGTAGCCTTAAACCGGGAGGCATAGACGCCTTTCACCGGCAACTGGGCCGGCAAACCAGCGGGGCAGCTCAACAATGCTGCAAAAAAAACTACGGTTGACAGGGAGGATCGCCCCTGCGGGTTATGGATTTTCATAGGTAGTATATTGGTATTCCTCTATGAAAATAGAACTTAAAAACACATGAACCAATACGAAGATGATTACATATTTAACCGGTTGGTATTGTCGAAAAGGAATAAGTGTTAGCTCGTATTTTATCCTAAAAATCGTCGATTATGGCTGGTTCTCCCTTCATTTTTACGGTGGGGGTTTGTCGCACCAACACGGTAATCAGTATCCCAAACAGTGCTATAAATGCAAAAGACCAACGCAGGTTGGAAGCCTGGGCGATAAAACCAATGATCGGGGGCACGAGCAGGAAACCGAGGTAGCCCACGGTGGAAACGGCGGCGATGGCCGGGCCGCTGCTCATGGTCGCCGATTTACCCGCCATGGTAAACACCAGGGGCACCACGCAGGACACGCCCAGGCCGGCCAGTATAAAACCGATACCCGCGCTGATGGGGTAGGGCAACAGCGCCGCGAGCAAAAGGCCGCTGCCAATCAACAAACCGCTGTAGCGGAGCATGCTGTTCACCCCCAGGCGGTTGGCAAAGCGATCGCCGGTAAAACGACCGATGGTCATGGCCACCATATACGCGACAAAGGCCATCGTGGCGGTTTGACCCGATGTGTGCACCGCCTTTTTAAAATAGATACCACTCCAATCGTACATGGTGCCCTCGCAGGCCATCGAAGCAAAACAAACGAATCCCCATTTCATCAACCCCTTCCCGGGAAAGGAGAAACCGGCTTTGCGTTCATGGGGCGCCGGTAGCTGGTGCAGGGTACGCGGATAGACAAAAACGATCAGCAGCGTCATCGGGATGCTCACCAGCAGGAAATGAACTACCGGCGGCCATTCCCTCGAAACGGCCAGTGTGCCGAGCGCCGCGCCCGCAAAACCGGCCACGCTCCAGATGCCGTGGAATATGGCTACAATGTAGCGGCTGTACAATGCCTGTACGCCAAGCGACTGGGCATTGAGTGAGATATTAAACAGGTTGCGGGATGCGCCAAAGCAAAGCAGCACGATGATCAATTGCCAGGTATGGGAAGCAAAGCCAAGCAACGCCAGCATCACATTGAACAGCAGTGCGCCGGCCAGCATCACGTTGCGGCTGCTGAAGCGCCGAAGCAAAAATCCCGTGACGGGCAACATGCCCATCAGGCCGGCAGGCAGGGCAAATAATACGGCTCCGAGCTGCGCCTCGTCCAGGTGCATCTCCTGCTGAATGGCCGGAATGCGGGAGGCCCAGGTGGAAAAGGTGAAACCGGAAATAAAAAAGAATACGGCAATGGCGATGCGGGCGGTGCGGGGAGAAACGGCAGGGGTCGAAACGTCGGTCATAATGAGTTGCAAATATCGGGAAAAGCGATCATACGCTGTGTGTTGCGTGTAGCAGGTTACCGGTTAAGCGAATGGGTTCTTATACAGGTCCTTTTTCCTGTTGGACATGGAGACGCAGGTCTTCTATGTCCAGTTCTCGTTCCATCTTTCGGATAGCTTCATCACCGAAGCTTCCTTTGTGGTGGAGCGTGAGCAGCAACTGGCGCTGGAAACGGATAATTTCCTTTTGGGCGGATACTATCTGGTGAACCGGGAGAATGGCTGATGCATCTCCATTATCCGGGGCATTTTTCAGGTCTTCTATTCCTTTTTTAAATCGCGCCACCGCGTGAAGCTGTCTTCTTGTCAGCTGTTCTTTCAGTTCCGGGGCTATATCTACGGCCAGGTGATGGTTGATATAATCCAGCGTACAATCGGCCATCAATAATTGCAGTTCCATTTCTTCTTTGCGTTCATCGTTGCGCGGCTTCACGCCCAGCAGGCGTATCAACGGCGGAAGTGTCAGCCCCTGTACGACGAGGGTAACGAAGATGACCACAAAGGCGATGAATAAAATCAGGTGGCGGTAGGGAAAGGGGCTGCCATTGTCCAACGTGAGCGGCAGGGCCATGGCCGTGGCCAGTGAAAGCACGCCGCGGGTGCCGGTCCATCCCACAATCAATACATTTCTCCAGGGCAGGTTGGTTCGCCGGGTGCTTTCTCCCCCGTTGCCTTTGTGTCTTCTTATGCTAAACAGGTTCAGCCAATAAGCGCTGGTAAATACCCATACGAGGCGAACGACAATGGCCACGGCGCTGATGATAAGTCCATAGCCAATCACCTGGCCCGGGGAATAGCCTTTTATGTCTTTTACGATATCCGGCAATTGCAGGCCGATGAGAATAAAGACAATGCCATCGAGCAGGAAGATGATACTATCCCATACCACGCGGGTGCGCATTCTTGTTTCCGAAGAAAATATTTCCGGTGCGCGCCAGGACATGACCAGGCCGGTGCTTACCACGGCCAACACGCCCGAGACATGCAATCGTTCGGCCGCCAGGTACACCACAAAAGGCGCGAGCAGGGTAAGGCTGGTTTCGACGGTGGCGTTGTTATTGATTCTTTTGTGAATGAATACAAAACAATAACCGGCCAGCACACCGATCAGTATACCCCCGCCGGCCACCCAAAAGAATTGCAGTCCCGCTTTCCATAGTACAAAGCTGCCGGTGGAAACGGCCACCAGTGCATAGCGATAGGCGATCAGCGCGGAAGCATCGTTGACAAGGCTTTCGCCTTCAAGGATGGTCGTGACACGACGACTCAGCCCAAGCCCCTTGGTAATACTGGCAGCAGCTACGGCATCGGGCGGCGATACGATGGCGCCGAGCAGGAACGCCAGCGGCCAGCTGAAACCGGGTATATAGTAATGTGCGGCGACCGCGATAGCTGTGGTGGTAAAAAACACGAGGGTGATAGCGAGGGTGGAAATGGGACGCAGGGATTTTCTGAACTCGTGCCACGAAGTTTTGGCCGCGGCATTGTACAACAGCGGCGGCAGGAATACGAGGAATACCACGTCGGGGTCCATCGCCAGGTCGGGCAGAAAAGGTACGAAGCCGATGATCAGCCCGACCAGCACCAGCAGGATGGGGTATGGCAGCCGGATCTTATCCGCGACGGCGGAAAGACCAATAAGGATAGCCATTAAAAAGATGACGACCTGGAAGTTTGCCATAGTTGTATCTAAAATACAGAAAAACAACCGTATGCAGTCCCGTCCCGTAGGGACGGGCAACGACCAGCAGCTAGTATCGCTTGATGTAGCGGATGAAGCGAAGGGTTTTGTTATCCGCCGTGCTATACGAAAAGGCATTGGAGGTATAGGAAAGCAATTTGCAGCAATGTTCATTGTTGCCCTTCTTATCTTTTAGATGAATAAAAAGCGTTTTTTTACCGGTCACTGCTCCGGCCCCGCAGGGTTTGCCGGAAATTTCATACCTGAAGCTATCGACCCGCTTGGCGGACTGGCGGGATTCGATTAGCCAGCCATTTTTTATGTCGATGGTATAATGAGGGTCCTGCCGGGATACCCATTTTCCTTCGAGATTCCGGTACGGTGATTTTTTTGTTTGCGCTGCGAGACCGGAGGATACCAGTATCAGCAGGGCAAAGCATATTGTATTGTACTTCATACGAGAAAATAATGTGGAAATTAACGAATGGTGTATATCAGCGTGCCTTTATCTGCCGGTGATTTTGCGGTTAATAGAATACGGTAGATGTCCCGGTTGTCCCAGGTTTGTTTAAGACCCTGGTCTTCGGGGCTGACCAGTTCCATCTTCTCTTTGGTGACGGTCCATGCGGCAGCATCGTACTGAAGATTGACCTTTTTCCCGGAGGGAAGGATAAAGACCAGCACACCGGGTTTTGTAATGTCGGTTTCCTGCACCGTCATAAAGGTTTGGGTGAGGCTTTTGGCGGGAGCCGAAAGGCTGTATTGATCGACGATGCGGATTGTTCCTTTTTTATCGAGACCAACGGTCCGCAGCCAGCTTTGTATGCCGGCAGCGGCGGGCCAGGCTTTGGCAATGTCCATGGAAAGACGGGATACCTGTTTGATGGACTCGTACTGAACGCCTGAAGCGGCAAAAGCAAGACCTTCCTGTTGCTGTTCGCCGTTGATCACCGGCAGGTTGTGATACGGCGAGGTATTGAACCAAAGGCTGTAGCGCTGGTTGGAGAAGGTGCGGGCGGTGTACGTGCCTGATCCTACATCGATGATAACGGGGTATCCATCGGCGTAGACAATGAAATCGCCCACATCGTTGTGGTTATGACTTTCGCCGTTGGTGCCGCCGTGCGCGGCCAGGTAAAGACCGTTGACGGAGCGGGTGGCCATCAGTTGCAGATCGGGGAACCAGGCATCGGCCGGCTGCGGTTCCACGGCAGGTTCCTGCATACATTCTTTGCGGGCCAGCAGGTCGAAGAGGCTGCGGGTGCGATGAAACGCTTCATAGGAAACGGAGGGCAAGGGGTAAGTATGCATCAGCCAGCTTCCAAAATGAATCATGGTAGTATCCGCAATTGCTTTACCAAACCGGTACAGCATCAACGGGTCGGGCACCAGTTCCGGGTGGGCATCGGCTACGTTGATATAATATTTACCGGCGATGTGGGTCTTATAAATATAGGCGCCCATCTTATGAATAATCGGTTGCGTATAAATGCTGATCCGGCCGCCGGTCGCTTCTGACAGCAAGCTGAGTACATCAAATACACAACCACCTGCGGCAGACCAGTAGCCCGGTCCCTCTTCACAGCCGCCGTCATCGCCAAGCCCATTGATATAAAGATCGGTGTATTTCATGGCGATGCGGCAATCACGGACACGTGACGCTTCATCTTTTTCGAGCAACAGGGCCGCAGTGAGGTAGTTGGACATGACCCAGGGGTCCCAGTTGTTTACTTTCACATCGGTGCGACCGCCGCCGAGATAACCATATTTAGCGGTCAGCAACGGCGTGAACACCCGCCTGTTGACTTCATAATAAATGCGGGGACGAATCAGCGGGGATATTTTTTCGAGTTCCTCACCGGCAAAGAAATCAGTCCATGCCAGGACAGCCGCTGTTTCGGCGGTAAAGAGGTCCACGGTAGGTTCCTGGACATCGGGCAGGCCTTTACCGGCTTTTTGCAGTCCCACATGCGCGGCTATTCCCCAATAACTTTCTTCACAGATGGACCATACGCCGTTCATGATCTGGTCGGTGAAACGTCCTTTTCCTTCCAGGGCTTCCGCCAGCACGAGGTTCCAGAGTGCATTTCGTTTTTCAAACGATGCTCTTTCATAGCGGATGCGGTTACCGTTGCGGGCAAATTCCATGGCAAGTGTAGCGGGTATGGATTTGAATTCCATTTTCAGCGCTGTTTCCCCGTCTTTTATCAATCGTTCGATAACACTGTCGGGCACCAGTCGTCTCCATGCTTCCGGGTTGCGGGGGAAGGGCTGAAACTGGTCCCGGGAAACCAGTAATTGCGGGAGCTGTTCGCTGAAAGGCTGCAGGAGATTGCGGGGAGTGACCTGCGCGGTGAGGTTGGAACAGATCGCAATGGTCAGCAGGAAAGACAGGAAGGCGGGCTTGCGTTTCATATAGCCAGGAAATTTATGCTTTAAATATACGACGGATTGGTTTTAAAAATCATAAAGCGCCTGTAAGGCGCTTTATGATGGCCCGGCAGCCCAGGCTGCCGGTTACTGACACAGGACCCCGATGGGGCTATTCGTTAGTAGCCTGGGTTTTGCACCAGGTTTTTATTGGCATCCATTTCCGTCTGCGGTATGGGCAGCAGGTACTGGTAATCTTTCAGGGTAAAGCCGACGCTGACTTCGACCTGTTTGTAGCGGCCGAGCCGGATCAGGTCCCAGCGGCGATGGCCTTCCACGCACAATTCCTTGCCGCGTTCGGCTACCAGGGTATCCACAAAATTGGCTTGCGTGGGCACATTGGTAAAGCTGTACTGCTGCGTGGGTGAAGTAAGACCAGCCCGGGCGCGCACGGCATTGATGCCGGTGAACTTGCTGGGATCTGCCGGCGTCAGGTTGTTGATGGCCTCGGATTGCATCAGCAATACGTCCGCGTAGCGAAGCACGATCCAGTTCATCCGGGCATTGTTGGTGCCTGCGACCCATTGGGCATCGCGGTATTTATAAATAAAGGGAGCGACAGTAGCGGCGCCGACTTTGTTGGACACATTCCAGTTGTGACGGATGGTATCATCGGCAGGGTAACCATTGTTGAAGAAGTTGACATTGCACTGGAAGGAACCGGAACCGCCGAGACCGGAGGGCGAGAACATGCGGCAGGTGATATTCTGCGTTATATTACTCCCGTTGGCCCCGAACTGAACGGCAAAGATGACTTCTTTCTGGGTCGGGTAGAATTTCTTGTCCCAGTTGAATACATCGGAATATACCGGCATGAGCGAATACACGCCGGAGCTAATGACCTTATTACACTCGGCCAGTGCATTCTGGTTGTCCTGCGGGTCGGCAAATGCGCTGCTGGCTCTTTGCAGGTAGAGTCTTGCCAGCATGGCCGTGGCGGCGCCGGAAGAAACCATTCCTTTATTGGCAGACGAGATAGCAGATTCGGCGAAACAATTCGCTTCCGCATATTTAAGATCGGAAATTGCCTGCAGGTAAACGTTTGCAGCAGCGGCACGTTTTGGGAACAGCGAAGAATCGGATGGGCTGGTGATGGGGCTCAGGATCAGGGGCACATCTCCAAAACTCCTTACCAAATCAAAATAAGCCATCCCGCGCAGGAAATAGGCATTGCCCACGATATTGTTGCGTGTAGGCACATCCATAACAATGGAGGGGACATGGGCAATCACATCGTTGGCGCGGCTGATGAGTTTGTAGCTGTTTTGCCACCAGTTGGTGATTTCCGGGTTGGTGGGCGTGTATTGCAGCTTGTACATATCGATGCGCTCCTGGTTCTGCGTGAGCAATGGTACAAGGTCATCGCCCGGCAGTTCGGTGATGATATAGATGGTACGCTGGTAGTAGGCCTGTGGTTGCAGGGCGCTCAGCACACCATTGATAGCCGATTGCGCATCAGCCGCGGTCAGGTAGAAATTCGTGGGTGTCAAAAAACTGTACGGTGTTTCCGTCAACTGTTTTTTGCAGGAAGCAAACAGCAGTGCGCTTACACCAGACAGCAGTATTATATATTTTTTCATTTTTATAGTATTTATCATAAACAAAACAATAATACCGGGTATTAAAAGCCCAGTTTGATACCGGCTGTATATGTTTTTACATTCGGGTAAGGGTTGTAATCGGTATTCAGCGAGGTATAGTTACCGGACGAATTGGGATACGAGTTCACCTCGGGGTCGTAGCCCGTATAGTGAGTGATCGTGATCAGGTTTTGGCCGGTGATATAGATGCTGGCGGACTTGAATACCGTGGTGAGTTTGGGCAACGGCAGATCATACGAAAGGGTCATGGTCTTAATCCGTGCGAAGCTGCCGTCTTCTATGATATCACTGGTTACGCCCAATCCCCGCCGGTAGGTGCTTGCCACACTGGCGAGGGTATTGCTGGTGCCGGGACCGGTCCAGCTTTTGGTCGCCACATAAGCAAACTTATTGTCGGAGATAGTACCGTTTTCCATTTCAATCCTGTTTTCATTCAGGATATTATCGCCATACACACCCTGTACGAGAATGAAGAGATTAAACCGCCCGTAGGTCAGGTTGGTCGTAAACCCATAGGTAAATTTCGGCAAGGCATGCCCGATGATTTGTTTATCACTGGCCGTCAGGGAGCTGTCACCATTCAGATCCTTGTAGATAGGATCACCGGCTTTAACTGCCTGCTTGGTACCGCTTTTAAGAATATCCGACGCACTTTGCCAGATGCCGCCAAACACATACCCATAGAAGGAGCCGATGGGCTGACCTACCTGGAGGATAGACGAATTCTGACCGCCGCTTGGGAAGAGGCTGGTACTTACGTTGCCGGTGAACTGGTAATTCACGGCACCCAGGCTGAGTACCTTATTGAAGTTGCGGGCGATATTGAACGAAGTCGTCCAATGCAATTTATTATGTTCGATGTTGACCGTTGTCAGCGACAATTCCACGCCCTGGTTTTGCACACTGCCGATGTTTTGCAGCATGGTCGTAAACCCGGAAGTGGATGGCAGCGTCACATTGTAC
>DASYCT010000576.1:0-34653 GCA_036500065.1 Chitinophagaceae bacterium | reverse complement strand
ATCTCATGTCGTAAAGATACCGGATGGCGCCCATTTTTCAATAACGCGGGTTTGACCGTTATCCGGGACAGGATTGTCATAAAAATCACCCGGGGAGAAAAATTAATTTCTCTTTTGACAACGTTTTCCATTGATTTTGCGATGAATTTCTTTTCTTGTGGATACATAGACGTTTGGATGCAGGGCCATTCATATAAATATTCCTGGGTGTCAAAAATATAAAAGGAAGCGCGGGCAATTTATGCAGACCATCTATATACAGTTTGACGCTCCTCAAGACGGGCTGCCTCCGGCAACTGATAGCCGCATTAAACATGCTGCTAAGAAAATCGTGGTTAATCTACTATCAAAGCTGATTCCCGGGGCCAACCCTGATTTTGAAGAGGACATTGAAAAAGTAAAATACTGGCTGTTGGAATGTGACATTGAGAGTGGGATTCCGCAGCGCGAGATAGGCGTCGATGAACAGGGGCGGGTGCTTATGAAAATGCCCTGGAAAGACAATTATGGCTACCGGACCGATAATAACCTGTTATTAACCGGTTTTAAGGAACATTTCAATGTTTCGGAAATCACAAAGGATTCGTTTGAGCGGGCATGGGATTTCCTCGCAAAATAAGTATCGCGCAGGCATGCAGTACTTTTAACGTCTTTATCAAATCAAAACCCTTTTTTATGAAGTTTGCAATGTACACCCTCTGTTTTTTACTATGTCTGAACACGACCGTCGATAGCAGGAAGAGTTTGCTTTGCCACAAATGGAAACAAATTGGTCTGAAACAATTCGGCAAAGCCTTTAAGCCTGTCGACGCATCGATGGCTGAAATAATAACCCTGAAAACAGATGGCACGTATGAAGAGCTCCTGTATGGAAGTTTGCAAATCGGCGGCGTATGGAAATTTGATGCAGACTCTGCGAAGTTAGCCTTTGCACTGACGTCCATGGGCGGTACTCCAAGGGCCAGCTTGCCATTGGAAAAGACAAAACCCACCGATTCTATCCTCAGGCTTACAGCCGACACGCTTATTTACGGAAGCCTGGCGTACTACGGCCCGGAGAACGTATATGGGCATGACGACTGGTATTTTGTAAGAGACGGAGATTAACCTGTTCTTCTGTTCAGACCGGATTTCGCTCAAGCCAGTTTGTTTTCCACTGCTGGAAATCCCTGGCAACAATTTGTTCATCATTGAGACCCTTTGATTCATCAGAACAAAGGAAAAGCACCGGCTCCCCCATCACCTCCGGGCGTAAAAACGGTACACCCATCCCGGCCCGAAATTCGTCCGGGACCATTCCTGTTGCCGTTGCCCCTCCCGGCTGAAGCATATTCACCGTGATTCCGTATTCAGCCAGGTCCTGGGCCATGATGTGTGAGAGCGACTCAGTACCTGCCCGCGAGGGACCATACGGAATAAAACCTTTCCGCTTCTTCGTTCCTTCAGACACACTAATGTTAATGATTCTTCCACCGCCGGTTTTTAGAAACCGGGGCACTACTGCCTTAGCTACCAGGAAATACCCGGTAAGATTCGTATCGATGAGATCGCGGAATCCGGAAGAGGAAATCTCCCAGAAAGGTTTAGGATCAGTCAAAAACCGGGGATTGACGGTTTGCATTCCGATCCCGGCGTTATTGATCAGAACATCGATGCCGCCCCAGCGCTCTATCATCCCGTCAAGCCCTTTCTCAATCGATTGCTCATCCCGGACATCAATGAGCGCTCCGGCACATTCCCCGGAAAGGGCGGTAACAGAAGATACCGCCTGGTCGATTTTAGTTTGATCTCTTCCCGTGATTAAAACCTTTGCCCCTTCTTTTACGAGCGCCTGTGCCATCGCCAGGCCCAACCCGCTGGTAGCCCCGGTGATCAAGACACGCGTTCCTGCTATTCCTGGATAATAATTGCTCATAACCCCTTCCATTTATTTTAAACAAATCTTCCAATGCAAATTAGAAACTTTTCTTCAACATTACCGGGGACTTATCCTATAGTCATCCTATACTCATCCTATACCCATCGGATACTCACGGAAAGTGCCGGTAAAATTGTCAGTCAACAGTAAAATCAATCAATTTTTCCACTTTCATATGGACTGACTTGAGCAGAACTAATCCGGGTTGGCAGTGCCGGGTTCGGGCAGCTTCTCCCATTCCCAGTATTCGTTTTTGGGTTTGCCATCGGGGCGGGCTTTGGGACTGCGAATGGTAAAAACGGGCCGGTAGGAAAGCGCTTCAGAAGGCATTTCAAAAGCAAGGATTTGCCGGTAGCGTTCGGGACTTAAATCGTCCTGCAGCCATTCGCGCGAAAGCTCAAAAGGAAGGAATAAAGGCATACGGCCTTTGTTGTCGCCGTCGTTATGGATCTGTTTCATCACTTCATTCGCGTTGCGGGTAATAAGCGTATAGGTAGAACGCTTTACCAGCTCGCCGGTAGCCAGGTCGGGCAATTCGGTCACCGAATACAAGCCCGGCAGGAAGAATAAGGGCTGATCGCTGAGCTGGATAAAATAGGGTACTTTCTTTTTCCAGCCTTTGATGGCCCGGTGTTCGTACACACCGCTAACCGGTATGAGGCAACGGCGGTTGCGGATTTTATGCCAATAGCTTTTATCGTCGTCGAGAACGCGCTCGCTGCGGGCATTGAGCATTGTGGCCCGCTGGCGGAGAAACTGATGCTCGTCTTTTACATAGAAGGGAATGCAGCCCCATTCCATAAGACCGCAATGCAATTGCTCGTCCTCGCGCCGGCGGTAGACAATGGGATGAAGACCGTAACTGTGACCAATAATGTGCACAGCGGCATCGAAATCAATGTTGATTTGGCTGTCGAAGACCAGGCCGGGGAAATAATCCTGCAGCCGGGCAATATCCACCGTAAAAGAAACGTCGTAACACATAGCTCATGCTGTTTCGAGTTCTTCAAATTTAATCTTTAATGTTTGACCGCCGTATTTTAAAATAATAAATAATTCACCCAGGATAACCTGTAAGGAAGGTTGCAGGAAACTGTCACGGCTGATACGCCAGTTGGTATTTTTTCCGATATACCGCCTCATCTTTTCCTTGAAACCGTGATTAAGCTTGTTTTCCAACTCCTTCGCACGCTTTATCACAGCCCAGGAAACGTGGAACCGGGAATGCGCTCCAACCAGCTCCAATACTTTTGCCTTGTGCAGGGGGTTTTGCAGGTTGAGAAGGGCGGCATATTTATCGGCGGTAAGCGATCGCAGGTGTTCCCTTGCCATGTTGCCGTCGTCGTAATCGGTGAACAGCAGGTTGGTTTTGGCTTCAGTGGTAAAATGATTATTATAGGGCTGATAGGTTTGCGATACCAGCCAGTATCTTTTTAATTCCAGCAGCTTTGGAATATAGATAGCTTTAAAAGGTTCAAAAGGACGCAGCATCATTAATTGCATTTAAGCTGACGATATATTAGTTGCATATAACCTTAATATATAAGTGATTCAATAAGACTCCCCAACTGCGTTGCCCAGGAATCAATTCCCCTGTCACGGTCACGCCAAACACCCTCTTCCACATATAGATGATAAAGCAGGGAGCCGTCTATAATGCAGAAATAATAATCCCCGGTTTGATTTTCGATCCAGAATACCTGGACATAATGCAGCGTGTTTTGGGCAGCGCTATCTACCCACGGACCTTCGTACAGTTCCATGACCTGGCGATTTTTCTGATGCTTGATTTGAACTGCGTTAATGCCCGGGGTTAGCGAAAACGTATTGCTAAGATAAGTAAAATACTAATTTGATTAGTATTTAAAATACCTAAAGAGAGGGAATAGTTCACAAACTATTAACTATCAATCAAATATTTACCAAATTATTTAGCCACCTTTTATCAGCGACTTCCCGACTCCCCTTTAGGGGCTGGGGGTGGGTGGGACCCAAAAAAGCCGCCTCGCATATCGCTGAGGCGGCTTTGTATAATATCCCGCTAGGGGCCCTGGTGATTGCCGTTATTGGGCATCCTTTGTTACAACACGGGTAACAGACCAGTTTTTTGCGGCCGTAGCGCTCATCGTAATTTTCTTGTCTGCATTTTCAACGGTGATGCAATAAGAGACTTTGCCGTTGCTGGTTCTCTTGTTCAGATCGGTGATCCAATAGTCCTTGTAATTGTTTTTAATGGGGGTCAGCAACCGCGTGGGTAACCGATCCGAAAGGATGTTGCGAACAACAACTGCAGAGCTCTTTTTCGAAGAAACAGGTTCATTTCTACCGCCCGAGGCCTGCACACTGGTAAGGCCAATAACAAGTAAAAATACGATAGACGGAATGGTCTTTTTCATAAGGAACGATTTACTTTTTTTATAGTTGCTGCTAAAACGGCTAACAGGAAATTTAAGTATTTCCGGAAGGGTATTTTTTTGTTAAATACTTCGCTTTTAAATGATAATCAATCACTTACAAGAGTGGATATTTCTGGGGGCGAATAAAACAAAGCCGCCGTCCATCCTTACAGGTTTTGTCGCTTAAATTTTCCCGGCAGGGCCACCTCCGCCTTTACCTTCTCACCCTCCTCTGCAATCAGTTTGAATTGCTTAAACTTATCGGCATTTTTTCCCGAAGTATTGCCAATGCCAATCACCTTATCGATCATATCGACCGTGGGGATATTGATCACGCATTCTTTACTTTTGCGGATCATGTCATAACTGTGGTTGGCGCTGGTGATCATACAGCCTACCAGTGAAGGGGAAAATTCCATCACCGCATGCCAGCCCATGGTCATAATATTCGTTTTGCCCTTCCAGCGCGAACTCACCAGCACTATCGGCCCCGGCTCGAGGTACTTGCGGATCTTCTCCACCGGGAAATCGTGTTTTTTGTAGGCTCTTCTCATATATTACCCGCAACAAACATCCTGCCACCGCTAAGTGAGCAGCACCCTGCTGCCCATCTCCGCAGCCTTATACACCGCGCGGATTATCTTGATATCTTTCATTCCCTCTTCACCCGTGATATGCGCAGGAAGCGGTCTATTGTCCAGCAACAATTTGCCGATTGCATCCAGTTGCGTGGCCTGCTGGTTGATAGTCGGGAAATTCAATTCGCCCCTGCTTGTTTTACCCTTGAACGGGCCATAGCTCAGCCCCGGGCTCAGTTCAAAACTGCCCTCATCGGCAGCCGCAAAAAAACGATCGATATTGGCATTATAAGCACAGGTGGAATTGCACACCGCTCCGCCGGGAAACTGCAGTTGCCAGGTCATACTCGCTTCTACTTCTGAAAACAGCGCCGCATTCGTGACAGGGCCAAACTGAGCCGTGGCACTCACCGGCTCCTCGCCCAGCACATAACGGCTGCTTTGAATGCAATAAATGCCCACATCCATCAACGGGCCACCACCTGCCAGCGCTTTTTTCAACCGCCAGGCCGAAGGGTCGTCGCTTTTAAAACCAAGCGACGCTTCAATCAGCCGCACCGGCCCAAACACCCTTTGCTGTCCCAGCCGCTTTAGTTCCAGATGATAGGGCTCGTAATGCAGGCGATAACCCACCGCCAGTTGTACCCCCGCCGCCTTGCAGGCCGCGATCATTTCCTCGCATTCCTTTACCGACACCGCCATCGGCTTCTCCGTTATGACATGCTTGCCCGCCGCCGCCGCACGGATCACAAAGTCGCGGTGCATAGCATTGGGCAGCACCACGTACACGAGATCGATATCCTTGTTGTGCACGATCTCATCGAAGTTGTCGTAGTTGTAGATATTCTTATCCGGGATGGTATATTGTTTTTTCCATTGCTCCGCCTTGGCCGGGTGACCGGTGACGATGCCTGCGAGCCGGCAGTATTGCGACGACTCCAGCCCATAGGCCAATGCGCCGACATAATTGCCCAGCCCGCAAAGCGCGATGTTCAGTTTCCTGCCATCATAATTGGTTACTGCCGGAGTAGGTAATAAAGGCATTGCACCCAGCGCGATAGCGCCGCCAGCCCCGAGTGCCGCCTGCTGGAGAAAATCACGGCGTGAAAAGATTTTCATTGCTGTAAAAGTTGCGTGACAAATTGAGATACGATTGGTTAGTCGTCGTAAGCACGCAACTATTACAGTAGTGTAGTAAAATATTTTTAAGACAGGACTTACACCCCCTTCTCCATTTCCTTTTGCTGTTTTTCCAGCTTATCCACCTTCTGCACCAGCGCATCAAGGTTACGGAAATGAATATAGGCTTTCCGGTATTTATTGGCGTCGAAGGCCGGGGAGCCCATGTACACCTCGCCTTTTTTGGTAATGCTTTTTGAAATACCCGATTGGGCCGTAATGATCGTATTGTCGGCAACGTTCAAATGCCCCACGATGCCCACCTGCCCGCTAAACATGCAGTTTTTGCCTATTTTGGTAGAACCTGCCACTACGCCATGGGCGGCGAAATAGGTGTTTTCGCCGATCTCTACATTGTGTGCAATATGAATGAGGTTGTCGAACTTAACACCTTTACGTAATATGGTGGACCCCAGTGTGGCGCGGTCGATAGCACAATTGGCGCCGATTTCAACATCGTCCTCGATGACCACATTGCCGATTTGCGGCACTTTCTTGTGATCATTTTCGGGATTGAAGCGGAAACCATCGCTGCCGATGACCGTACCGGAATGAATGATACAGTTTTTGCCGATGACAGTTTCGGAATAGATTTTAACACCCGCAAAAAGAGTTGTGTTATCGCCAATTACCGCGTTGTCGCCGACATAGACCTGTGGGTATATTTTTACATTGTTGCCGATACGGGCATTTTCGCCCACAAAGGAAAACTCCCCTGCATAAATATCGCTGCCGACCGTAGCGCTGTCGGAAATAAACGCTTGTTTCGATATGCCTTTTTTATTGAGCTTTACCTGGTTGTACATTTCCAGCAGTTGCGTAAACGCATTACCGGCATTTTCCACCCGTATAAGGGTGGTCGTGACCGGTCCTGTCAACACAAAATCATTGTTGATAATAACCACGGAAGCCTGTGTGCCATAAAGATATTGGGTGTACAGTGGGTTGGCCAGGAAGGAAACAGAACCCGGGACGCCTTCTTCGATTTTTGATAATTTGGTGACGACGGCATCGGCATTTCCTTCTATGGTGCCTTTGAGCAGCCCGGCTATTTGCGCAGCGGTGAATTGCATGGTGGTAGATTTTTGGTAAAAACTCCGCGGAAGATATACCTATTTTAATTATCCCGCGACACGGTGATTGTTAATTCCTGCTCAATTATAGGGGTAAATCATTTATTCTGTAGTTTGAATTTCATCCAATCGTGCTTCTTTAACACCTCGATAATCGGTGCAAACTCCTTGTACTTCGCTTTCGGGTCGCCAATAAGGATGATCTTCTCTGGATCGATGCCCGGAAGGTGTGCATCCACGAAGTGATTCAATTCTGAGGCAGTAGTCGCTCGTTTGGACCAATGCAATAGACGCACGGTAATGGCGCCCTTCTCCAGTGTAAAAGTAAGATAGGTGGAATCGGGCGGCGTTAGTTGGATGCTATGGCGCGGCCCGCCTGTCAGGGTGGCAAAAACGGCGATTAGTAACAACTGCATAGGTATGAAGATAATAAACACCAACGACTTCCCGCCCTCAAAGGGATTGTGGTAACTATTGGCCCGGGCATTGGTGAAAAATAAGGACGATTTATTTTTCGCGCGTTATTGTTCCTGTAATATACCCGTAAGGCTCATCGGTAGCAATAAATATATCGTTGTTATTGACCATCCCGAACTGTTCGAGATTGAACGGTATATGATGCTTGTTCGGCATCACGAGGCTGATCTCTTTTATACTGTCGTATTGCTGCAATACCGCCTCTCCCATCGCAAAAAGAGTTTGCTGAACAGACAGGCTTTTGTGCCAGGCAAAGGTCCGCAACAGCGTCGTACGGATATTATCGTACCACTCGTCGAAATCGGCGGGAAGCCGCTCATACAGCCAGTTTACTTCGCATTGGGTGGCAAATATGCGGTCGCTGGTTTCTTTGAGCGTGGTGTATTTGTCCTTTATATAGTTTTCAAAACCAGAATCGGTCGTTTTCAAAATAAGTAAATCGCAGATGCCGGATTGTACCTGCACGTCCTTCCCGTTTTGAACAATCACCGCTGTATGCTTTTCCGCGCCACTACTCACATAAGCATGCGGGTGCTGTGCATCTTCAAACGACATCCGGCTCCAGGCATGCTCCGTGATTTCTATTCTTGCCTGCTGTACCGATGGATTATTCGTCACAAAATGATTGGCAAGGTAAAGCCCGAAAGCCTCGATGGAAGAAACAAAATGATCTTTGGCCAGCGCATACACCGTATTCTTCTGTGTGTCGGTGGGCAGTACCTTGCTGTTGTCACCCTCGGTATGGGTAGTTTCAAAATCGCCTTCCAGCGATACGTTCACCGATATCTGCCGGAACTCGTGGTGATCGGCATGGCGGATGATCTTCGATAAATTGACGGCATTCTTGCCATACGCGTTTTTTCCCAATACTATTTTCATGTCCGCCGGTTTTGATGACAGCACTCAATTTAAAAAATTAATTGGCTATTTTTATAATAATGTTTGACCTGGCCATTCAAAGCAATAGAATACTTACGCCCGAAGGGATAAAAACGGGCGTTGTGCTCATCGACAGGGGCTGGATCGCTGACATTGTGGACAACGTTCCCCAGGATGTAAAGGAAGTAATTTACCTGGAAGATAAGCTGCTGATGCCCGGCATAGTGGATACCCATGTCCATATCAACCAGCCGGGCAGAACGGAATGGGAAGGCTTTGACACCGCCACCCGCGCCGCCCTCGCCGGCGGCCTTACCATGCTGGTGGATATGCCGCTCAATTCCTCTCCTGTCACCACGACGCCCGCCGCATTCGATGCAAAAAAATCCTCGATGGCCCAGCTACATACGCATGTGGGCCTCTGGGGAGGCATTATTCCCGGCAACTATGACAACATTGAACCGCTGATTCATAAAGGCGTATTGGGCTTTAAAGCCTTTTTAACGCATTCAGGCATCGACGATTTTCCCAACGCCACGGAAGCCGACCTGCGCAAAGCCATGCCCCTGCTGGCCCGCTACGGCCTGCCCCTGCTCGTGCATTGCGAGCTGACCGACAAGCCCGCCAACGAACCACCCTGGGCGCCCGGTTCGTACCCCGGCTACCTCTCGTCGCGCCCCAAAGCATGGGAAAACAGGGCCATCGACCTCATGATACGGCTTTGTGAAGAATTCAACTGCCGGGTACATATCGTGCACCTTTCTTCGGCCGAAGCCATCGGGCCCATCCGCAAAGCCAAGGAAAAAGGACTGCCGCTGACCGTGGAGACGGGCCAGCATTATCTTTACTTCAATGCCGAAGAGATTGCCGATGGGCAAACCGCGTTTAAATGCGCCCCGCCGATACGTGAAAAGGCCAACAACGAGCTGCTATGGCAGGCGCTAAAGGACGGTATTATCGATTTCGTCGCTACCGATCACTCCCCCGCCCCGCCGGAGCTGAAGCAGTTGCAGTCCGGTGATTTCAAAAAAGCCTGGGGCGGCATCGCGTCTTTGCAGTTTGCGCTGCCGGTACTGTGGACCCTCGCCCGTAAGCGAAGCGCCTCGCTCAATGATATTGCCCGCTGGCTTTGCGAAGCACCGGCAAGACTGGCAGGGGTGCAGGCATCCAAAGGAAAAATCGCCCAAGGCTATTATGCCGACCTGGTGGTTTGGGACCCGGAAAAACAATTTACCGTTACTGAATCCATGATTTGGCATAAACATAAAGTGACCCCTTACCTGGGTGAATCGCTCTATGGCGTAGTGGAGCAAACATTTCTCGGCGGCATACGGGCGTACAATGACGGCCATTTCTTGCAATTAAATAAAGGTCAACTGGTCACTGCTTCACACTAATAAAGGTCATTATGAACGAATATTTACCAAGGGCGCAGAATATCATGACGCGGATAGAGGAGCTGGCTTCGGTCAGTGAGGAGAGCGGTATTATCGCGCGGACCTTTGGCACCAATGCTTTCCTCGAAGGCAGCCGGAAGGTTGCCGGGTGGATGGAAAAAGCCGGCCTTCAAACGCGGACGGACAATATGGGCAACGTGCGGGGGAGGCTGCGTTCCTCCAACCCCAACGTTAAAACTCTGGTCATTGCTTCGCATATCGACACAGTAATAAATGCCGGCAGGTTCGACGGACCCCTCGGTGTATTGCTCGGCCTCGATCTGCTGGAACAATTGATGCAGGCCAAAACACCGCTGCCCTTTCACATCGAACTTATTGCTTTCAGCGACGAAGAAGGGGTTCGTTTTCATACCACCTACCTGGGGAGTAAAGTAGTGGCCGGGTCTTTTGATCATTCGCTATTGGAGAAAAAAGATGCAACCGGCACGCCATTGAAAGATGTGATTACGGCCATCGGTGGGGATGCCGCACTGCTGGCACAGGACAGGATTCTCCCCGGTGAATGGCTTGGTTATTTTGAAGTGCATATCGAACAAGGGCCCGTATTATACGAAAAACATATTCCCGTAGCCGTTGTAAAAGGCATCGCGGGGCAGAAACGATCGGAGATCATTTTCAAAGGAACGGCCGGGCATGCGGGCACCGTGCCGATGGACATGCGCCGGGACGCACTTTGCTGTGCTTCCGAATTTATCCTGGCGGTGGAACAATGGGCGCTGGAAAATAAAGCGCAGGTGGTTGCTACCGTGGGTAAACTACACATCAGTCATGCGGCCAGCAATACCATTCCCGGTGAAGTCAGTTGCACGCTGGACCTGCGGAGCAATGACCCCACCGTGCTGTCCACCGCTTATACAGCCCTTCAAAATAGCTGTAAGGCCGTCAGCACCCGGCGCGGGATTTCCTTCGAATGGAACCTGGTGCAGGAAACCACTCCCGTGGCCTGTGATGCCGGGCTCAACGACCTGCTGGTCCAATCCATACGGCAAGCCGGGCATGAACCGGTGGAACTGGTCAGCGGCGCGGGACATGACGGCGTGCCCATTTCGCAAGTGTCGCCCATCGCCATGCTGTTCGTACGCTGTTTTGAGGGCATCAGCCACCACCCACAGGAAAACGTGGAGCTAAAAGATCTTGCCGCTGCTGTCGAAGTATCTGCTAACTTTATTCATCAACTTATTAAACAGCATACCCGGTAATATGGAAATATCAGCACTCACCCGATCAGTGGTAAAAAGCAATCACGCCGTGATCAGTCCCGATGGCTATATCAACAGCAATGTGCCCGGATGGACCAACTGCACGGTAAACGTCATCATCAACGAACGTATGGGCGCGGGACTCTGTCAAACCCTCGTGACGTTTAAAAAAGACGGGCAGCTAAGCGGCCATACCGCCGTATCGCAAATATTCTTTTATGTGATAAAAGGCGCTTGTAGCGCCCGTATAGGCGCCGAAAAAAGAAAACTGGCCGCCGGCCATTTTGTATACGTTCCCGTTCAAACTGAATATAGTTTCGGCCAGCCGGAAGAAGGCACCCAGGTACTCACTTTCCACAAAAAATATGAAGGCGTTGAAGGACATGTGATTCCTTCGGTGCTTTTCGGTGATGCGGCCAGGGTGGAAGCCCCCGCTTACCTCGATGATCCGGCGCTGCGGCTCCAGGTATTGTTGCCGGACAACCTTTCGTTCGACATGGCGGTGAATATTTTCACGTATGATCCCGGTGGTCACCTGCCTTTCGTGGAAACACATATCATGGAGCATGGGCTGCTGTACCTGCAGGGACAGGGCGTTTACATGCTCGACCATCAATGGTACCCTATAAAAAAAGGCGATTCCATCTGGATGGCGCCCTATTGCCAGCAATGGTTTACCGCTATGGGCAAGGAACCCGCGGTATATATTTATTATAAAAACATCAACCGCTTCCCTACTACCGTATAATGACATTAACGGAACTCAATCATCTCCCGGCCACTGATCTGAAAGAGGCGCTGGCCAAATGCTGTGGCGCTACCGCCTGGGTAGAGCAGGTGGCCGCCGCATTCCCGGTGAGTGGCAAAGAGCAGTTGCTTGCCGAAGCTGAACGGGTATGGTTTGCCTGCTCCGAAAAAGACTGGAGGGAAGCGTTTACCCATCATCCGAAAATCGGTGATATTGATTCCTTAAAAGAGAAATTCGCATCTACCAGTCAATGGGCGGAAGGCGAACAATCGGCCGTGCGCCATACTTCGGAACAAGTGCTGATAGCGTTGGCGGCAGGCAACCTGCAGTACGAAGAAAAATTCGGTTATATCTTTATCGTCTGCGCTACCGGTAAGTCCGCCGGGGAAATGCTGGCCCTGTTGCAGGCAAGATTGCACAACAACCCTTCCGATGAAATAAAAATCGCTATGGCCGAACAAAACAAGATCACCCGACTCCGGTTGGAAAAATTACTTGCCGCATGAGCCAGATCACCACGCATATTCTCGATACCAGCCTGGGCAAACCCGCCGAAGGGGTGGATGTCATTTTATACCTTGAGCAGCAGGGAAACTGGTCGCCTTTCGCCAACGGTATTACCAACAGGGATGGCCGGGTTTCCGACCTGCTCAGTGATGATATATTACTGCCCGCGGGCGCCTACAAGCTGCGGTTTGAACTGCGGCCGTATTTTGAACAGTTGGGAGTGGAAGTATTTTACCCGTTTGCAGAGATCGTTTTTATGGTCGGCGGCCATGAGCATTATCATATTCCTTTGTTGTTAAATCCGTATGGGTACACGACCTATCGCGGTTCATGACGAACTCTTACGGTGAGCCGCCCCTGTAGGGCGACCCACCGCAACCCTACGAAGGGTGGGTCGCCCTACAGGGGCGGCTCACCCTACTCTGAAAGGAACCGCTCGCCTCCAACCAATAATAAATTAAAAAGACTGTATGAAGTTTTCCATTACCGAAAAAGAAAAAGAAAGTTTGCTCGGCCACCTGCAAAAGGCCAATATACAGTTCCAAAAAACATATCCCGGCGATAAACCCGATCGCCAGCCCGTGCATACCGTCTACGGCGGGGCCAACCTGTTTAAATCGGATACCTGTAAGAAGATGGGTGAAATAGCCCTGCGCAACCTGCAAACATACGCTCCCAATTTTGTAGTGCTCGCCAAAGCCCTGCGTTGGGAAGGACATGAAGAACTGTCGCAGCACGAAAAGGATATTGTAGACCTCGGGCATAAGCTCGCACAACTATCCCCGTCAGAAAGAAAAAAAGAAAATGGCTGGCTGGCTTATTCCGTATATAACCGGGTTGTACACAAGCTCAGCACCGAAGCAGTAGAGGATTTCCGCATCGATTTTGAAGACGGTTTCGGCAACCGCCCCGACGATGAAGAAGATGCAACGGCTGTCCGTGCCGCCGAAGAACTGGCGCTGGGTATGCAGCATAAAACCATTTCGCCCTTTATCGGCATCCGCATCAAACCCTTTACCGAAGATTTGAAATACCGCGGGCTGCGCACGATGGACCTGTTCCTCTCCACCCTGCTGGAAAAAACCGGGAGGGTATTGCCCGGTAACTTCGTGGTGATGCTGCCCAAGGTGACCATACCCGAACAGGTGACCACGCTGCTGAAATGTTTTGAGCTGATAGAGAAAGAAAACAAACTGGCCCCGGGCACGCTGAAAATGGAAACGATGGTGGAAGCCACACAGATCGTAATGGACGATGAGGGGCGCAACCCGTTGATGCGCATCATCCGGGCCAGCGAAGGCAGGTGTATCGCAGCCCATTTCGGCACCTACGATTATACCGCTTCCTGTGGCATCACCGCCAAATACCAGACGATGGGACACCCGGTATGTGATTTTGCACATCACATGACGAAAGTGGCGCTTGCGGGTACCGGCATTTTCCTGAGTGATGGCGCCACCAACGTAATGCCCATCGGGCCCCATCGTGGCGACAACCTTAGTTTCGAACAACAGGCAGAAAACCGGGAGTCGGTACACCATGCCTGGCGCACAGGCTATAATCACAGCATGCATTCGCTTATCAATGGCTTTTACCAGGGTTGGGATCTCAACCCCGCGCAATTACCCATGCGGTATGCGGCTACCTATCATTTTTTTCTTAACAGCTACGAAGATGCCGTGTACAGGTTGAAGACCTTTGTCGAACGTGCTGCCATCAGCACGCTCACCGGTGATATCTTCGACGATGCCGCGACCGGGCAGGGCTTGCTTAATTTCTTCCTGAAAGCCATGAACTGCGGCGCTATCACGGAGGAAGAAGCCACCGTTACGGGTCTCACGATAGAAGAAATCAGGAGCCGGTCCTTTTACCGGATACTGGAAGGACGCAGGAAAAAATAACCTTTATCTTTGCCCGAATGATGAAAAATATGACAGCCAGGAAACCCGCCGATTCGCATGTGATAATGACCGAACTTGTTCTTCCCAGTGATACCAATATACTGGGCAATCTCATGGGCGGCCGCCTGATGTACTGGATGGATATTGCCGCCGCCCTGGCCGCGATGAAGCATTGTAACGCGCCCGTAGTAACGGCTTCGGTGGATAATATTTCGTTCGAATCACCCATCAAGCTCGGCAACGTGGTACATATCGCCGCAAAGGTTACCCGCGCTTTTACGTCCTCTATGGAAGTCCACCTCAATGTTTGGGGAGAAGATTTGACGCAGCAATACAAATACAAAAGCAATGAGGCTTATTATACGTTCGTGGCCCTCGATCCCAACCGCAAGCCACGTCCCGTTCCCCCACTGCTGGCAGAAACCGAAGAAGATAAAAAGCTGTTCGATGGTGCGCTGCGAAGAAGACAGCTCCGCCTGATTCTTGGTGGCAAGATGAAACCTGCAGATGCGGCAGAATTACGCGCGCTCTTTATAAAGGATTAAAGCTGGTTACAGGTAACCTGTAACTAGGCATTCTCCGTCTTCCAATGATGCGCACCTTTCATCATAAACTCCTTGCTCTGTTCGATGGCATCCATTATCTGCGCCAGGATCGCTTCGGCCGGGGCATCGTAATCGATAACCAGCGGCTCCTTGAAGCGTACCGATAGCAGCACGCCTTTCTTTTTAAACCGGAGACCTTTTTTATCAAATGCACGCCAGAACCCGTTGATGACAACGGGCACTACGATGGGTTTGTTCATTTTGATGATGGAAGCCGTGCCTTTACGCCCGGGGGCAAAGGGTTTGGTAGTGCCCTGCGGGAAGGTAATGATCCAGTTGTTCTCCAATGCACGGGTTATCTTTCTTGTATCCGAAGGGTCGAGTCCCTTGCGCACTTCCGTGCCCTCCGGTCGCCAGGTTCTTTTGACAGTGAGTGCGCCGGCAAGCGTAAACAGGCGACTGACCCAACTGCCTCTCATGGTTTCTTCCGCCGCCACATAATATACATTGGTAAAAGGATTCAGCAGGTAATAAGGGATGCCAAGACGGTTTTGTTTTCTCCATTTCACCGCGCCGAAAATATGCAGGAAGGTGATGACATCGGCAAAATAGGTCTGGTGGTTGCTGACAAAAAGAACGTTTTTTTTCGGGAGTTTACGCAGATGCTCCGTACCGGAAATCTGCAGGCGGTTGATAAGAGCGAGTCCCGGGTAGGAAATCGAACCAACCAACACGTACACCAGTTTACGGACTATATTCACATGCTTCAACCGTTCGATGAAAGTTCCCATGCCTGTTTAATTTGTTGAAACAATCAATTACGAATGTAAATCATTTGCATGAAAACTAATATTTTTACCCATGCTTACAACGGTCATTTTCGATATGGATGGTTTGCTCATCGACTCGGAGCCGCTCTGGCAGGAGGCGGGCATGGAAGTCATGAGCCGCTTTAACGTAAAACTCACTACCGACCAATATCACACCAGCACCGGGCTGCGCACCAGGGAATGGATTCATCACTGGTTCACCCATTTTGGGATCAACAAAGTATATGCCGTCGAAGCGGAAGAAGCCATCGTCAAAAAGGCTATTGAAAAGATTGCCGCCCGCGCAATGCCGATGCCGGGTGTACAACATGTACTTCAATTTTTTAAGGACCGGCGATTTAAAATAGGGTTGGCTTCTTCTTCGCCAATGGACCTTATTAATGTGGTAGTCGATAAACTTCAAATCAGGCCTTTTATAACGACCCTTGCTTCGGCCGAACACCTGCTATATGGCAAGCCCCACCCCCAGGTATTCCTGGATTGTGCGGAGGCGCTGGATGCTTTACCAACTGAATGTATTTGTTTCGAGGATTCGTTCAATGGCATGATTGCCGTCAAAGCCGCCCGCATGAAATGCGTGGTCGTGCCCGACCGCCACCAACAGCAATTGAATAAATGGTGTATAGCGGATTTGAAACTGTCTTCACTCCAAAACTTCAATGGATTATTACTGGATAGCCTGGAGCAATGAGCGACAAATGTGTCTTCAGCATCCCAAATAAAAATGCCCCGTATCGCTACGGGGCATTTCAGTATAATAAAGCAGGCTTCCTATGATTGAGCTTCCGGAGCAGCTTCGTTATCGCCGCCTTCCATCTTCTTTTTCAATTCTGCCAGTACGCCAAGATCACCCAGGGTTGCTTTTTCAACTTTACCCTGTATGTTCTTAACGGCTTTCTTTGTTTTGTCGGCTTCTACCCTTGCTTCCTTGCGGGCAACATCCTTCTCTTCGTTCCTTACCTGTTCCCAGATACGGGTATGAGAAAGAACGATGCGTTTTTCATTGCGATCGAATTCAATCACCATGAACTGCGCTGTTTCATCAGCCTGTACCTGCTTGCCGTCTTCCTTGTTGAGGTGGCGGTTAGGTGCAAATCCTTCCAGGCCGTAAGGGAGCTGAACGATAGCGCCCTTGTCGTCCTTGCGGGTAACAGTTCCTTCGTGAATGGTGCCGACTGCAAAGGTATCCTGCAGTGCATTCCAGGGATCTTCTTCGAGTTGTTTGTGTCCCAGTTGCAACTTACGGTTGTCCTTGTCAATACCGAGGATCTTGATCTCAATCTTTTCTCCCACCTTGGTGTATTCACTCGGGTGATTGAAACGCTTGAGCCAGCTCAGGTCGCTGATGTGGATCATACCGCCGATGCCGGTTGCCAGTTCCACAAATACCCCGTAAGGAGTAATGTTCTTCACCAGGCCCGTATGGCGGCTGCCTTCAGGGAACTTGGTTTCGATGGTATTCCAGGGATCTTCGCTCAGTTGCTTGATAGAAAGACTCATCTTGCGCGCGTCTTTATCGAGCGTTACAATCTTTGCCTTGTGAATATCGCCGAGTTTGAAGAACTCCTTCGCATTGATGGGAGTATTGGCCCAGGTAATTTCACTTACGTGTACCAGTCCTTCCACGCCGGGTTGGATTTCGAGGAATGCACCGTAGTCTTCGATGTTCACTACTTTGCCTTCTACTACTTCACCTTCTTTCACATTTTCAGGAAGAATATCCCACGGATGCGGTGTCAGTTGTTTCAGACCGAGGCTGATACGTTTCTTTTCATCATCGAAATCGAGTACCACGACCTTCAGCTTCTGATCCAGTTTCAACACCTCGCTCGGGTGAGAGATACGTCCCCATGAAATATCGGTGATATACAACAAGCCGTCCAGACCGCCGAGGTCCATGAACGCACCGAAATCGGTGATGTTCTTGATGGTTCCTTCGAGTACCTGGCCTTTTTCGAGCTTGCTCATTATCTCGGCACGTTGTGCTTCAATATCGCTTTCAATCAGGGCCTTGTGAGATACGACGGCGTTCTTGATAGCCTCGTTTACCTTCACAACCTTAAATTCCATTGTCTTACCGACAAACTGATCGTAATCGGTTACCGGTTTCACGTCGATTTGCGAACCTGGCAGGAAGGTTTCCATACCGAATACGTCTACGATCAGACCGCCCTTGGTCTTGGAGGTAACAGTACCGGTAATAACTTCGCCGGTCTTGTGAACTTCCACGATTTTTTCCCATGCGCGGGTGATACGTGCCTGCTTGCGGCTCAGATGCAGGTGACCTTCGCGGTCTTCTTTTTCCACTACCATCACTTCCACTTCATCACCTATTTTCAGGTTCTGTAAATCGCGGAATTCGTTTAATGAAATAAGACCATCGCTTTTAAAGCCAATGTTCAAAACAACATCCGTTTTGGTCAAACCTACCACAGAACCTTTGATCAGTTCGCCATCGGTGATCTGAACGAATGTGCTGTCGTACACTTTACCGTACTTTTCTTTTTCTTCTTTGTTGTAAGAAGAAACATTGCGTTTGTCGATGCTCCAATCGAAATCATCGTGTGCCGTTGCAATAACCGGCGCAGCCACAGGTGCAGGGGGTGTCGCTGTAGCCTCTGCTGTTTCTGTAGCAGAAGACTCCTGTGCATCAGCGTTTAGTTGTTTAAAAATAAAATGCTCAAACATGATAAAAACCCCGTTTTTTTATCGGGGCTGCAAATATACGCCAAAACAGGGGAATCTCAAGCAATTTATGGCATTGATAATGAGTAAGTTACAAGTTATCAGTGGCTGGTTACCAGTGGCTTACGCCAGCCAACCAGCCTCCGGCCGCACCTCAACCCGCCATCCCCTGCAACCGGCAACCAGTAACCGGTAAACTGCAAGCGGCAACAACGTGTTAACAAAACCCGCCGCATTTCCTCCCTTTTGTTTTATAATATTGCGTCATCGTATCACTTAACCTTCAACATGGCTCTAAGTAGCAAGGTAAAAAAAGGCATGGGCCTTTTTTCCACCTGTTGTATTATCCTTATCGCCCGCTCCCAGGATTCCATTCCACCTGTCCATAACCCGTTTTCGGCTGAATTCAAATACCATGAGGGGTTCTTCCTGACCAATAAGCCCAAGGCTGTTTATCTCCGTGATTCGTACACATCGTTCGGTGAAATCAATATCAGCCGTCAAACCGATGGCAGCGAGCGCTGGCAGCAGAGCAACAATTATCCCCGTATCGGGGTAACGGCATTCTTCGGAAATACCGGCAGCCGGGAGTACATCGGCCACATGGCAGGCGTATTTCCCTATGTCAATTTCGCGCTTTACCGCAGCCGTGGGTTCCGGTTCGGTTTCAGGCTTGGTACGGGCATAGCCTGGATAGAAAAGCCGTTCAACGTCATCACGAATTATAAGAACCTGCTGATCGGCAGCCATCTTAACAGTTGCATCAGCATGCTGGCGGAAGCGGAAGGCAGGATAAGCAGTCATCTGGCCATCACCGGTGGTATCAGCTTTACCCATATCTCCAACGGGCTTTGGCAGGAACCAAATCTCGGGCTGAACATGCCGGCGCTTACCCTGGGCATTCGTTACCACATTGCCGACCCGGCTGGATTTCGCAAACTGCCCCCGCCCCTCTCCGGCAGGGAAATGCACTGGCAGGTATTCGTGACCGGCGCCATCAAACAGGGGGACTGGCTCGAAAGCCCGCATTATTTCGTTACCACCATCAGCACAGAGCTGATGTTTCGAAAAATACATGCCGACGAGCTGGGCGCAGGGCTGCTGCTCACGGATGACCCTTCGCTTGACAAACAGGTACCCAACGAGCCTATAGTAAGTTTCGACAACAGCAAGCCCAAAATACAAGCCGGTCTGTATGCCTGCTATGAACACAATATCGGCCGGGTCAGCATCCCGCTGCAAATGGGGTTTTATTTGTATAATAATTACCCGGTCGCCAGCCTGTTTCAGATCATCGGGTTGCGATACGCCATCAGCACGCACTGGAAAGCGATATTCCAGTTGAAAACGCATTTGGGAAAAGCCGATCATATCGATTGGGGATTCGGGTACAGATTTTAAACTACCGCATGAAACCGATTATAGCAATAACAGCCTGCCTTTTGATAGCGCTGGCCGGGTGTAAGAAAAAAGGATGTTTTGAGTCAGGCGGCACCGCCGTGACCAGCATCCGCACTATCAACGCGCCGTTTAAGCAAATACATGTCAATGACAATATCAATATCGTGCTGACACAGGATACCGTCAACACTATCAGCATCGAAGCCGGCGACCACCTGCAACCATTTATCAAAGCAGATATTCAAAACAATATACTTACCCTTAGCAATAACAGCGCGTGTTCCTGGTTGAAAGGCCCTTCGGAAACAATTACCGCGCATATTTCAGTCAAAGTACTGGACAGTCTTGTCATGTCCGGATCGGGCACGATTTCTTCCTCTAATACCCTTGTTGATTCCAGCCTTTTCCTTGATTCCTACGAAGCCGTTTCCCCGGTAACGCTCGACCTGGAAGTGAAAGCGCTCACGCTCCTGATCAGCGAAGAAAATGCAGAGTATGACCTCAGCGGTTCTGCGGCGTATGCTTCTGTATATTGCGGGCAGAAAGGCACCATGAACCTGGGCAACCTGCAGGTAGTAAATATGGACCTGGACCAGCGCAGCATACGCGATGCGCATGTATGGGTCACGGGAACGCTGAACGTGCGGGTGCAGTATAAAGGAAATGTGTACTATAAAGGGAACCCCTCGTTCATCAATTATACGCATTACAACGATGGCCGGTTATTGCCCTTTCAATAAAGCAGTAATGGATTCCGCGGCTATCCAGCCGCTGGTCCAGGCATGCTGGAAATTAAAACCGCCCGTAACGCCGTCTACATCCAGTATTTCCCCGGCAAAAAATAACGCGGGTTGCAGTTTACTCATCATGGTATTGGCATCCACTTCGTTTAACCGGATACCCCCCGCCGTTACAAATTCTTCCTTAAAGGTGGTTTTACCTTTTACTGCAAATTCCTGTGCACATATATTCTTAATGAGCTTATTTTGCCCGGCGGCGGGCAAATCGGCCCAGCGTATGTCTTCTTTTATACCTGATTGCCCCAGCAGGTATTCCCATAAACGTTGTGGTAGCCCGAAGGGGTTTTTATTGACTATTTTTTGCGGGGCCAGTTCAAAACGTAGTTGCCCGAACTGCTCGCGGAGTTCCTGCTCGTTCTGCTCCGGTACCCAGTTGACCACGGCGGTAAATTCATAATTGCCTGCATTCAATACCCGGGCGCCCCAGGCGCTCAATCGTAAAATGGCCGGCCCGCTCATGCCCCAGTGCGTAATCAGCAAGGGGCCCTGCTCCGATAGCTTCGTACCTGTAATACGTACCAGCGCCTTTTCTACGCTTACTCCCATTAGTTTGGTAATAGGGTTGCCGGGCATATTAAAGGTGAAAAGCGAAGGCACCGGGTCTTCGATGGTATGTCCTGTTTTTTTCAGCCAGTCGAACATCGTTGCTTTGGGATAACCTCCGCAAGCCACACAAACATAATCGGCGCTAACCGGCTCGCCGCCGGCAAAGGATACCTGCCATTGATCGCCCACACGCTGCAATGCGGTCACATCCCTGTTCATCCACAACTGTACGCCATAACGGTTTACCTCCTTCAGCAGGCAGTCGATGATCGTTTGCGAATTATCGGTGACCGGGAACATGCGCCCGTCGGCTTCGGTTTTAAGAGCTACCCCGCGTTCTTCAAACCAGCGGATAGTATCCGTAGTGAAAAAACGGTGAAAGGCTTTTTTTACAAAATGGGGCCCGCGGGGATATTTTTTTATCATCTCGCCTTGTTCAAAACAGGCATGGGTGGTATTGCAACGTCCTCCCCCGCTTATGCGCACTTTGTTCAGCACGCGGTTTCCTTTTTCCACGATGATGACTTCCAGCCCGGCATTCATCCTTGCTGCATTGACCGCGCAAAAAAAGCCGGCGGCTCCCCCGCCAATAACGATTAAACGATGTTTCCGGGACAATATGATCAGGAATTAAATCCGGTGAGATGAAAAAAGAAGATATGCCACCAGCCGTCTTCACGCCTGAAATAAAATTTAAACGGCCCCTCTACCTCCTGCCGCTCGCCGCTTTCCAGCACGGCCGTATATTTAACGGCGCCCTCCGAGTGCCCCATTCCCTTTGTCGTTCCATTCTCCGCCTGCAACTCGAATTGTACTTCTCCCAGCGCGTACTGGCATTCTTCAAAGGCGGTATAGGCGGCAAAGACATTTTTGAATAAACCCAACAGGGCTTCTTTCTCCAATACTTTCCCATCGGGCTGTATGAACTGATCACCCAGGTATCCATTGCCGGCGTCTACTTTTCGCTCAAACCAATCGGACAGGAACGCCATCGTCTGGTCCGTTATCTCCGCTTTGTGGTCGGGGTGAAATTCCTCGTAAGTGAACTGCCTGGTCAGCCCTTCCATCCAGAGATCGTCTGTCTCGTGATCCAACAACTCTTCAGTAATAAAACAATATTTAAACCGCTCATTCCTCGGTTTGTTGAATACCACTTCGATATGTTGTTCATCGAGTAAATGCTCTACATATTCCAGCGCTTTTTTAATGGAAGATTCGTCCAGCTCCTGTGCTTTGGCCAGGGCCGGGTTGCCAATCAGGGCCGCAATCTTTACTTTCTTCGAGTTGGCATAGGCATGTTCAAACGAAAGAATGCTTTTAAGAAATTCGTTTTCCACTTCCGGCGGCAGATCTTCACTCCCTTCGTAAGCGCCGCCCAGCTCGGCTTTTACGCGCAGGCGCAGGATCTCATTTTCTATACGCAGGTTTTCCTGCGGATCGCTGCTGAATTCTCCTTCGCCGGGAGAAGGAATTTCATTCATAAGACGCAATTTATCTTTAAATGTAAAAAATAAACCTCCCATTGGGAGGTTCACAACGAAAAATATTTACCCTTAGTTGGTAAACAGGTTGGGATTCAATCTTTCTGCAGCTTCGATAATGCTGTAATCGGAGAGTATATCGGCCTTGTTTTTACGTACGCATACATCGTGCTCAAAATGAACGGAGGGCTTATGATCGACGGTGCGCACAGTCCAGCCATCTTCCTCGGTATACACGTCGCGGGTGCCCATGTTAATCATCGGCTCGATGGCCAGTACCAGCCCTTCTTTGAGCTTTGCGCCGCTTCCTCTTTTTCCGTAATTGGGCACCTGTGGGTCTTCGTGGAGGCTTTTGCCCAGCCCATGTCCTACCAGCTCCCTTACCACGCCATAGCCATGTTGCCGTTCCGTGTATTCCTGGATGGCATAGGAAATATCGCCCACGCGGTTACCGGCTATCGCTTTTTCAATGCCCTTATAGAGAGATTCCTTGGTTATCTTAATCAGCTGCACAACGGCTTCGCCCGGGAAACCGATGGAAAAAGTATAGGCGTGGTCGCCGTGATAGCCGTTCTTTATTACCCCGATGTCCACCGATATGATATCGCCTTCCTTTAGTTCGTCCTTCCCGGGAAAACCATGCACCACTACGTCGTTGACCGATATACAGCTATTATAAGGATAACCCCGGTAATTTAAGAAAGAAGGAGTTGCCTTATTGTCGCGTATAAACCCGCCAATCATCTTATCGATCGAAAGCGTGCTGATACCCGGTTTTAAAATAGCCGCTACTTCCGTGAGCGTACGGCTCACGAGCAGGGCGCTTTCACGCATCAGCTTAATCTCGTCTTCTGTTTTGTAATAAATCATTATGCTTCATTTCCACATTTACCTAATAACAAAACAAAACCCGGCAAGGTTTGCACCGCCAGGTTTTGATATATTAAAGGATGTTCATTTACATGGTCGTTGACTGCAGCGATTGGCGGCCCTGTATGCGTCCCGTCTTCATCAACCCGTCGTACTGGCGCATTAATAATTGAGTTTCCACCTGTTGCAGCGTATCGAGAATAACACCCACCATAATCAACAGGGAGGTACCGCCAAAGAAAGAAGCAAACAATTGTGTAACTCCGAGCATCTGCGCAAATCCCGGAAGGATACCCACAATCGCCAGTAAAATAGCGCCCGGCAAGGTGATTTTATCCATTACAGACCCAATATAGTCGGCAGTAGGCTGTCCCGGTTTAACGCCCGGTACAAACCCGTTGTTCCGTTTCAGGTCGTCGGCAATCTGCTTGGGATTGAAAATAAGGGCAGTGTAAAGAAAGGTAAAACCTACTACCACCACCGCGTATATAATCATGTGCCAGGGATCTCTCGGGTCGGAAAATATCCGCTGGATACCGCTTTTACTTTCAAGATTGGTATAAGAAACAAGTGTTGGCAGGAACATGATAGCCTGTGCAAAGATGATAGGCATTACACCGGCGCCGTTCACTTTCAGCGGAAGGAACTGGCGGGCGCCTCCAAACTGGCGGTTGCCCACAATCTGTTTGGCATAATTCACCGGTACTTTACGTACCCCCTGCACCAGTACAATCAATCCCATGATGACCGCAACAAGAACAGCCAGCTCAAGGGTAAATATCAGCAAACCACCACCACCGCGGTTGCTTTTGGCAGCCCATTCCTGCATTAACGATTGGGGCAGGCGGCCGAGGATACCCACCATGATGATAAGCGAGGTACCATTGCCAAGTCCTTTATCGGTAATTTTTTCTCCCAGCCACATTACGAACAGGGTTCCGGCTGTGAGAAGGATGGTCGTGGTATAAGGGAAAAATGCCGAGAAAGCAGGAAGCATCGCGGCGCCGTTTATCTTTTCGACATACGCCACATAGGCGCCGGCCTGCACCGCGGTTACGATTACCGTAAGGTAACGTGTCCACTGGTTGATTTTTTTGCGGCCGCTATCACCTTCCTTCTGGACCTTTTGCATCTGGGGAACCAGGATGGTCATCAGCTGCATAAAGATAGAAGCAGAGATATAGGGCATGATACCCAATGCGAAGATGGAAGCCTGTGAAAAGGCGCCACCCGCAAAAGCATCAATCAATCCCAGGGCGCCGCCGCTGGCAGACTTTGTATCAATCTTGGTTGGATCGAGACCGGGCAGAACAATATGAACTCCCAGGCGGAATACGAACATCAGCAGTATGGTCACTACGATCTTACTTCTCAGTTCGTCGATACTCCAGATATTCTTTAACGTTTGTATTAACTTCTTCACGGATGGCAGAATTTAAAATAAGCCTAAACAAAAAAAGACGCATGGCAGATGCGTCTATGCAAGTTACTTAAAAATTACTTAACAATTTCCAGGGTTCCGCCGGAGGCCTCGATGGCCGTCTTTGCCTTTCCGCTTGCAGCGTTTACCTTAAAGCTCAGCTTATTCTTCAATTCGCCATTGCCTAATATTTTTACGCTGTCGGTCTGGCCAATCAGTCCGTTGATATACAGGTTCTCCAGGGAAAATTCCTTAATACCATATTTCTCAACCACTTGCTCTACCTGTGCCAGGTTGAACACCTTGTACTCGACCCTGTCGTGGTTTTTGAAACCGCGTTTAGGCAGACGGCGCTGGATAGGCATCTGACCGCCTTCATGCGACTGTCTGCGGGAATAACCGGCACGGCTCTGGCCCCCTTTATTACCTTTGGTGGAAGTGCCCCCTTTACCGGAAGCTTCACCACGTCCTAATCTTTTCTGTTTGTGCGTTGCGCCTTTGGCAGGCCTTAATTCGTGTAATTTCATCGTTGTTAATTTTTACTCAACGGGGTTGTTTCCCCTCGCTTTTATTAATGTGAAAATATGCTAATGTGGTAAATGTGAAAATGAGATGCGGGTTAATGTAATTTCCACAACCTGTCCCGCCAGGGTGGAATTTCCCACATTCATTACATTTACACATTATTATGCGTCGACCACGCTTACCAGGTGGTGCACGGTGCGAACCATGCCCAGCACCTGCGGGGTAGCTTCTACTTCTTTGGTAGAATTCAATTTACCCAAACCCAGGGCTTTCAACGTTAATTTCTGACGTTCGGGCCTGTCGATGGGGCTTTTAACCAGGGTAATCTTAATCTTTTTCATAACTCAGACTCTGTATTAGTTTCCGTTAAAAACTTTCTTCAACGATAAATTCCTTGTTTTGGCGATGGTAATGGGCTCACGCAACATTGCCAGTGCCTTAAACGTAGCTTTAACCACGTTGTGAGGATTGGCGGAGCCGAGGCTCTTGGCCAGTACGTCGGTAACTCCGGCGCTTTCCAATACGGCGCGCATAGAGCCTCCCGCGATAACACCGGTACCATGGGCTGCCGGTTTGATAAATACCTTGGCGGCGCCTTCTTTTGCCAGTTGATCATGAGGGATGGTTCCTTTCATGATGGGCACTTTAATAAGGTTTTTCTTCGCGTCTTCTATCCCTTTCGTAATAGCTTCCTGCACTTCCTTCGCCTTACCCAGGCCATGCCCTACTACCCCGCTTTCATTGCCTACTACCACGAGGGCAGAAAAACTGAAAGCACGGCCGCCCTTCGTAGTTTTCACTACACGGTTGATGGCGACTACCTTTTCTTTCAGTTCCAGGTCACCGGCTTTAACTCTGTTTAAAATTACTTTTGACATTATTTCAGGTTAAAATTTGAATTAGAATTTAAGTCCGCCTTCCCTTGCGCCATCGGCTACCGCTTTCACACGGCCGTGGTACAGGTTGCCACCGCGATCAAATACAACAACTTCAAGGCCCACTTCTTTTGCTTTGCGGGCAATGGCAGCGCCTACCAGTTTGCTTTTTTCTGTCCGGGTACCTTTCTGAGCAGCGATGTCCTTGTCTTTCGAAGAAGCGGCAACTAATGTTTTACCGCTGACGTCGTCAATTAACTGAACATAGACTTCCGTGTTGCTCCTGAATACAGACAAACGGGGCTTTTGCGTAGTACCAGATATTTTGCGGCGAATGCCGTACCTGATCTTCTGCCTCCTGATAATTTTTGCTTCCATGATTTCTATTTTTCAATACACCCCCGACCCCTAAAGGGGAGCTGGGGAATATATAATAAACTAAATTTCCAAGATCTGTTCGTTTCCCTCCTCCCCCTTCAGGGGGCCGGGGGGTCTTGCCGGGGTATTATTTACCAGCTGCCTTACCAGCTTTACGACGCAATACTTCACCGGCGAATTTAACACCCTTACCCTTGTACGGCTCAGGTTTGCGCAGGCTGCGTATTTTGGCGGCAACGGCGCCCACCAGTTGTTTGTCCACACCTTCCAGGGAGATTGTAGGGTTTTGCCCTTTTTCCTGTGCAGTACCAACTTTGATTTCCTTGGGAATTTCAAAGATGATATTGTGAGAATAGCCCAGGGAAAGATCCAGGATATTGCCCTGGCTGGAAGCCTTGTAACCCACACCCACCAGTTCCATCTTCTTGCTGTATCCTTCTGTTACTCCTTTAACCATATTGTTTACCAGCGAACGGTACAGACCGTGCAGGGCGCGGTGACGGATTTGGTCGGTAGGACGGGCAAATTCAACATGGCCGTCTTTTACTTCAACCGTAATATCCCTGTCAATCGCTTGTTTCAGTTCGCCTTTCGGACCTTTTACTGTCACGATGCCATCTTTACCGACTGTTACAGTCACGCCATTGGGGACAGTTACCGGCTTTTTACCTATACGAGACATAGTAGTGAAAATTTGATAATTAAAAAATTGAATATCTGCCGGCCGGTTGTGTTCAGTTCCGTATAGAGAACTTAATTGTCAATAGGCCTGGTTCTTTAATATATATAGCAAAGAACTTCGCCACCTACGTTTTGCACCTTTGCTTCCTTGTCGGTCATTACACCTTTGGAAGTAGAAAGGATGGCAATGCCCAAACCATTCTTCACACGGCCGAATTCCAGCGGCTTTGCGTAAGTACGCAGACCGGGACGGCTGATTCTTTCCAGGCTCTTGATAGCGGGTTCCTTGGTGGAAGGATCGTATTTCAAAGCTATTTTAATCACACCCTGCTTGCTATCATCTTCAAACTTGTATTTCAGGATATATCCCTTGTCATACAAAATTTCAGTGATGCGTTTCTTCAGATTAGAAGCCGGGATCTCCACGATGCGATGGTTAGCCATCTGCGCATTACGTACTCTCGTCAAAAAATCTGCGATAGGATCAGTTACCATTGTTTATCTAAAATTGATAGTTTAAAAAATTATTTACAATGCGATATCCTTGAATATCTCTTCCCACGGGCTCACAGCCCGTAGTTTAAAAAATTACCAACTCGCTTTCCTAACCCCGGGAATCTTCCCGTTCAATGCCATATCACGGAACGTTACGCGGCTAAGGCCGAAATAACGCATGTAACCTCTCGGGCGGCCGGTAATCTGGCAGCGGTTTTTCAACCTTACGGGAGATGCATTCTTAGGCAAAGCGTCTAACCCTTTATAGTCGCCGGCAGCCTTTAATGCTTCTCTTTTTTCAGCATATTGCTTTACCATGCGTTCCCGCTTGTGTTGCCTGGCTGTGACTGATGTTTTTGCCATAGTAGTATATTAATTAGTTTCGTCTTTACCTTTTCTGAAATTGGTGAACGGCATGCCTAATTCTTTCAGCAGCTCGTATGCTTCTTCGTTGTTCTTTGCGGTTGTCACAAAGGTGATATCCATACCGGTAATCTTATTCACCTTGTCAATATCAACTTCAGGGAAGATGATTTGTTCGGTGATACCCAGCGTATAGTTACCACGGCCGTCAAAGGATTTCTCGCTGATACCCTTGAAGTCACGTACGCGGGGCAGTGCGGTGGAAATCAGGCGGTCGAGGAACTCGTACATCTTCTCGCCACGCAGGGTTACGCGTGTACCGATAGGCATATTCTTACGCAACTTGAAGTTGGAGATATCCTTTTTGCTCATGGTAGACACAGCCTTCTGACCGGCGATCTGCGTCATCTCGTCGAGCGCGATGTCGATCAGCTTCTTGTCATTTACGGCGCCGTTAACGCCACGGTTCAGGCATATCTTTTCCAGCCTGGGGACCTGCATTACGCTTTTATAGCCGAAATGCTTTTGCAAAGCAGGTACAACTTCTTTCTTGTACTTATCGGCCAGACGGGGAGAATAATTTGTTGTGCTCATTGTCTAAACTTATTTAATAACCTCACCTGATTTTTTTGAAATACGAACCAGTTTGCCGGTTTCCCTGCTACGTTTGATTTTAGTAGGTTCGCCTTTTTTGGCATCCCACAGCATGATATTGCTGATGTGAACGGATGCTTCTTTCTTCACAATGCCACCCTTGGTGTTTTGTGCAGAAGGCTTGGTGTGTTTTGTAATGATGTTTGCTCCTTCTACCAATACCCTGTCATTGTCAGGATATACTTCCAACACTTTGCGGGGCTTGCTCACGTCCTTGTCATCACCGGTAATAATTACCACTGAATCCCCTTTCCTGATGTTGAACTTTGGTTTGAATCTGTTGCTCATTTTTATATGCTTTACCCCGGCTGCCGGGATTGGTTTTTATTATTTAGAGTACTTCAGGTGCAAGAGATATAATCTTCATATATCCTTTATCACGCAGTTCCCTTGCCACCGGCCCGAAGATACGCGTGCCGCGGGGCTCGTCGGCCTGGTTCAACAACACCACTGCGTTGTCGTCAAAACGGATATAAGAACCGTCCTTACGACGCAGTTTCTTCTTCGTGCGCACGATTACCGCTTTGGTAACAGTGCCTTTTTTAATGCCGCCTGCAGGCAAAGCATCCTTTACGGTTACTACGATCTTATCGCCAATACCGGCGTAGTCCTGGCCGCTGTTTCCCAATACACGGATCACCAACACTTCTTTAGCGCCACTGTTATCAGCTACATTGAGTCTGCTTTCCTGCTGAATCATCTTTTTTAGCTTTGAGCTAATAGCTGCGAGCCGCGAGCTATAGCTAGTTAAAAATTATCTGTTCAAAACCGACGGCCCGTAGCTCATAGCTCGTAGCGCGCAGCTTTATTATTACTTTACCTTCTCAACGATTTCTACCAGTCTCCAGCGCTTTGTTTTGCTCAGCGGCCTGGTTTCCATGATACGTACCGTATCTCCGATGCTGCAGGTGTTCTGCTCATCGTGTGCATGGAACTTGGTAGTTTTCTTTACGAACTTACCATAGATAGGGTGTTTTACTTTTCTTTCCACCGCAACAGTAACGGTCTTAGCCATCTTGTTGCTGGTTACTACCCCAATCCTTGTTTTACGCAAATTTCTTTCTTCCATTTCTTTAGCTTTTTAGCTTTTAATTGCATTAGTAGTTCAGACCGACAGCCTATACTCCCAGTTCTTTCTTTGCCGTCAATGCTGTTTGCAACCGGGCAATATCCTTGCGCAGGTCACGGATACTCATAGGATTTTCCAGCGGGGAAATAGTATGAGCAAATTCCAGTTTCTTCAACCGCAGTTGATCTTCCTGGATGCGGGCCTTCAGTTCTGTTTCACCTAAATCCTTCAACCCTTTTACAAAATCAATTCTCTTTGACATTTTATTGAAATTTTCAAATTTTCAATTCAGGTTACGCTTCGATATCATGGCGAACGATAAACTTCGTCTTGATAGGAAGTTTCTGTGCCGCAAGTTGCATCGCTTCCTTTGCAACAGCTTCACTGATACCGTCCATCTCGAACAGGATACGACCGGGTTTTACAACAGCCGCCCAACCTTCGGGGTTACCTTTACCTTTACCCATACGCACTTCAAGGGGTTTCTTGGTAATGGGCTTATCCGGGAAAATACGAATCCATACGCTACCCTCACGTTTCATCGCGCGGGTCATTGCCTGGCGGGCTGCCTCAATCTGGCGTTCTGTCATCTGCACAGTATCCAGTGCCTTCAGGCCATAAGACCCAAAAGCCAGCGTAGTGCCTCTTTTGGCATTGCCTTTTACCGGCATCTTCTGTGTTTTCCTGTGCTTCGTTCTTTTCGGTTGTAACATCTTATTATAATTTCTTGTTACTGTAATTCATGTTGTTTATCCACTCACTGCTCACCACTCACTACTCACAATTTAATGTCTTGGACCTCTCGGGCCACCACCGCCGCTCCTGCCAGGGCCACCGGGTGCGCCGCCGCTTCTGCCGGGACCACCGGGTGCGCCACCGCCCCTGCGGTCACCACCACCGCCCCTGCGGTCATCACGACGATCGTGACGTGGTTCATCCCTGCGATCTCCACCACCCCTGCGGTCGCTCACATCGTTCTTACCGCCAACGAAGTTGGGATTCAGATCACGCTTGGCTAAGATTTCACCTTTACAAATCCATACCTTGATACCGATTTTGCCATATACCGTCAACGCGAATACGTTGGCATAATCGATGTCCATCCGCAGCGTGTGCAGCGGTGTACGGCCTTGCTTGATTTCTTCCGTACGGGCAATTTCAGCGCCACCCAAACGGCCGGCTGCTTTTACCTTGATACCTTCAGCGCCCATGCGAAGTGCAGAAGCGATGGCCATCTTGATAGCCCTTTTATAGTTGATACGGTTTTCAATTTGTTTGGCAATGGTGTCGGCCACGATCATAGCATCCAGTTCCGGGCGACGGATTTCAAGGATGTTGATCTGTACATCGTCTTTGCCGGTGAGTTTCTTCAACTCTTCCTTGATACGATCTACCTCGCCACCACCTTTTCCTATGATGATACCAGGTTTGCTGGTATGTATGGTTACTATCAACTTACCCAGCGTACGCTCAATGACGATCTTGGAAATACCGCCTTTGTTGATACGCGCCATCAGGTAAGTGCGGATCTTGTTATCCTCTATCAGTTTGGTAGCATAATCCCTTTTGTTACCGTACCAGTTGCTTTCCCATCCGCGGATGATGCCCAACCTGTTACCAATAGGATTTGTTTTTTGACCCATATCTGGTTTATTAGTTGATTAGTTATTTTGTTGTTTGGTATCTACAATTACTGTCACGTGGTTGCTGCGTTTGCGAACACGGTAGCCACGGCCCTGGGGTGCAGGACGCATACGCTTGAGTGTTCTTGCGCCATCAACAAAAATTGTCTTTACTACCAGGCCGTTTTCATCACCGCCTTCGTTCTTCTGCTTCCAGTTGCTGATAGCTGACAGAACCAGCTTACGCAACGGCGTAGAATTGTGCTGTGGGTGAAACTCCAGTAAGGAGATTGCCTTCTCTACTTCCATGCCACGGATCACATCTACGAGCAAACGCATCTTCCGCGGTGATGTAGGATAATTTCTCAGTTTAGCTACTGCTTCCATTGTTGATCAATTCTTAAATTAATTAAGCGATTTTCTTGCTTGAGTGTCCCTTAAAGTTGCGGGTCGGGGCAAACTCTCCCAGCTTATGGCCTACCATAAACTCCGTTACATATACGGGGATAAATTTATTCCCGTTGTGTACCGCCAGGGTATGGCCTACAAAATCAGGAGTAATCGTGGAACGACGGCTCCATGTTTTGATAACGCCTTTCTTGCTTTTACCGTCATTAATCGCCAACACCTTCTTTTCGAGATGTTCCGCAACGTAAGGACCTTTTTTAATTGAACGACCCATATAGATGAGTTAATTATTGATAATTTGAAATGGCTATTTTGTTATTTTTTTACCGTCTTTCCGCTGGATGATCAGCTTATCGCTGCCCTTTCCGCGGGTACGTGTTTTCAGACCGCGTGAATACTGACCGTTCCTGCTGCGGGGCTGACCACCGGAAGCCTTACCTTCACCGCCACCCATCGGGTGATCGACGGGGTTCATCGCCACACCACGGACCCTCGGACGGATACCTCTCCACACATTACGGCCGGCTTTACCCATGCTCTGCAGGCTATGGTCGCTGTTGCTCACAACGCCTACTGTCGCATAACAGTTAATCAATACCTTTCTCAGTTCACCGCTGGGCATTTTCAGCACAGCGTATTTTTCTTCTTTATTGCTCAGTTGTGCGGAAGAACCTGCGCTGCGTGCAATCTTACCACCCTGGGTAGGTTGCATTTCGATGTTGTGTACCATCGTACCCAACGGCATGTTTTTCATTTGCAGGGCGTTGCCGACTTCAGGAGCTACGGAATCACCGCTTATAACAGTACTACCCACCTGCAGGCCCTGGGGAGCCAGGATATAACGCTTTTCACCATCTACATAATTCAGCAGGGCGATAAAAGCCGTACGGTTGGGATCGTATTCGATAGAGGCCACAACAGCAGGGATACCTTTCTTGTTACGCTTGAAATCAATGATACGGTAATGCTGCCTGTGGCCGCCACCGATATAGCGCATTGCCCTTCTGCCCTGTGCGTTCCGGCCCCCGGTGCCGCTTTTCTTTTCAAGCAGGCTTTTCTCAGGTGTGTCGGTAGTAATTTCAGCATAGGCGTTGCCGATTCTCCATCTTGTTCCGGCGGTAATCGGCTTGTATTTCTTCAGTGCCATAGTCTATGTTGTTTGTGCGAAATTTTCAGCTTCGCAGGCTATAAATATTGTTTAATTAAACAGCGGAATAAAGATCAATCGATTCTCCGTCTGCTACGGTCACCAGCGCTTTCTTATACGCGGGCTTCTGGCCCTGTATATATCCAGCTTTGGTAAAACGTGTTTTGTTTTTACCCGGTATCACCGCGGTATTGACATCTATCACGTTCACACCGTAAAAGCCTTCGATGGCTTTCTTTATTTCCAGCTTATTCGCCTTCCTGTTTACTTTGAAAGCATACCTTCTCAGCTTTTCCTGCTGTGCATTGGCTTTCTCGGTCAGAATCGGCTTTATTAAAACTTCAGAGAGTCTCATCCCTTATCGATTTAGTTCGTTTATTAATTTATGCTTCCACAGCCTCTTCAGAAAAAACTTTGGCAGCGCTTTCTGTGAGTACCAACACATTCGCATTTACAATGTCGTAGGTGTTAATATCGGCCAGTAAAGAAGCTCCTACATAAGATATGTTGCGCAGGCTCAGGTAAACGTTGTCGTTCTGCTCGGGCGTTACGAACAATATCTTTTTATTGTCGATCTTCAGGCTCTTCAGGATCTCAAGAAACTGGCTGGTCTTGGGCGCATCCAGGTTGATGTCTTCCACGATCACGATGGCGTTTTCCTTTGCCTTGTGTGAAAGTGCTGAAATCTTGGCCAGGTCCTTCACCTTGCGGTTCAGTTTGAAATCCCAGCTATGGGGTTTCGGCCCGAAGATGGTACCACCACCTTTGTACAAGGGGTTACGCAGGTTACCCTTACGTGAACCACCGGTGCCTTTCTGGCGGTGCAGCTTCTTGCTGGCGCCCTGCACTTCCATACGGGTTTTCACCTTGTGTGTACCCTGGCGTTGTGCGGCCAGGTATTGCTTTACAGCCAGGTAAATGACGTGGTTGTTAGGCTCGGTACCGAAGATTTCTTCCGGCAACTCAATGCTGCGACCCGCTTTTTTACCCTTTATAGTTAATACATCTACTTGCATGTTGCTTCAATTAATTGGTTGTTACTTCAGAATATAAACGATGGAACCGATATGGCCCGGAACGGAGCCGCTGATAAGAATATAGTTCTTATCGGCGAAGATTTTCACCACTTTCAGGCCTTTCAGCTTTACGCGGTCATTACCCATACGTCCGGCCATGCGCATACCCTTCATAACGCGGGCGGCATCGGAGGAGTTACCCAACGAACCAGGAGCACGCTGACGGTCATGCTGACCGTGCGATTGCTCACCCACGCCATGAAAGCCGTGGCGCTTAACCACACCCTGGAAACCCTTACCTTTTGTAGTACCTACTACATCGACTTTTTCGCCTTCGGCAAAAATGTCTACGGTGATGGTTTCACCAAGTGCTTTTTCAACAGTAAAATCGCGGAATTCCTTGCTTATTTTCTTGGGGGCTGTAGAGGCCTTTGCGAAGTGATTTTTTTCGGCGGCAGTAGTGTGCTTTTCTTTCTTATCGCCGAACGCCAGTTGGTGGGCGTTGTAACCGTCGCTGTCCTTTGTTTTAA
>DASYCT010000575.1:0-6639 GCA_036500065.1 Chitinophagaceae bacterium | reverse complement strand
GCTATATCGGGGTTCTTTTCAATGTTGTACACAAAACTGGTATCGCCCTTCTCTCCGATGGTTTCTTTCACGCCGTGGTGTTTTTCACTCCACCAGCGATTGTAAATACTGTTGTCGTGGTTGCCCGAGGAAGATACCGCTACCTTATAAAAATCAGGATATACGAGGATGGCCGCGGTGGACATAAACCCGCCCCCGGAATGACCGTGGATGCCCACCCGGTTGAGATCGATCCAGGAATAGCGGTCGGCGAGTTGTTCAACGGCCGCTTTTTTATCGGCAAGACCATAATCACGCAGGTTGCCGTAGCCGTAATTGTGGTACCATTTGGAACGACTGGGATTGCCGCCGCGGTTGCCGACGGTCACGATGATCATTCCTATCTGCGCCAGCCGGTCGGTGCGATCGGCCACACGGGCAAAGGCTTTGTTGACGGATTCCGTTTGGGGGCCGGGATATACGTATTCGGCTATTGCATATTTTTTGGTACTGTCGAAATTAAAAGGCTTGTACATGACGCCGTATAAATCGGTAATGCCGTCATCGGCTTTTACTTTAAATATCTGCGGGAACTTATAACCGGCAGCAAACAGGGAGGAGAGATCGGCGGTTTCCAGGTCCATCAGCTTTCTGCCGTCCGAAGCATACACCGCGGTTTTCGGCACGGTGTTCACCCTTGAATAATTATCAACAAAAAACGCTTTGTCGTCGTTCAGGCTCATGCCATGTTCGTATTCACCGGGATTGAGCAGCCGCAGACCGCTGCCGTCGAAATTGACACGATAAAGGTGCAGGTAATACGGGTCTTCACCGGGCTCGCGGCCATTGGCGGAGAAATACAATACCCGTTTTTTATCGTCGATGCCGATAATGTCTTCGCAATGAAAAGAGCCGGAGGTAATCTGGTTTTTCAGTTTACCGGTTTTGTCGTAGAGGTAAAAATGCGCCCAGCCATCTCTTTCGCTCCAATGGATCAATTCCTTTCCACCGTCGACCACCCCGGGGCGTCTTTCTTCCACGTACGTATTCATCCGTTCTTCAATCAATGATTTGACTTCCCCGGTCGCTACATTGGCTTCCAGCATATCGATTCGTTTGAGATCGCGGCTGGTGCGACTTACGTAGAATTTATCCGCGGTGCCCAACCATGATTGCACACGCGCCTCATCATCGCGGTTGCTTTGCAATATGGGCGCGGACCAGAGCGTGAGGTTCTGGTCTTTGAACATGTTGACGGGCAACTGTTTTTGTGTATTGGATGCCAGGTCAAACAGAAGCAGGTAATCGATGTTGCCGTCTTTCTCGCCGGGCATCTGGTATTTGTAGGTTTCCAGCGTCGGGCGCGGTTCATCGAGGCTGTTGATGACCCACAGGTCTTTCACTTTACGGGTATCGGCGCGCACCATGGCAAAATGTTTTGAATCGGGCGCCCAGTAGATAATGGCGGGTTTTCTTTTGTGTTTATTCTTTTCCCGATCGACATTCGTTTCGTTGAATGAATCGCCGTAGGCATAGAACTCTACCCCGTCGGTGGTTATCTTTGTTTCCACGATGCTGCTGTCTTCCTCTTTTTGCAGGGCTTTTTCGTAATTGGCCTTGTCCATCCGGTACAGGTTGAAATCCCGCGCAAATACGATGGTCTGTCCATCGGGCGAAATAGATGCCCAGTTGGGTTTGTGTTTTGGCTTTTTATAACCGGTCAGTTCAGTGAGCACACCTGTGTCGAGGTTGTATTCAAAGTAAATGGTCTTTTTGTCTTTCTCCGCGTTGGTATCGCCACTGCGTCCCCTGCCGCGGCCGCCTCTTGTCACCGTGGTGGTGGAATCTTTCTGGTCGGCATCTTCCGCGCTTTTTATCTCGAAGCGGATCGTGTGCTCATCATTTATAAAACGGATGCTGTCGACGGGCAGATGCTGTGCGTCGAAAGGTTCCTTCATCAGGCGGGTGATTTCGGCAGCGAGCTTTTCGTTGTCGAACAAGGGTTTCTTTTCCGCTTTGGCCGGGTCGACGATCCACCACTTTTTTCCTTCGGTGGTTTCATACATATACCAGAACCGGTCGGATTTCTTCAGCCAGTGCACGTCGGCCACCGTGGAGAACAACATTTTATCCTGTTTCTTTTGAGAGAAACGGGCGGCCAGGGCATAATTGGCTTTTACGGGGTACGATTGTTGGGCAACAAGGCAAAGCATGCCCATGGAGCATAATGAACAAAGGAGGAACCTTAACATAAGCGTTTATATTTTTGGGTACGGAAAAGTAGCTGCATTGAAGGAGAGAATAAAACCGCTCGTAAAGAAAATACCGCTTTCTTGACTTAAATCATTCAGTCTCAGTAGGTATCCTAATATGTTATCTTTGATACATGCAACAGGAATTGGCCGTATTACAACAGGTAAGCGTTCGTTTGGGTGGCGTTACTATACTCGACACTATTTCACTGGTATTTCAAAAAGGGGAACAATGGGCTGTTGTCGGCGCATCGGGCAGCGGTAAGACGACACTTGCGCATGCCATGGCGGGCAAAGTGTTTTTCCGTGGAACGATTGACTATTCATTTCCCATTTCGGATGGCGCCGGTCAGCAGGTAGTGGTCGTAGAACAGCAGCATAAATTCAAGAACCGCTCCAATACCAGCGATTTTTATTACCAGCAACGATTCAATGCGGCGGATGCCGATAACAGTCTTACAGTGGCGGAAGAACTGGCGGACTATACCAGCGATACTGTTGCCCGCGACTACTGGCTGAACCTGCTGCACATGGTCCCCCTGGTGAACAAACCGCTGCTCCAGTTATCCAACGGCGAGAACAAACGCCTGCAACTGGTGAAAGCATTGCTGGAAGATCCTGCCCTGCTGGTACTCGACCAGCCTTTTACGGGACTGGATGTGGAAGGAAGAAAAACATTGCACGGGATTATCAATACACTTGCCGCCGGCGGGCGGCACCTGCTGCTGGTTACTTCAGCCGCAGAATTACCGGGTTGTATTACCCATGTGGCCATCCTGGAAAAAGGCAGGCTTGCCTGGGCCGGTAAGAAGGAGGACGCCCAACAACACCTACCGCCTGTTGCTGCCTTTCCGCTCCCCGACCCTGCATTGCTACGACAATTGCCGGCGCCCACCTTCAATGATTTTAATTATGCGGTAAAACTGGTCAACACAACGGTGCGCTATGGCGATAAGATCATACTGGACGCGCTGGACTGGGAAGTAAAAAAAGGGGAACGCTGGAACCTGTCGGGCCCCAATGGTGCGGGCAAGTCCACCCTGCTAAGTCTTATCACGGCCGATAACCCGCAGGCATACGCCAATGAAATTTATTTGTTTGACCGCAGACGGGGCAGCGGGGAAAGCATCTGGGACATCAAACAAAAAACCGGTTTTGTATCTCCCGAACTACATATCTATTTTGAGCAGGGCATTACCTGTTTTGAAGTCGTTGCTTCCGGCCTCTTTGATACCATCGGCTTGTTTCGCCGTCTTTCGGAAGAACAGGAAACAGCTGTGATGGACTGGATGCGGTTATTGCAGATGGATACAATGCGGGAGAAAAGCTTTCATCAAATCTCCACCGGTCAGCAACGGATGTTGCTGCTGGCCCGTGCGCTTATCAAAAACCCTCCGTTGCTGATACTCGATGAACCCTACCAGGGGTTGGATGATGAGCAAAGTCATTACTTCAAAGAACTCGTCAACAGCATTTGCGAAGTGTTTCCCAGCACCCTGATCTATGTAAGCCATTACCAGAAGGACATACCCTCGTGTGTGACGAAATTTCTCCGATTGGAGGAAGGAAAAAGGGTGGAAGAATGATGGCTGACAATCTCAAAACATCCTAATCAATTGATTTACAGTACGTATTTTTGTTAACAAAATTTTCCTTCTCCCTTTTTTCCTCCGGGGCATTTTTTAACGGAAAAGGCCTATTTTTGGATACACCGTTACCAATCCTGTGAAAACTGGTTTATTGCAAGCCGTCTTCGTTTTTACTACCCATTGATTCTTCACTAGCCCATTAAGATTGTATATGCTTAAAAATCGTGTAGTATGTATTCGTATGCATTATTGGAATCAGCCTGTTATTACCTTGTCCAGGAAAAGGAAGACAGCCCCATCTGTCTTATAAAAATAAACTTTGAGTCGGACCATTGCGTCTATGTGTCCAAATACGGGGAAATAGAGGAGTTGGAATGGAAAAAGAAGTCGGACCCCATCCATGATATCGTTGAGCTGTTGAGCGACGATAAGGTAAAGGAGTGGGAAGCTATCTTCAACAACAACCAGGACGCTTACTACGAAGAGGACGAAGAGTGAACGCCAATTGGCGCTAATTCCCGCTAATACGGGCGAATTCCTATGCCGGTATCAGTGCTAGAACAGCTGTACCGGCAGCACTACCCGCTGGCCATTGGTCAGCACTTCCACGAAATACTGGCCTGCGTGAAGTTGTTCGCAATTAATCGTATTGATATTGCTGCGGCAGGTACCTGTGTACATACGTCTTCCATAGGCGTCGTACAGGTTGACTTCTACGGGCTGGCCGGGTATTTTTGAGAAAAGAACATGGATCGTATTGCTGGTGGTGGGGTTGGGACTCACCTTTACTTTCATTTTACTACCCGGAATCTCCACGCCTTCGGGCAGGAAGTAGTAACTGGCCGATTTACCATAACATCCCTTGGTATTGCTTATTTCCACCTGGTAATAACCGGCGGTAGTGGCATTGTAGGTCTGCCGGGTAGCCCCGGGCACCGGGGTTCCGTCTTTATACCATTGATAGGTGACGGCGGGTTGCGACATCAGCAGGGTTCCGTCTGTTCTTATCACCGGGCTGCCCGCACTGTCGACATACACCATCACTGAGTCACGCATCGTAACACCACATTTCGTTACCTGCACATTAAATAACGTAGTAACTCCCGGCGCGGCCATTGGATTCTCTATGGTATCATTGGTCAATGGCGTGGAGGGCGTCCAGCGATACTGTGCGCCTTCATTACCGGCATCCAGTTGGGCGCTGTAACCAAGGCAGACCGTGGAAGAGGGCATCGATATGGAATCCGGGCCAATCGTCACAATGGTGATCGGCCTGCTGATCGTATCGGCCACGCCCAGGCTATTGTGGACCGTTAGTTTTACCGTAAAGTCGCCCGCGCTGTTGTAGACATGGGACGGGTTTTGCTGCTGCGAGCCCGTACCATCGCCAAAATCCCAGGACCAATCACTAACAGGCGAAGCACCGCAGAGCAATTGGGTACTGTCGGAAAAATTCACTTGCACCGGTAAACACTGCGAGGTAATGTTATTGCCAAAAGCGGGCGCCAGCGGGAACACGGTGTTTAGCACCAGGGTATCCCATCCAATACAGCCATTGCTGGAAACCTGTACGGAATAAATTCCGGCATTCTTCACCGTTATGGTACGGGTAGTATCCCCGGTACTCCACAAAAACCGGTCGGTCGGGTTGCCGGCATCCAGCATCAAGGGAGTACCAAAACAGATCGTCGTATCATTTCCCAGGTTCACCGGGATAGCATTGGTATTTATATTGACGGGTATCGTGGTGGTCAGTTCCAGGCCTGTATTATCTCGTTCGGTAAGACTTACGTTATGGATACCTCCCGAGCTGTATACGAACACAGGGTTTTGCAGGGAAGAGGTATCGCCGTTGTCGAAATTCCATCGACGGTAGACAATGGAACTACCGCAACTCTCCGACTGATCGGTCAATTGGACGGAGATGGGCAGGCAATTGCCGGCCTGGTTGCTGGCAAAATTGACCGATAATTGGGGTTTTGCCAATAGGGTGATGGTGGCAAAACCGGCGCACATGCTATTGTAGACCTGCACATAGTAATCACCTGTCTGGGTGACCTGTATGCTTTGCGTGGTTTCGCCGGTGCTCCAATAGTACTGGCAGCCGGGTTGTGGCCCTGCATCCAGGGTGACGGGGGTGCCCTCACAAACGCTGGTATCGGCCGGAAGGGTTACTATGGGGGTGGGTGTATTGACGACTAATACTTTTGTGCTGCTGCTGGTATTGCCGCTGCTGTCGGTGACGGTAAAGGTGATGGTATAACTGCCGTTGGCGTTGTAATCATGCAGGGGCTCCTGGTCGGTGCCGGTGGTGCCATCGCCGAAATCCCAGTACCAACCGGCTATACCGGCGCTGCCGGTGACGGTAGAATCAAGAAACTGCATGGTTTGGGGCACGCAGGCGGTGAGGGATACCCATCCGAAATTGGCCTGTAAGACGGGAGGCGTTGAATCATGGGTTGTAGGGAGATCACGGGCCTGGGCAAACAGCGAACAGGCTGTGCATAACAGGGTTAGCAGGATAAAACGGTTATATTTCAATCTAGGGGCCAGGTTTTTTACGGGTTTGGATTCCAGGGACAAGATAGCCGGAACATTCCTTGTTTACAATAGTAGAAGACACATGAAACGCTTCGGATTTTACTAGGGGCGCCTGCGGCGCCCTGTTTTTCAACACGGAGATTCTGTGTTAATAGCCAAGCCACCAATAAAAAAGTTTTTTATATCTTTATATTCTCAAGGCGGCTTTAAGCCAGCCTGTTCAGGGCGGTCTATCCATGATCGCCCTGGTTTTTTAATCCAAGCCTTGTTTGATCTCT
>DASYCT010000574.1:0-14679 GCA_036500065.1 Chitinophagaceae bacterium | reverse complement strand
AACTTATTGCCCGCCAGCGCATGAGAAATAGAGAGACCGCTTTCTTTTATGATTTTACGACGCAATTCCTGCGTGTACTGCCAGCAGCCGAAGAAACGGTCCATACCACTCAGGTCGATATAGAATTCGTCTACGGAGGCCTTTTCAAATACCGGCACCTGGCTGCGGATAATATCGGTAACGATATTGGAAAATTTTGAATAGCTCTCCATATCGCCTTTGACAACCAGCAATTCCGGGCAAAGTCGTTTGGCCAGCCCTACCGGCATGGCGCTTTTGACACCAAATTTCCTGGCCTCGTAACTGCAGGAAGCAATGACACCACGCTCGCTATGACCACCCACGGCAACAGGCTTGCCATTGAGCGCACTGTTTTTCAACCGCTCCACGCTTACGAAAAACGAGTCAAGATCAAAATGACCGATATGACGATGACTGTCTGCCATTGGATTGTCCCGTATTGATTTTTGAATTGACTGAATTTTGACAGCGGGCAGGACAACGCTAAGATAACCCAATTAACTAAATATATTAGCTTTATTTGCATCCGAAACCGAAAGCCATATATATTAAACAATAATTATCAATTAGTTGCAATATTTTTTGCGCAATAAATTAGCATCTTCGGCTTTTGCCTTCCTGGTGAATGGAGGCTGCCCGGAGTATAATCTTTGTATATTGCATTTATTAAACCCCCGCCCAAATGAGATACAGGATACTAATGATTGAAAATGATGCTGACGATCGGTACCTGACAAAAGAAATGTTTCTTTCGCAGGGCTTCGATGCCGAAGTGGATTTTATCGATAGCAATGCCTTACTGCGTCCTGGCAGTTCATTCCCATTGTGGTGCTCAGCAATACCACAAGGCCGGAAGATGTACAGGAAAGCTATTCCTGTGGCGCCAACAGCTACATAACAAAACCGGCCGATTATGAAGGTGCGTTGTTCAAAATAAGCAGCTTTATCAATTACTGGTTCCAGACAGTGGAACTCTCCGGCGTATAATCATTGCGTTGCCTTTTACCAAACAATTTCTCCCGTAATTTTATTCCGCTACTTTTGCGGTCTAAACTTAATTATAGTATGAAACACGTCTTACTTGCACTCGTATTCGGCTGCGCCTTATACACAGCCCCGGCACAACTGAAAACGCCTGCGCCCAGTTCCACGCAAACCCTCCGGCAGGATTTCGGCCTGTCATACATCGAATTATCGTATTCCCGGCCGGGTATCAAAGGCCGTAAAATATTCGGCGATGTGGTTCCCTTTGGAAAAGTATGGCGCACCGGCGCCAATGGCGCTACAACGCTGACCTTCGGCGACGCTGTGACCATCGGCGGTGTAAAGATTCCGGCCGGCAAATATGGGCTGCTGAGCATTCCTGACCAGGATAGCTGGACGATGATCATCACCAAACAACTGAACGTGACTTCTCCCGCCGCCTACAAAATAGAAAACGACGTAGTGCGCATACCCGTAAAGCCGATAACGTTTCAATACCCTATTGAGACATTTACCATGTTATTTGCCGATGTGACACCCAACTCCTGCACCCTCCAGTTACTTTGGGAAAACACCATCATTATGCTGCCCATTACTACCGACATCGATACCAAAATAATGGGACAGATCAAGGAGCAGGTAGAAGGTGATGGCCGTCCTTATTTCGATGCCGCCATGTACTATATGGACAATGGCAAGGATCTGAACAAGGCGCTGGATTGGTTCAACAAAAGCCTTGTCCAAAGCCCCGGTGCTTTTTTCATTCTCTACCAGAAAGCCGTTTGCCTTTCCAAACTGGGTCGCAAACAGGAAGCCATCGACACCGCCAACAAGGGCATCACGGCAGCGACAGCGGCAAAGAATGACGACTATGTAGCGTTGAATAAGAAGCTGATTGCTTCACTGAAATAGATAGCTGTCAGGCTGCGAGCCATGAGCTGCGAGCTACGAGTCTTCGGGACTGAAACCCGGCTCGCAGCTCATGGTTCATGGCTCGCGGCTTTTGTAAAGAAAGGTTGCAGCAATAAGGCAAGAATAACCACGCCCAGCGCCCCGATGGCATTTAGCCAGAGAAAGCCAATCGAGGATTTCCAGAATAACAGTATAATGCAGAGTTCAATGACCAAAGCACTGATAAAAACCGCGTGCCCTCTCACCCGGCGCACATAAAACGCCACCAGGAACACCCCCAGTATCACCCCGTAAAACAACGACCCCAACACATTCACGGCCTCAATCAGGCTGCCCATATTGGTGGCGAACATGGCTACCACGATGGAAAAAAGCCCCCAGGCAAAGCTGTACCAGCGGCTTATACGATAATCCGTTTGCTCCGTACAGTTCTTATCGATAAATTTTTTATGAATGTCCACCACCGTACACGATGCCAGTGAATTGAGCGCCGCCGCAATACTGCCCCATGCAGCAAGGAATATAACGGCTATCAGCAATCCAACCAATCCCTTCGGCAGGAAATCCACGACGAAACGCAGGAAAATATAATTGGTATCGTTGGTATCGCCCCCTATTTCACCTTTATTTAAAATCGACTTGAAATCGGTACGTATCTTTTCGGTCTGCCCGTTGATGGATTTCATTTCCTGCTCCGAGGCCCGGGTGTCCAGCCCTTTTTTACTGTCATTTACCCAGCGGGTCACCGCTGCTTTCTTTTGGACCGCCAGTCCATCGTAGTGCAACTGCATTGTTTTTAACGAATCGGCGTATGCTGACCGGGCCACTTTATTGACCTGCACCTGGTTAAAAAACAACGGCGCCTGGTTAAACTGGTAAAAAGAAAATATCAGCGTGCCAATCAAAAGGATGAGAAACTGCATCGGCACTTTCACCACCCCGTTCATAAGCAACCCTATCCTGCTTTCCGTAACGCTTTTGGCGGTAAGATAACGTCCCACCTGGCTCTGGTCGGTACCGAAATAGGAAAGTTGCAGGAAGAAACCCCCGATGATGCCGCTCCATATATTGTAGCGATCGTTCCAGTTAAATCCATGTTCGTTGACGCCGGTGGTAATCACATTCAGCTTGCTCATCCGGCCGCTTACTTTCAGTGCGTCGATAAAGCCGATGCCGGCCGGCAGCAGGTGCACGACCATATACGCGGCGAGAAACATTCCCACGAATATGATGATAAGCTGTAATTGCTGCGTATAGGCTACCGCCCGGGCTCCGCCGCTTACGGTATAGATGATCAGCAGCCCGCCCATAAACAGGTTGGTCCAGTAGATATTCCAACCCAGTAAAGAAGAAAGTATGATGGCCGGTGCATAAATGCTGATGCCGGTACTCACGCCCCGCTGTAATAAAAACAAAAAAGAAGTAAGGGTCCTTGTCTTTACGTCAAACCTGTTTTCAAGGTATTCGTAAGCGGTGTATATTTTCAGTTTATGAAAGATGGGCACAAAAGTGATACTTACCACCACCATGGCCAGCGGCAGACCAAAATAGTTTTGTACAAACCGCATCCCGTCGGTATAAGCCTGGCCCGGGGCCGACAAAAACGTGATGGCGCTGGCCTGTGTGCCCATGATACTGAGCAGCACCAGCCACCACGGCATCGTACGGTTGCTCAGGAAATAGCCATCGAGGTTGCGGCTCGTACGGCTTTTGTACAACCCGTAAGCAATGATAGCGGCAAGCGTGACAACCAATACTATCCAGTCCGGTCGGCTCATGCAAAGTAGTTGGTAAAGAATTTAAAGAAAAGAATCAGCAGGACATGGAGCACCAGCACGAATACATACCATTGCCTCCATGATTTAAAAATGGGAATCTTATCGTCCTGTTGTTCTTTCATGGTGCAATAAGCGCGTTGATTTAATTATTCCGCTCCCGCCCGGTTATGAGCCCGCTCGCCAGGAAACCCAGGAAAAGCCCTATCAGCAGACCTACACGTACCCGTTTGATAAAAAACCCCAGCAACAACCCAATCACGATAGCTGCTATAAACCCAATTTCGCGGCGGCTCTGCGACGAATTATTCATCCTTAAAATCCTTTTTTATGGTTTAATGCAAGTATGTTGGCCAGCAGGCGGTAAGCGCCCGGCACCCCCGCAGGCAACTCGCGGTAAAACACCAACCCCGTGTACACGAAAACACCCTTTCCATAACGGGCAATAATCAGGCTGCCCTCATCATCGCTTTCACCGGGGTCGTGCATGGAGAAAATGGTTTCATAATGCGAATCCCAATGCTCCGCATGATAGATACTGCGCTCCTGCACCCAGCCGTCAAAATCCTGGTCGGTGATTTTATTGGGATAGTTCATGACCGGGTGATCGGGCTTCAGCACTTTTACGACGGCTTTTTCATCCGTTATCCGTGTCCGGGAGATATCAAATGGATACGGTGCTATTTTGGCACGCAGCGGGCCTACCTGGCTGGAAGTATTGTATTGCACTACCAGGTTGCCGCCATTCTCCACGTACTTCATCAGCTTATTGTAATACGTGGTAAGCGATGTTTTTATATTATATGCCCGTACACCGGTGATGATGGCGTCGTACTGGCCGAGGTTGCTATTGGCAAGCATGTTATCGCTCAAGGTGGTTACCTCGTAACCCATTTGCTGCAGGGCCACAGGGATATAATCACCCGCTCCTTCTATATAACCTATTTTCTTACCGGCTATTTTAAGGTCCAGCGTCAGGATGGTGATCGCCGAAGGCCGGAAATAATTCACGGTCGGGATATGATCGTAACTGATGGTTTTGAGCTGTTCCGCGTAGGATTGTTTATTGTAGTCCACCGACGCCAGCAGTAGCTGCTTGCCCATTTCCCTGTCCTTCAGCACAGGCTTCAGTTCCACGTCGACATCCATCTCCTGCCCTTTGCGCAGTATATCGGGCGAAGCATAGTGTATGGCATCCGTCTGCCACCCTTTGGAGCCCGTCAGTTTTACCTGCGGGAACGGAATATCTTTCATGGCCCGCACCGTGAGCCGCATGGTTTGTGGGTCCGGCGTAGCCGAGAGCAATAAGCTGCGATTGGGCGTAATGACTACCGGTGGCACAATGGCAAGGGGCTGGTATTGTTCCCCTTTTACCGGGTCGGTATATTTTTGGCGCACGGGTTTTATGAAATCGAAGTCCTGCCCCTCTATCGTAAGGGAGAATTTCACCTTGAGCGCTGGCTCATTATCGGCATTGCCAATCAATTGCTGGTCGTTTACTTCAAAACGGCCTTCTTTCATTTCATGCTCAAGCCAGTAAGGTTGGGAAATGGGCGCATCGGCCGGGATAACAACCAGTTTATTCAGCGAATAATTCTGGTTGGATGCCAGGGATGCATGCAAGACCGTATCAAACCCATCGACCGAGATGCGGTTCAGCGTTATCGTATTGCCATTCCGGTTATTGAGAAAGAAATTAACTTTCAGGGAATCGGTTTGTGCTACCCGGGCCTCGCCGCAGGTGGCATCGGCAAACAAAGCGCTGGCGGCCTCGATAAGCGTTTGTACTTCGCCCAGTTTTTGTTTCTTCCAGTATCCATCCGGCAAAGCGTCGATCAACCGGTACAATTCAACCAGCCCTTTGACCGATTTGCCCGGCGCAAACAGGGAATAGGATTGCAGTATCTCCTGTATCTTTTGCTGTACGGCCTCTCCCCCTTTTACTCTTGTCCAGCTGGTATTCACTCCATCCATTATATCGGTCCTTGCCGGCTCGCCTTTCCAGGGCAGAAAGTATTCCATCGCCACCCCGCGCTGGCGGGCTACGCCAAAGCCCTGGCTTTTATGCTGGCTGCGGCTGTCGGCGGCTATTTCACCATAGCTTTTGCCCAGCACCGGGTTAAAAATACCCACGTCGAAGCTCAGTTGATCACTGGAAGTGGTATTGACACTCCCGAAATTGAACGTATTCCACAAGGCGCGTTTCGCCTGCCAGACCTTTACATATTTAAGTTGCTCGGGAAAACGGGTGGGGTCGGCGGCAGCGGTAAACGCTTCCACGGCCAGCAATGCCGATGCCGAATGATGACCATGCCCTGCACGCGCATCCTGCGGGAAACGGGTAATAATGACATCGGGTTGAAACCGGCGAATCACCCAAACTACATCACTCAATATTTTTTCCTTGTCCCATATCTTCAGCGCTTCTTCAGTGCTTTTGGAATAACCAAAATCAAATGCCCGGGAAAAGAATTGTTCGGCCCCGTCGATTCTCCGGGCCGCCAGCAGTTCCTGCGTACGTATCAACCCCAGTTCCACCCCCTGCTCATTGCCAATCAGGTTTTGCCCCCCGTCACCCCGGGTAAGCGATAGATAGCCGGTGCGGTAGAGCCGTTCTTTGGCCAGGTAAGCCAGTAAGCGGGTGTTCTCATCGTCGGGGTGCGCGCCGACATACAATACAGTGCCGAGGACATCCAGTTTCTTAATGCCTAATAAAATCTCCGAAGAGGATAGCGGCTGCGGCGCCTGCGCTTTGACGGCAGCACCTGCGAACCCCATTACGATACAACAAAAAATAAATCGCTTCATGCCTATAGTTTATTAAATCCCGGGCTAATGTAAGTAAAAGCGGGCCGACCCGGTTCCCGCTCATCTATTTTGAGATTTATTTGGCGCCTGCGGCGCTTTTTTTCAACACGGAGGAAACGGAGATACGGAGGGCACGGAGTTTTTTAGGAAAGAGATGTCTTTATAAATTATCTCCGTGCCCTCCTTAACTCCTTTAACTCCGTGTTGAAAAAAGGACCGAAGGTCCTTATTGTCCCACCAGGAACACCGCATTACAAAACAACAGCTTCCCATTCTCCCAAAAACTGCGGAATAGCGGGTTGTCGGCCAGGAACACCACGCTGCCACGCCCCATGTCCATCGCCCCGAACAACGTGCCGTCTTTTAACTTCTCCCGCACCTTGCTACCCGCAAACCCGCTGATATAATTGTCCTTTTTTATCACTCCCACATTCCAGCCGTCTTTCAGGAATTCATAAATATTATCGTCCTGCTTAAGCGTATAATAACTGTCGCCATACCCGAATGCCAGCGGGTGGGAATTGTCCAGTTCCACCTTGAAGATGGAACCCGGTATGCTGTTCACCAGGTAATCCCGCTCACGGTTTTCGTATTTGCGCAACAGGTTGTAATCGTCTTTTTTGGGCTCTTCTTTTTTATCGTCGCCGGTCCCTTTTAACTTAAAACCCCAGTCGCTTCGGCTCATTTGCACGACCGCCCCTTCGAGTGCAATCAGCTTACCACCCCTGCGCACCCAGTCCTTTAACAGTTCGTTGCTCTCTTTTGTTGAAAACAGGCTATAGAAGCCATCGGGAACGATCAGCACGTTGAAATCCGCCGGGTTCATCCTGCCTATATCGTCCGTATTAACCAGCGTAACGGGATATTCCAGCTGCTGATCAAAGAAATGCCATATCTCCCCCATCGCGCTGGCGGATACGTCATTGCCGGCCAGCAGGGCCACTTTGGGGGGATGAATAAAACGCACTTTATCGGACCCGAGGTCGAAGCCCTTGTCTACAAACCCCGAAGGAATGGCCGTTACCTCTGTCATACTGCTATCGCCTGCCTGCGTCACCAGTGTTTCAAGGTTTTTCCCCTCCGCGGCATTGGCGGCGCGTGTGACAATCAACGAACCCTTATCAAAATCATCTTTGCCCACCCGGAACGGCTGTTCGGCAAACCGCACTTTCACGCCCTTGCGCAACAGGTTGGCAAGAAAACGTGCGCTGTTGAGCCCATTCCATTTCACCACCCATGCATAGGGGTTTTCCACCGGCTTGGGTATAACCAAATACCCCATGTAATTTTTAACCGTCTCTCCCGCCGGTCCTTTGATACCATAGGTAGTGATTCCATACGCAAAGGGAACCGACCATGCCGTAATATCGTAGGTCGCCGAATCCGACAAGCGCGATACGCGTTCAAACAGTACACGCAAAAGGTTGGATTTCGGCTGGCTGGCGCTTACAACCAGGTCATTGGTCAATGCCTTTACAGCTTCTGTTTTGCCGGTAAAATAATTGAATCCTGTAAGCGATTGTTCCGTGCCGTGCGCCCATTCGATGCCATTGCGGTTAAGCAACCGTACCAGGCGTTGCAGTTTATCCGTACCGTCGTCTTTAAACACATAGTTTTTAAACTCTCCCACCGGGTTCTGCACGGCGTTGATATAATACGTATGAAATTCCTTTACCAGTTTCGCCGCATTCTGTGAAGCGATTTCAATGGTGCTCATACCAGTGGTGTAATGATGGGTGAGCCGGTCATACAGGGTCAGCGTATCGCCGTCCTCTGTCATCACCGCCAGCCCGCCCCGGCTATGGCCGCCCTGCTCGTAGGTCATGCCGATGGCGCCGTTGTACAACGGGTAGGTGTCCCCGTAGCTCGGATAAAAAAGATCAAAGCGCTCCTTGGTGAAATACAGCCAGCCGTTCTGGTCGAAGTAACGGGCATTGTTCTTCCCGATGGTAACCTGGAACTCCCGTTGCCAGGGCGTTATCACGTCATGAAAAGGCTCAGCTGCCGGCGCAAAATAATAAGGCTCATTATACCCCTGTTCGTGAAAATCCACATGCACCTGCGGCAGCCACTGGTTGTATTTTGCCATGCGCTGCTGCGTTTCCAGTTGGGTTTGCCAGGCCCAGTCGCGGTTCATATCAAAATTATAATGGTTGGTCCTTCCGCCCGGCCAGGGTTCGTTGTGCTCGCGGGCAACAGGATTTACATCGGGGTATCTTCCCTCCATCTGCGTCACCCAGTTGACATAACGTTCCCGCCCGTCGGGGTTGATACAGGGGTCGATGATGATCACCGTATTTTTGAGCCATTCATTTGTTTTTGCATTGGAAGGATTCACCAGTTCATACAGGGTGAGCATGGCCGCTTCGGAGGAAGAGGGTTCGTTGCCATGCACGTTATAGCTCAGCCATACGATGGCGGGCGTTTCTTCCGTAGCAGCCACCTTATCTTTCAACATACCCGTAAGACGGAGGTTATTACTGCGGATGCTTTCCAGCCGGGGGAAGTTTTCCTTTGAAGCCACATAGACCAGCAGCAGCGGGCGGCCTTCGCTGGTTTGGCCGTACTGCTCCACTTTTACACGGTCGGGAGCCTGTTGCGCCATCTGGTACACATAATTCACGATTTTATAATGTGGGGTGAACCTGCTGCCCAATTTATAACCGAGAAACTGTTCGGGCGAAGCCACCTGCGCGAGGGAAGCCACAGCCCCTGCCATGCAAAGCAGAAGGGTAAGGAATATTTTCATAACTGGTTGGTTGTTGAGTATTTGACTTGTAGTTCTACCCGCCTGTTTTGGGCGCGGCCGGCAGCGGTTTTGTTATCCGCTACAGGCACATCCTGGCCATGACCTGCCGCCGTCAGCCTTGCCGCATCTACGCCTTTGCTGCACAGGTATTTTTTTACGGCATCCGCCCGCAACTGGCTCAGCAGCCAGTTTTTTTCTGCCGTACCGGCATTGTCGGTATAACCGTCGATATACAGCTTCAGGTCTTTATCGGCATTGAGTAATGCAGCCACTTCATCAAGGGCCTGGAATGATTTGGCAAGCAGCATGTATTTGCCCGTATTGAAAAATATGTTTTTGGCGGCATAAGCAACCTTCTCCTTTATTTCTTTGCTGATAAGCGGGCAGCCGGCATTGGAAGGATCACCCGGCACATCCGGGCATTTATCTACTTCATCGTTCACACCGTCTTTATCGCGGTCCGGGATAGGGCAGCCTTCATAGCGGGCCAGGCCGGCCACATCGGGACATTTATCTTCTTCATCATTGATGCCATCGTGATCCCTGTCGGGAATGGGGCAACCGCCATAACGGGCAAAGCCCGGCACGGTGGGGCATTTATCGTCCTTGTCCGGGATACCGTCATTGTCGCTGTCGGGGCAGCCGTTGAATTTCACCAGCCCCGCAATGTCCGGGCAGGAGTCCTCGCTATCGATGATGCCATCGCCGTCCCTGTCCCGGGGCGCCTGCACGATGGGCGGCATGGGGGGCGGGACAATTTTAACCGGCTCCTTGCGCTTGCCAATGGTTCCTGCAAAGCCGATGCTGTGGTAGAAATGGTAATTGGCATTTTCGGAAACAGCAACACGGAACTGGGTATTGATCAGTAAATAAGCATCGTCAAACAGGTTGAGCTGCAGCCCGCCGCCCAATGGTATGTAGGTAGCAAAATACCCCTGGTATTGGGAAATGCCCAGGCCGGCCGTTAGGTAGGGCGTGAAGAAATACCGGTCGGAAAACATTTTCGCATTGAGTGATACATCCGCTTCCGTCAGGAAATTATCATTGTTGAAGGCCGGATGATTGGGAATGGGATAATCGAGAAAGGAGCCCGCAATATTGACCGACAAATCAAAATGATTGGATATTCCGTTCAGGTAATTGAGCGCCAGGCCCGGAGCCATGTCTTTAAAGTCACTTAGCTGGTGATTGCGAAGGGCATTGCCGAGACTGTGCATTTTTGCATACGCCGCCCCGTTGAAATCGTTGAAGAAGAAGTGCACGCCCAGGGCGGGTGGCTTGATATAGTTATCCTGGCCGGAGGCGACATGCAGGCAGCCACACAACGCCAACCAGGCAAACAACAACTTCTTCATAGCACGTTAATTTTGAGGAATCAACAAAAATAACGGCTGAGCCTGAAAATGTGAAATAATTATGGGCAGTGGCTTAGTCGGCCAAAGGGCGTTTTTTCCCGAGCACGGTCACCTTTACACGGGCTAATCCTCTTTTCACATAGCCGAGGTGGGCAGCGGCGCTGCGGGTCAGATCCACCAGCCGGTGGTTGCGGTAATTAAGCCGGTCGTTCACCCGCACGACCACCGATCGGTTATTGCGCAGGTTGGTGACGCGTAGCCAGGTACCCATGGGCAGCGCATTATGGGCACAGGTCATTTTCTGTTGGTCAAACAGTTCGCCACTGGCCGTTGGTTTACCCTGGAATTTGTTGGAATAATAGCTGGCGATGCCGTATTGAATAGTTGAAGTGGAAGCGCTTTTCCGATTGGTGCTGTCGGTAGGCGGTGTCCCGGCATGTACAGCAGGGCACGTTGCCAGTAAGGCAATCAACAGGCAGCAAAAACTGGTTTTCATTTAGTCTATTGGTTTGTTGGCAAAATACCGTTCGCTCAGTATCCTGTCCTCACCGTAAATATCATCATAAAATTTGATTTTCCCATCTTTTCCCTCTACCGTATAGTACCTGATAAACAACGGGATACGGCTCCGAATAGGGATTACATGCTTTTCCTTACGCACCAGCCAGGCCTTCAGGCTGTCCGCCTTGAAGGCATAAGCGGGGTTGGTGGCGTTCAGGCTGTCATTACGGATGATATAGTGTGCCAGTTTATCCCATTCCTGTACCCGCACACAACCATGGCTCAAAGCGCGAACGGTGTTCTTGAAGTAATAACGCTGGTTGGTGTCGTGCAAGTACACGCTGTACTTATTGCTGAAATTAAATTTGAGTATGCCCAGCGCGTTATCGTCGCCGCTGCCCTGCACCACCTTATAGGGGATACCCTTTTTATACCTGAACCAGTTGACCGTATGCGGGTTCACTTCGTCGCCGTCGTCGTCAATCAGTGAATACCCTTTTTTAGCCAGGTAATTCGTATCCTTCTTCAGCCCGGGCAATACTTCCTTTGCCACGATGCTTTCAGGGATGGTCCATTGCGGGTAGGTGATCATATCGGTCAGCTTGCTGGTCAGCACCGGCGTGCGCGTGTCGGGTTTGCCTACGACGATTTTCGACTGCATGAACAAGGTATCGGTGTCCCAGAGCTGCATGTAGTAAGAAGGAAGGTTTACCCATATATACCTTGTCGGCAGGGTGTCCGGCAACATTTTGTAGCGGTCGAGTGTGATGGCAATGCGCTTGAATTTATCCCATTCGTTTATATTCAGGGAGCGCACTGTTTTTTCATTTACCCTTCCTGTCACCGTGAAATCCTTTTGCTTCTGGTATTTGCGCAATGCGGCTTTCACCGTCGCCGTATCTCCCGGCACGACAGTAAACCCCAGTTCCGCCAGTCTTTTTTCCGTTTGGTTGGCCAGTGCAGCCGAATCCTTATTGGGATAAATTATATAGGTAGTTGCTGTAAACTTAACAGAATCAATGTATGAGGGAATGGCTGCCTTCAGTCTTTTATACCCTTCCAGTTTGGGTTCCATGGCTTCCAGGTTGCCCCGGACATCCTTTTCAAGGATGGCCTGGTGAAAATTCTGCAGGAATACTGAGTCGGTGATCAATGAATCGACGCGCAGGGTGATGCTGTCTTTGGGCAACCGGCCGAGCTTCAGGTCGCGGGCGATGGCAAGATAGTCGTTTGTAAGAATCAGGTCTGCCCGTGCCCAGAGAGCGGCATTGCGGCGGTGGATGGTATCGGCTACCAGCCCATTGAAAATATTGGCCAGCGAAGAAACATAATAATCGGAGGGAAACAACCCGTACAGTTTGGACGAATCGATAAAGCTGTACAGCGAATCGGCCACGGAGTTCCATTTTTCTTTGTCGCTCCACAGTGGTTGATACTGGTTCTCCGTGTAGATTTTTTTCAACATTTCCCACTGGTTCAACTGCACAGAATCATTTAATTTACCTTTGTTTTCATCCGTATATTGCAGGAACTTTTGCAGCAGTTCACTCGCTTTGGCGTCTGCCTGCTCCGGTTTTTTCACGACAACGCTGTCCGGTGGCTTCTGCCCGCGGTTACCCGTGTCATTACAGGCTGTCATCCCATAACAAATAAGCACGATGAACAAAAAAGGCAGCACGGGAAAATTATTCAAGTTCCGGGTTTCTGGCGTCATATATCGGGTAAAAGAGATTCTGTATATTCGAAAAATCAAACTTTTAGGGAATGAATTTACTCAAACAACGGCATTTTTTGTTAACCGTCCAAACTGTTTTTATCTACACCCTCGCTTTTGCCCAAAATCCCCCTTTACCACTGAGCAAATACGGGGTGCCTGTGTTGAGCGATGTCAAGATTTATCAAAATACCGTTGCTGCGGATAGTAACAAGCAAATGATGGACCTGAAAGCGTTTATCCCCAATATCGTGCTCGATCTGCGCTATGCCGGCAACAAAAATTTTATGCAGCGGCCCATGTACTCCGGGCGGGTCACCACCACCTATCTGCGCCTGCCCGTGGCAAAAGCGCTGGCCGGGGTGCAAAAAGAGCTTAATACAAAGGGTATGGGACTGAAGGTATTTGACGCCTACCGCCCCTATTCCGTAACCGAAACGTTCTGGGAGTTGATCATGAACGAAAAATACGTGGCCGACCCCAAAAAAGGAAGCGGCCACAACAGGGGTACGGCAGTAGACGTCACCATCATCTACCTGCCTTCAAAAAAGGAAATGGAAATGCCTACCGGTTTCGACAATTTCACGGACACCGCCCACCAGTCGTTTATGCAACTTCCGTTTACCATCCTCGAAAACCGTAAGTTCCTCAAGGACATCATGGGCAAATATGGATTTAAACCGCTCGAAACGGAATGGTGGCATTTTTACTGGCCGGATGACCAGCATTTCGAAGTGTTTGATTTACCATTCTCCGCATTTAAAAAACCTACTCCTTAAAAAATGTATGCACGAATATATTTAGCGCTCCTGCTGCTGGTGCTGTCAAGTTGCAACCTGGATGGGAAAGATAAACATAAGCACAAGACAGCCGGTGATGATACTTCCTGGGATACAGATACGGCTTCTGACATGTCTACTGTGAAGCTGGTGCCCATAGGACCACAGGAGAAGCCGGAGGCCGGTCAATACTGCTATATCAAAAAAGTGTACGAAAAAGAAGGCGACACTTATATCGACGCCGACTATATCCAGTTCCTCATGGGTGATTCGGCTATCGCGGCCGCTAAGAAAAAAGGAGAAGCAGATGCAGTACAGGATGATTACTATGTCGTGAATGATAATCCGAAAATAAGAACGCTGAAACTGAGCAGCCATTTTGAGTTGGTAGCATTGGAAAACACGGTGGCGAATGGTACCGTCCCGACTGCTGTTGAATATGTACAGATGGCCGTTAAAAATGAATGGATAGCCATTCTCACCTTCGACAGCAACGGGGAAGTGGTGCGCATAAAACAGCAATACCTTCCCTGATTATTTAAACTTCGCAGTCTTCTCTTCCCCGGTTATATCGCCGGCGCTCCGTATTTGTATCTGCAGGCTGGTGATCCATTCCGCGCAGCCTTTGGCGTAAAGGTATTCGTTCACGTCATTGATCACTTTCATGACCTCGGTATAGGTTCCTTCCAGCACAGTGGCAAAAGGACCTACGTCATGCTTAATACCCGATTGCTGGATAATGGCAATGGCTTCGTCGACCCACTCGTAAGGATGTTTATCCTGTACAATAGGAAGAAGCTGGATAGACGCGTTGATGATATGGTTGTGCATGATTAGATGGGTATCACACTGGTGACCGCATCGAGATTAATGGGACCGTACACGTGCGGGAAGGTGTCTGACGTGGAAGGCGACCATTCGTAAATAAAGCGACTCGTCAGTTTATCGGTGTCGATGACGAGTTTTACGAGGTCCTTCTTCCCGGCAAAATAGCGTTGCAGCACGCCTTTCACCTGGACATCATCGGCCGAGCAATGAATAAACCCTTCATGGGCCAGGGAAGCCGATTCGTACCGGCCTT
>DASYCT010000573.1:0-6868 GCA_036500065.1 Chitinophagaceae bacterium | reverse complement strand
GTCGTCTTTTAAGTGAACGAGATAGACCGTACCGGTCGCATCGGTATGCTCGATTTCCTCCACCTGCGTAATGGAATAATCGTAATAAACACTTTTTACAATCCCTCTTATGTCCCGGGGCATTTTCTTTTCATAATAGGTCTGGATGGTATAGATCCAACTGCCACGACCGGTATAGGCCACCCGGTAGGCAATATCGGGCACTTCAAACTTTACCAGCAGGTCACCGTCCGGCATTTTATACCAGCGTGCACCGGCGGGGTCTTTAAACCGCTTCATAAAATCCCTTACGGCCGATACATCGATATTGTTAATATACTCCGGTTTCAGGATCGAGGAAGAAGAATCCACGCGCAGCACCTTACCCGGGGTACGGTAGGAAGCAATATGTCCCAGTGATTGTATATGCCCGTTATTTTGCGCACAGGCGGTCATCACCACTGCCAGGGCAGCGGATAAGGTTAGACTAATACTTTTCATGGTTATTTTATTTTGAGGTGATAAGTCCGCTGAAAATAGCAATTGCTTTTTCGCCTGTTTTAAAATTGGTACGGACGCCCCCCTCTCGATAATATTATTGCAGCCGTAAAATTTCCGGCCGCATAAGTGTACGAATAACAGTTGCTTCCGAATGGGACGCAACTGCGTTTGCTTTGTTACAGTTTATGGTATTTATTACGGGTTAAGTTTCTGTTAAAAGGGGATGAGAAAAAAATCATGAGCATTTTTACCTGCGGGCGCGGCAAAAAAAAGCAGCAACCTTGCAAAGGTTACTGCTCTCCTTGAAATATAAACGGTGTTACTTACTGGCGGTATCGTCGAGCGTATCCATCCGCCCGTTACAAAAACAGATGACTTTATCCCCGTCCTTGTCCTGCATGTGTATCACATACGCAATGTCGATATTCTTCACATAGCTGATTTCTTCCACCCGGATGATATTGTATCCCGAATAGGCATATTCTACTTTGTCCTTGACGGCGCCGGGCAGGCGGGGCGTGTGGTAAATACGAACACCGGACACCCATTCGCCTTTGGAGTCATAATTAATACGGTACCAGGCATCGCCGCAGGTGTACTTGGCGGAATACCCACCCTTGGGCATTTTGTACCATCTTATCGAAGCCGGGTCCTTGCACCTGCGTAAAAAATCTTTCACGATGGCCGGTTGTGAATTTTCAATTTCCGAGGGAAGAACGGCATAGGTCTCAAAAATACTGTCCATTTCCGGGAGTATGTTTTTATAACCGACGGTATGCATCCCCATCTTGTGCTGCTGCGCCTGCGCCATCGGGAGCATGGCCGCGGCAACAAACATTGTTAGTAGCAGTTTTTTCATACGTGTTTTTTAGGATTATATTGGATTTGGGTTAGGTTGATTATTATAATTTTTCCAAAGGTATTACCTTATAAAAGCCGTTTTCGCCGTTAACCTGGATATAATATATACCCCGCGACAACCCGGCTATGTTCAGTAGCACCGTATTGTCTCCCTGTTCCGCCCAGGTCGTTTTTTCCATTTGCAGCCGGCCCAGCGCATCGGTAAGAACAAGCGATATTTTAATCCGCGTTGAAACGCCTGCTATAAGCAGGTTGGTCGATTCGCCCCCTGTCACGGATGGCTGAAGGGCAAGGCGACCGATAGAACCGTTACTCCGCACTACTACATCGGGGCTGTACTTTATACTGTTATCGGTACCGGTCAGCTGCAACCGGTAGTATACCACGCCGCTACCGGCCTGTGCATCGGTAAAGACATAGGTCGTTTGCAGATCGGACGCAGTTATCGTTCCGAGTGTCGCAAAGTCCTGTCCATCGGTTGATTTCTGTACGGTATACAATAAAGGCTGAGCCGCGGCATCCACCACCCAACGGATGGTATTGGCGCCGCTGCCATTGGCCGTAGCAGTGAGACTGTACAGTTGCCCGGGCAGTAAAAGCGCACTGGATTCATACGCGCCCATATCCACTCCCGCACCAATCGGGCGGACGGTATCTGTAATATCATAATGGGTGTACCTGCCGGCGACATTCGTGCCCACATCCGCGGCCGGCGAAAGACCATATTTCAATTCGAGTCCATCATCGCCGGTACGCCATTTGCCGTCCGGTCCTGTATAGGAACCCGCGTTATAAAAATTCGGGTTGACTCTTATATTAAGCGTGCCGGGGAATGTAACCGTGCCCTGGATATCGCTATAGTTGACCGTGCCCGTACCAGTATTAATAACACCGTCCGGCGTGTTGTTCCAGGCAATATCATTGTATAATTTAAAATTACCTGAATTGAGGTACACGCCTGCGCCGCTGGCGGCGCTGTTATTATAGAGGGTACTGTTGATCAGCAAGCCGTTGCTGTTGGTAAGATATATCCCGCCGCCATTGGCGCTGGCGCTGTTGTCGACAAAGACACAGTTGAGCGCCTGGGGATTATTATTATTGATATAAAGACCGCCGCCGCTGCCGTTACTGGCCACGTTGGCCTGGAACACACAGTTACTGTCGATCACGTTGGAAGAATTATCATATTGACCGCCCCCGTCGCCGGTAGCCACATTTCCTTTGATCAGGCAGCGAAGCACATTGCCTGCCGAGTTATTGTCCATACACATGCCCGCGCCACCCATACCGGTAATGGCATTGGCTACATTATTATTAAACGTGCAAAGCGAAATAGTATAGGAACCGCTGTTGATATAAAAGCCACCGCCTGCCGTTAATCCTATATTAGAGGCAAAAGTACAATTGGTCAGGTTTTGATTGGACCCACCCACGGCCGCCATGCCACCACCATATTGCGCCTTGTTGGTGGTGAATGTGCAATTGGTCATGGAAGACTGGCTGGACCCGCTCTGGTTGTAGATACCGCCACCGTAAAAAGTGGCTGTATTGCTGGTGAACGAGCAGCCTACCGCAGAAAAACCGTTGGTCGAATTATTATATACAGCGCCGCCCCCAACCGTGGTGCTATTGGCCTTGTTACTGGTGAAGGTACAGTTGGTAACAGACGAGGTAGTGCCCGCGGAGGTATAGATCGCCCCACCGCTGCCGGTGGCCGTATTGGAAGTCAGTGAGCAACCCGTCATCGAAACGGTTCCCCCGTTGACGGCGATAAATGCACCACCGTCTGCTGCAGAGGTATTACTGGTAAACGTACAGGTGACAAAGCTGGACGTGCTTCCGTTATAGTCGTACGCGGCGCCGCCGCCATCACCCAGTGTGGCGGAAGTGGCTTTATTACTGGTAAAAGTACAACCGGTGAAAACAGGCGCAGTAGCAGTACTGGTATTATATACCCCACCACCATCCACCGCTGTATTCGTAAAAAAGGTACAATTATTAATAGTGGGATAGGACGCCAGGGTATAGATACCGCCGCCAAAATTACGGGTGAACTGAACCGCACTATAATTGAGCTGGCCCGCGCCTCCGTTGGCATAACCATATTCAATGGTAAATCCATCGAGGATGGCCGTGCTGGTCGTATTACCTGCAATGACAACATGATAGCAATCGTCCGTATAAGTTCCCACGGTGCCCACATCGCCGGAAAGAATGGTGACATGAGTGGTATAATTACGCTGGGTCAGCAGTGTTTCCGTACCGGCAAAGCCACCGTAAATGGCTACCCCGGTTTTGAGTGTAAAGGCAAAATCCCGGTTACTCGCGCCACCGGTGCTGCCCGTGGGATAAGCATTGGGGATATAAGTGCCTGCGGCTACCCATACCTGGCTGCCGGCAGCGGCACCGTTGATCATTGTTTCCAAATCACCCGCAGTACCCCAGGAAGCGCCTGTTCCCGAAGCGCCGGGCTTGACATAATACGTTTGCGCGTGTATAGCTGTGGAAAGGAATAGTAACAGGAAAAGAATACTCCGTGAATTGTGAAGGTAGCTGGGCTTAGGACGATCATAGAGATATTTCATATCATTGGATTATAGAGTTTTCAAAGGATTGGATCACTAATAAAATTACTCGTTTTCAAGCTAAAGAGCAATCAGCGACTACTCACATTAGTAAAAACTAACATAAATGTAATTACTAAAATCCGTAAGTGCTAGTACTTATACAAGTTATTTTTCGATGCCACATGGGACTTTTCCTATAACTGCCTGGTTCTCGTAGATATCGCTATTCACAATGGGATATTTACGATAGCTTTTATCGTTGACTTGCGAAAAAACAGCCAAATCAGGGCTATTTATTGCTGTATGGTCACGGGTCCGGGCAGGCCCGATGGCGGGAGCGCCTTGTTTTCCAGGCGATAAGGGGCATTCGTCCAGGTAAGCCGTTGTGCCTCCGGCAATCGATGGTCGCCCTGCAGGCGGTTCGCCCAGGTATTAGTCACTTTGATGGTTACACGGTTATTGCCCGGCTGCAACGCTTTGGTTATCTCCACCCGCCAGGGGGAAGTCCAGGCAATACCGCAATCCATATCGTTTACCCATACCTGCGCGATAACGCCTACCCTTCCCAAATCAAGCCATGAGCGGCGGGCGGTTCCATTCCATATAAAGGATTGTGTATAGGCCGCAGTACCCGAATAATACTGTATGGAACTATCAGGGTTCAGGCTCCAGTCGCTCAGCGAATCAAAAACAACCGGCTGTGAAGGGCCGCGATAAGCGGTATCAAAACGAACCGTCCAGGGAGCGGAGAGGATTTGTGTGATGGCAGGTTCATACCAGTTGGCGCCTTTGTCCATTTTCTGCACGGAAGCAGGTTTGCGCAATACGACAAACAGGCTACCCCCGGCAGGAAGCCGGACCGATAGCAGCGTACGACCATTTTGCATTTGCCAGGTACCCGCTTCCGTTACCTCGCCTGTCACGGCGTCCCATAGTTCAGGCGCCCGGTTGGCTACGCGAAGTGATAAAGAAAGCGTTTGCGGGCTATTGAGCTGGTTGGAGATAAAATAAATATCCAGTCCCATCGCACGACGGTGCGCAAAACTTATTCCTTCCGCAGGAAGGCCGTTTGCATCCCTCGCAATAAAATCGGGCGACAGGCCGATACCCTCAAAGGAAGCCGGGCGGAAAGGCCCTTTGATCAGCTTTCCTTTTCCAATGGAGGCCAGCAGGAAACTTTCCCCGCTTTTATCCTGTACCGTCTTAAACGAAGCCCCTGCCAGTTGTGCATACAGCTCCCGCAGCCTGCTATCGTTCTTCGCCTCCTGGAACAGGCCGGGCGTGGCGGTCATGGTATCGTCCAGCAATACGGTAGCTCCCTGCTTTACAAGTTCCAGCAGGCGTCCCGCCACGGCAGCGCTCATGCGCTGTGCATTGGGCTGCATGGACGCTGTGCCAGGTATCACCAGCACAGAATAACTGGCGCCGCCGGGCATCAGCACCCGCCCGTTTTTCACCGTAGCCCGTTGCAGCAGGGCATCAGGATTGAATGAATCATACTTATACCCGTGAAAAGGATCGGGATGTTCGGCCAGAATGGCCATATTGGCCGAATGAAAAACACCGGTGGGCAGCTCCCGCAATGGCTCACCTGTATTTAAACGGCGTTGTTTTTCCTCTTCCACCCATTTTTTTCCCGCAAGACCCGGCAGCACATCGACCAGGCGCTCCGGCAACACAGCGCGGCGCGGGATATCCTCCCCGGTAAAAACGGCCATATCGGTCACCGGATGCCCTGCCTGCAAAAGATACTGGCAGCGCTGGGCATAGCTTACCCATGCTTTCCCGGGTTTCCACCAGGTCTGGTCACGCTGGAAATACAGGCCGATACCGTCGAGGGTCATGCCGGGTTTTCGGTCCGTCCAGGGATTGTGTACAAACACATGGTATACCAACCGGTTGATGCCGAGGGCATAATTAAAGTCCTGCAGGGGTTTCAGCATGGCCGGGTTTTCATCCCAGTTCATGCGCAGTGTGGTGAATGCTTCCGCCTGCACGATGTTTTTTCCATACACATGCGCGCCCGAAATAGCATCGAGCATATCGTTGGGTTTATCGTGCGTTGGACTGTGAAGCCAGAACTCGCCCATCGGTATATCCACCGTTTTATAATGCAGCATACCGTCACTGGTCATCGTCGGCGCCACGCTTTCAGCAGTAAACAGACACCCGTTCCGGTGGGCCAGCCCCGCAAGCGTAACATAAAAGGAATCGTTGACCAGTTCGGCAATCGTATTTCGTATATCATACAATACCCGTTCCGACGCATCGGCGCTTTGCACCGGTATGCCGGCCATGACAGGCAGCCAGGGCAGCAAATCGTATCCCCTTTTCTTTTGAAAAGCGGCGCGGAATACAGGCGACCAGTTCTGGCTGCCGCATTCCCAACTGTCCACGTGCAATAGCCTTATCACAGCCGCCAGCGAATCGCCGGCCCGGCGCAGCACCTCTCCAAACCAGCTGTTGAACTGTAGCCGTATGGCCACGGGATTGAACTTGTCGCATTCCAGTCCCTTGCCGCCACCACCCGTAGCATTGGTATGACCGGTGGAAGTATGCCCCATGCGCAGGATGGTCCAGCGGCCGGGAGGCAGTTTCCATACAAGACGGCCATCGGGATGAAGAAAAGAACTGATATTGATGATCTGCGCACGCGGCACACAGAGTGAATCCGGTAGTTGCGCAGCGTTGCTGCGTTTACTGATACGCCATACTTCACCGGTCTTGCCTTCATACTGGTAAATGCGGGGAGCAGACAACAATTCGATGCCAGCCAGTTTCAGGCTGGGTTTCCATTTGGCGGCGTCCAAATCTTCCGCGCCGGGTTCGGAACCGGTTTTATCATAAACAAACCGGAAATAACGGGCAGTGGCACCCGCGATGGTATGCGTTACATCCGCATCGGTATCCTGCCAGCCATGCCGCGGGGCTTCCAGCCGGGCGATACGGTGAAATTGCCT
>DASYCT010000572.1:0-10289 GCA_036500065.1 Chitinophagaceae bacterium | reverse complement strand
TTTCTTCAGATAGAATTTCTTTTCCATGTCCAGTGAATAATTATACAAATCCACATCGTCATCGTGCCAGGCGGCAATATCACCGAAGCCTTTATAAGTGAGGTAAAAGTGTACCTGTTTGGAAGCATAATCGAGATCGGTCCGGTCGCAGCAGGAAAGATAATTGCCGTTGCCATCGTAAAAAATAAAATGGTTGTACCGGTTGGCGGAAAGGGTCTCGAAAAAATCAGCATGTTGTTCGGTGCCTTTGGGAAACCAGGCAGGCGCGTATTCAAAAAACAGGACGGGCTTACAGGAGTTGAGAAAAGCCAAATTGTCTTTTATGATCTCGCAGTCGTAGCCGTCGGTATCGATTTTTACCATCCGGATATTGCGGTTGATGCCCGATTCATTCACGATATTGTTAAGCGAGTCGAAGGCCAGTGTATCCCCCTCGCCGGTTTCTTTGGTAAAGGTAGTGCCGCCGCCATCGGATACAAGGATGCCTTTGACCACGGTATTCTCTTTGCCGACAAATTTCTTCGCTATCGTAGCCCGTTTTATTTTACCTACGTTTATTTCCAGCAGGGGCAGGTATTCGGGATTGCCCTCCACGCATAAAATATCGGTGTTTGCCAGTCGCTCGCGCAGCAGGTATGCGGAGTCGCCGATATTGGCGCCGATATCGATGACTGTAAAATCAGTGTATTTATTTTCGAGGTAACCGGCAATTCTCGGCAGGTTTTTCGAATACAGCGGACTGGCTTTGAAGTACCAGGGCAAACCATGGTATACCGGCAGGCTTAATTTATTTTCCCCGATGGGATAATCGATGATATGGTTTTTTATCCTGTCTTTTATCCTGAAAAACAATTTCGAGGCGATAGCGCCTGATTTGGGTATGGGGAGCTTCCGGTTTCCAATGGCTGCATCAAACAGCCGCTGGATAAAAATACTTTTCTTCATGAGCCTGTTTTTCGGGGACTAAAAGTGCATAGGCCGCAAACCTATTATTAATATGCTATATAATTAAAAAATATTTACAATCCCATACTATAATTTCTCCCGTGGCCGGGGTGTTTTACGACCAGGCATTCCGGCCGTCAACAACTCTACAAACCCTTACCTTTGCGAAAATTTTCCTGCATGCAACGCCCGCTCCTGTATCTCATTGCCATCAGCTTTTATTTTGTCTCCTGTTCGCCCAACAACGTAAAGGAGGACGACAGCCTGAAAACTTATTTTGACAGTGCGGGTGTAAGCGGCTGTTTTGGTATGTTTGACAACGGGCAGGGAAATTTTACCATTTATAACCTGGCGCGGTTCCGCGACAGCGTCTACACACCTGCTTCTACCTTTAAAATAGTCAATTCGCTGGTGGGTATTGAAACCGGCCGCGTGAAAGACGACAGCACGGTCTTCAAATATGACAGTACCTTGCGCGGGCGCGACGAATGCAATACGGATATGAGCATGTACACGGCGTTCCGGCTTTCCTGCCCGCCGTTTTATCGGCAACTGGCGCGCCGCATAGGTAAAGACACCATGCAATACTGGCTGGACACGCTGGGCTATGCCAGCAAAAAGGGGCGTTTTGTGATAAAGAACAACCTCGATACGTTCTGGCTGGACAATTCCATGAAGATAACCGCCGATGAAGAGCTGGGGCTGGTAAAAAAGCTGTATTTCGACCAGTTGCCTTTCCAGAAACGCAGCCAGCAGATTGTACGACGCATGATGCTCTGGGAAAGCAATTCCAATTATAAGCTCAGTTATAAAACCGGTTGGGGCAATTTGGAGAACGGGCATAACCTCGGATGGATCGTAGGATGGGTGGAAGAAAACAATCACCCGTATTTCTTCGTGCTGCAACTGGAATCCGCCAACCCGCATTTCGATATGCGAACCGCCCGGCTGGCGCTGCTAAAAACCATCCTGAAGCGGCTCGGGTTTTTTGAAGGAAGGAAATAGGGGTAAAACCGGTAAAGAGTTGCTAAATTCCCGTTTTGGCACAATTCTTTCTAAATTCATGTTCTAATTTGCACGCGTACGGGGCGCCTGTTATCCCCGCAAAACAACCGTGAATTTCCGATTTGAACATATAGAATTTCTTCCCGGACTGGCCCTGCTGCTGGTAGGGGTATTATTATACCTCGAAGTGTTGCGCTGGAAGCGGAAAACACAGCAGAAGATTGGCGAACCTGCCTTGGTAAAAGAGCTGACAAAAAGCTATTCTCCTTTCCGGTTTGCGCTGAAGTTTATTTTCGTGCTGGTGGCGCTGGGCGCCACCATCGTGGCTGCCGCCAACCTGCAAAGCCAGGGCGCTGCCGAAACGGTGAGCCGCAAAGGGGTAGATGTAATGATGGTGCTGGATGTGAGCAATAGCATGTTGGCAGAAGATATAAAACCATCCAGGCTGGAAAGGGCCAAGCAACTGGTCACCCGGCTGCTGGATAAAATGGACAATGATCGTATCGGCCTGGTGCTTTTTGCCGGCCGCGCCTATATGCAGATGCCGCTGACCAATGACCATGCCGCCGCAAAAATGTATGTACAAACAGCCGGCCCGGATGCCGTGCCCACGCAGGGCACCGTCATCGGCGAGGCGCTCAAAATGGCCAGCAGCGGGTTTAACAGCAAGGAACGCAAGTTCAAGGCCATCGTACTCATTTCCGACGGTGAAGACCATGATCCAGAGGCATTGAAGGTAGCCAAGTCACTGGCGCAGGGAGGGGCGATGATCAATACCGTGGGTATCGGCTCGCCCGAGGGCGTTCCGATCATCGACCCTGCTACCAACCAGACGAAGAAAGATGTGGAAGGCAATGCCATCATCACCAAGCTGAACGAGGTCGAACTACAGCAATTGTCGCAGGCTACCAACGGCATTTATGTGCACCTGGACGATGTAGACGAAGCGGCGGCTAAGATCATGGCGCAACTGGACACTATACAGGAAAAAGCTACCAACGATAAATCGTTTGTCGACTATAAGAATTATTTTCAATGGTTTCTCGGTTTTGCTTTATTGTTGCTGCTGGCCGAGTTCCTGCTTCCTGAACGTAAAATGAACATCGCCTGAAAAACACCCTCTTCATATCCATCCTTTGCTTTTTTTGTGCCGCCGCCTTTGCACAAAAAACCAATATAGACATACGAAAGGGCAACCAGTTGTATAAGCAAAAGAATTATGATGGTTCCAAACAGGAATATAATAAGGCCCTGGGCGAAAGCCCTAAAGACGCCACCGCTCATTATAATATGGGCAATGCTTTGTTCAGGAGCAATAAAAACGATGAAGCTGCCCAATCATACGACAACACGCTTGAAAATTCCACTGATAAAGCTGTGCGCGAAAAGGCTTATTACAACAAAGGCGTAGCGCTTGCCAAAGACAAGAAATGGCAGGAAAGCATCAATGCCTGGAAAGAATCGCTGAAGTTGGATGCCAACGACAACGATGCGCGGGAGAACCTCGAAAAGGCAATGATCGAATTAAAGAAGCAGCAGGAACAACAGAACAAGGACAACAAAAAAGATAATAAAGACCAGAAGAACAAGAAACAGGATAAACAACAGCAGCAGCAGCAAAAACAGCAACAGCAACAACAGCAGCAACCTCAAAGCAAGCTGAATAAACAGCAGGTGGATCAGCTCTTAAAAGCGCTGGAACAAAAAGAAAAAGAAATCCAGGAGAAGATGCAAAAAGGGAGCCCCTCCCCCACCAAGCCGGAAAAGGATTGGTGATATTGCGAAAAGATGCCATTGCGAGGTGTGTTTTTAGACCCCAACCAACCGGTGTTTAACGGTAAAATCCTGCAAATCAACCCCGGCTTTAGACAATACTCCCGTATCAGCCCGCAATCATTACTTTTGCATATACATGAAAACAGGTAGCCCCATACAGCTCTATTGTCCTTCGCTTACGGTCTACAAACGACTCCCCACGCTGGAGGTAAAAGTCGGCGACCTGCTGCTCGGAAACGGCCACCCCATCCGCATCCAGACCATGACCACCACCGACACGATGGACACCCTCGCCACCGTGGAGCAGTCCATCCGTTGCATAGAAGCCGGGGCAGAACTGGTGCGCATCACGGCCCCAAGCAAAAAAGAGGCGGAGAACCTGCTGCATATAAAAAACGAACTGCGCAGGAGAGGGTACACGACCCCGCTGGTGGCCGACATTCATTTCACCCCCAACGCTGCGGAAATAGCGGCCCGGATAGTAGAGAAAGTACGGGTGAACCCCGGTAACTACGTAGACAAGAAAAAATTTGAACAGATAGAATACACCGACGCCGAATACGCAGAAGAGATCGATCGCATCCGCGAACGCTTTACCCCGTTGGTAAAGATTTGCAGGGAATATGGTACCGCCATGCGTATCGGCACCAACCACGGCTCCCTGAGCGACCGTATCATGAGCCGCTATGGCGATACGGCCAACGGCATGGTGGAAAGCGCGATGGAATTCCTGCGCATCGCGCGGGATGAAAGTTATCACAACATCGTCCTGAGTATGAAAAGCAGCAACCCGCAGGTGATGGTACAGGCCTACCGCCTGCTGGTGCAAACGATGATGCGGGAATTCAACGCCTGTTACCCGCTGCACCTGGGGGTAACGGAAGCCGGCGACGGCGAAGACGGGCGCATCAAATCAGCTATTGGCATCGGCACCCTGTTGGAAGACGGCATCGGCGATACCATTCGTGTGTCGCTGACGGAAGACCCCGAATTTGAAGTGCCGGTGTGCAGGGACCTGGTAAAGAGGTATGAGGGAAGAGAGCCGCAAGCTGCAAGCTACAAGCTGCAAGTTGACAGTTCACAATTGACAGTTGACAGGAGTGAACGTGCCATCCCGGCAATAGAAAAGATTCCTTATTCACCGTTTGAATATAAAAGAAGGGATACCATCGAAGTAAGCAATATAGGCAAGAAGCATGTGCCGGTGGTAGTCGCCGACTATATGCAATCGCTGATGATTACCCACCGCGACCTCGAAGCGATTGGTTATTTCTATGACGAGGACACCGATAAATGGAAGATCAGCGATGGTGCGGCGGATTATATTTATACGGGCAAAAAGATAATCGAGTTTGCGCTGCCCGGCACGCTGAAAGTGATCTGTGATGAGGAAACCTGGCGCACTGCCCCCGATAAACAAAAATATTTCCCGCTTTTCCAGGGTGAGGCTTACCTGCAACAGGCCGAACATTCCGACCTGCTTAATTTTATATCGATAGATACCAACGGCCCGGAAGCATACGGGTTGATAGAAAAGCTGGCGAAAGAAACCGGCGTGGTAGTATGTCTCTGGTCCTCGCACCGGCATGCCATGCCATCCGTGCGCAGGTATATGATGGAACTGATGAACCGGCAGGCAGGCTGCCCGGTGTTGCTGGCAGTAGAAAGCCATGACAGCAGTATCGACGAACAGCTTATCCATTTCTCCACCGAAGCGGGCGCATTATTGCTCGATGGTATGGGCGACGGTATCTGGCTGATGAACGACCCCAAACAACTACTGAATATAAAAGTGAGCGGGCGCACGTACCTGGAAAATAAAAACAATCACCAGTTCATCAACAATACGTCGTTCTCCATTTTACAGGCAACGCGTACGCGGATATCAAAGACGGAATACATCTCCTGTCCCAGTTGCGGCCGTACGCTGTTTGACCTGCAGGAAACCACTGCGCGGATACGTTCGGTGACCAACCACCTGAAAGGAGTAAAGATTGCCATCATGGGTTGCATTGTAAACGGGCCGGGAGAAATGGCCGATGCCGATTTTGGTTATGTGGGCAGCGGACCGGGAAAGATTACCCTGTACAAGGGCAAGGAAGTGGTAAAAAGAAACGTGGATAGCGCTATTGCAGTGGAAGAACTTATTACCCTGCTGAAAGAAAGCGAAGCATGGACGGAACCGGAGGGCGTGATGGGGAACTATCGCTGAGAGCGGCAGGTAATGACAGCAAATAAACCTTGTTTTACTAATACGTTACTGTGAATCGGATTGATCGTTTACATGCCATTCTTACGCATTTGCAGAGTAAGAAAAGAGTGACCGCAGAAGAAATTGCCGATCGCTTCGGGATTAGTCCCCGCACCGTTTACCGCGACATCAAAGCGCTGGAAGGCTCCGGTGTCCCCATTATCGGCGAAGCCGGTATCGGTTATTCGGTGATGGAAGGGTATCGTTTGCCGCCGGTGATGTTTACGCAGGAAGAGGCCAGCGCCCTGTTGCTCGGCTCCAAGCTGGCAGAACAGTTTACCGACAATTCCATCCGCCAGCATTTTGCCGCAGCTCTTTATAAAATCAAGGCGGTATTGCGCTCGTCCGACAAGGAATACGTAGATAATTTAAGCGACAATATTGAAGTAGTACGGTCTCGGGTGCCGACGGAAGAGCTGGCGCAGCAATATCTTTCCTCTCTTCAGCGCGCCATTGCCCAACGCCGGGTGGTATCGATGGAATATTACGCCCAGTACAAGGAAGAGGTTATGCAGCGTGAAATCGAGCCTATCGGGCTTTGCTATTACGGCTCCGCCTGGCATGTGATAGGCTGGTGCCGGTTGCGCAATGACTATCGTGATTTCCGGCTGGGACGCATCCGGAAAATGTCGCTTGGCGAAGAGCGCTACGACGCCAGCGTACACCCCTCCATCCAGGAATATATAAAACAGGTAACCTGCCGTTCGGAATTGCTGGAAGTAACCATCCGGTTCAGTAAAACCGTGGCCCGGCATATCGGCGAACAGAAATACTTTTACGGATACGTATCGCAGGACGAGGTGGACGGCTTCGTCGAAATGAAATTTGTGACGGCCCAACTGGAGCTGTTTGGCCGCTGGCTGCTCATGTTTACCAATGCTGTATCGATTGTAGCCCCCGAATCACTCCGGGATACCATGACCCGGCTGGTGATCGACCTCCGGGACCATCACCAGTAAACTATTTTTTACATTCCTGCCAACATACTGACATAGGGTTGTCACTCGCCGGTTGTTATTTTGTAGGGTAAACAAACCTCCCCATCCAAAAACAACCATTATGATACGCACAATCAATGATTTTCTCGAACGCTGGCGCGACGAAAAAGCCTCCACCCTGAAGGTATTCAGCTACCTGACAGATGAAAGCCTGGAACATTCGGTACCCGGCGGGCGCAGCCTGGGACGGCTGGCCAACCATATCACCGAAACCCTGTCCGAGCTGCCCGCCCAGGCAGGGCTGCCCCTCCACCCCAACCAGACGCAATACGCGACGGTGAAGGAATTAATGGCCGCTTATGAAGAAGGGGCCGACGAGGTAGCGGAAGCGGTGAGCCTCAACTGGCATGACGGCATGCTGGAAGATGAAATGCCGATGTACGGCCAATCCTGGAAAAACGGGTTTACGCTCTGGGCGCTGATCGCTCACCAGGCACATCACCGCGGACAGATGACGGTGCTGATGCGCTTTGCCGGTTTGAAAGTGCCGGGCGTGTATGGTCCCAGCAAGGAAGAGTGGAAGGCCTACGATATGGCGCCGATGGCATAACGGGAAGCAACAGCACCCGCAATAAAGCGTTTTATCGCACAGGGCTATAAGAGAAAAGAGATTCAGCAATGGTCTCTTTTTCTCTTATAGCCCTGTGTGCGTTATGGCTACCGGGCAGAGTTTCACAGTACATTACCAGTCCGGATGGGAATTAATTTCTACCTTGCCCCCCTAAATAAATGATCTTATGCGCCTAATCAGGACATGGCTTATTCTCCTGCTGCCCCTCACACTCGCTTCCTGCATGGACACCCGGGAAGAAATGCAAATAAACAAAGACGGCAGCGGAAGCCTGGCGCTGAAAACGGATATCGGCAAGATGGTGGAAATGATGAAAAGTTTCACCAGCGATTCCGATCTTCAGAAACAGGGGCTTGACAAACCTTTTGACACCATCATGCTGCTGAAAAGCTATCTTGACACGGCTCAGAATGTTCCCGCCGATAAAAAGGCCAGCCTGCAGGACGGGCAGATCCATGTCATACTGAACGTAAAAGAGAACGTGGGCAAATTTGATATCCTGTTTCCCTTCCGCTCGGAAGAGCAGGTTTCGCAGCTGTACCAAAGCCTGAGCAGTATTTCGGGCGGGTTGAAAAACGTCATGGGCAACCTGGGAGGAAGCAATACACAGGAGCAGGGGGACAAGGGATTGCCGCAGCTCACTTTTGTATACGATGTTTCCATAAAAAAAGGAATATACAGCCGGAAAGTAAACAAGGAACGCTATAGTGTGTTTAGCCAGGATATGAAACTGGACCAGCTTAAACAATTGAGCAGTGTGCTCGGCACTATGAATTATACATTGGCGCTGACATTTCCGCAACCCATCAAAAAAACAAGCAATGCAAAGGCGGTGCTTAGTAATGGCAATAAAACGGCGACGCTCAGTGTCGATTTGCTGGAAGCCTTTGAACACCCCGAACTACTGGAACTGGAAATAGAATATTGATGTATTTATGCTACAAACCGATTTTTTAGTAGTAGGCTCCGGTATAGCCGGGCTTACCTACGCGCTGAAAGTGGCAAGGGCCTGTCCCGATAAAAAGATTACCGTCATTACCAAGGCGGCAGCGGATGAAACAAATACCAAGTATGCCCAGGGCGGCATTGCGGGCGTAACCGATTTTGAGAACGATAGTTTTGAGAAACATATCCAGGATACGCTGGTTGCCGGCGACGGGCTTTGCAATGAGCAGGTCGTGGAAATCGTCGTAAAGGAAGGGGTAGAAAGAATTAAAGAGCTGATCGAATGGGGGGCCCGGTTCGATAAGGAAGCCGACGGCGATTATGCGCTGGGCAAGGAAGGCGGTCACAGCGTGAACCGCATCCTGCATCACAAGGACGTTACGGGTCGTGAAATGGAACGGGCTTTGCTGGATACGGTGCAGCGCCAGCCCAATATTCATATCATCAAGCATTGTTTTGTCATCGACCTGCTGACGCAGCACCATCTTGGTTATCTTATTACCAAGGCCACGCCCGATATTCAATGTTATGGCGTGTACGCGCTCAACCTGCAGACCAATCATATCGAAAAAATACTGGCAAAGATTACCCTGTTGGCCACCGGCGGCAACGGGCAGATATACCGCACTACCACCAACCCGTCTATCGCTACGGGTGACGGGGTGTCGATGGTGTACCGCGCCAAGGGAAGGATTGAGAATATGGAGTTCATCCAGTTTCATCCCACTGCCCTCTACGAACCGGGCGTCCGCGGGCAGGCGTTTTTAATTACAGAGGCCGTGCGCGGCGATGGCGGCATTCTTCGCAACAAAACCGGCGAAGCCTTTATGGAGCGCTACGATGAGCGGAAGGATCTTGCCCCGCGCGATATCGTGGCCCGCGCCATCGACAGCGAAATGAAGATAACGGGTACCGAGCATGTGTACCTGGATTGCCGGCACATGAACAAAGAGAAATTCCTGCATCACTTCCCGACCATTTATGAAAAATGCCTCAGCATGGGCATCGACGTTACCAAACAAATGATACCGGTGGCGCCGGCCGCTCATTACAGTTGCGGCGGCATCAAAACGGATGAATGGGGAAGGACGTCCATACGCAACCTGTACGCCGCGGGCGAATGCGCCAGCACGGGTCTGCACGGCGCCAACCGGCTGGCCAGCAATTCACTGCTGGAAGCGATGGTATTCGGTCACCGCGCTTATCTCGATGCGGTTGAAAAGATCAATATGGTTTCCTTCGAGCAGCTATTGCCCGACTGGAAGGCCGACGGCACCACGCACCCGCGGGAAATGATCCTTATCACACAAAGCCTGAAGGAGCTGCAATTGCTGATGAGCGATTATGTGGGGATCGTACGCACCAATACGCGTTTGCAACGCGCCATGAAACGGGTGGACCTGTTGTGGGAAGAGACGGAGCAATTGTATGAAACCACTACCGTATCACCACAACTTTGCGAACTGCGCAATATGATCACAGTGGCCTATCTCGTAATAAAATGCGCTCAGTTCCGGCATGAAAGCAGGGGACTGCATTTTAATACCGATTACCCGTATAAGAGCAGCAAGGTGGAGAACATTGTATGGTAACTTCCCATCCTTCGTATATTTGCAGGCAGAACTGTTGAGTATGTATTATATCGTTTTCGGAATCCTTTATACTATTTCACTGCTGCCGTTGCGCGTGCTGTACCTGCTGTCTGATTTGCTTTACTTTCTTCTTTGTTTTGTGGTTCGTTATCGCAGGTCCGTGGTCATGGGTAATCTTTCTCTTGCCTTTCCCGAAAAAACGGTTG
>DASYCT010000571.1:0-30001 GCA_036500065.1 Chitinophagaceae bacterium | reverse complement strand
CCCCGTCGCTCCCGCCCGGTCTTACCCGGATGGTGTGAAGGTCCAACGCTATATCGTCCAGTATTACCAGTATATTGCCCGGCTCGATATGCTCCTTTGTCATCCAGTATTTCACTGCTTTCCCACTGAGGTTCATATAAGTAGACGGTTTTATGCAAAAAACCTGTTTCCCCTTTATTTTCACCTCGGACACCTCCGCCAAACGGTCATTATGGAAAGATATTGCATGTTTTGCAGCAAATGCATCCAGCACATCGAAACCAATATTATGCCGCGTGTGTTCGTAATCGGGCCCTATATTCCCTAAACCTACTACAAGATGTTTATTCATGCCGTAAAATAAAAAGTCCTGCAATAGGGCAGGACTTCAAAAATAACGGGAGTTTTTTAATTAACCAGCTTATTTGCCAGCTTTTGCAGGGGCGGCAGCTTTCGCAGGTGCGGCAGCAGCGGCTTTTGCAGGAGCAGCGGCAGCGGGTGCGCCGGCGGCAGGAGCAGCAGCTTCTTCCTGCTTCAATTGCCTTGTCAGCACCACGGATGCCAACGGGATACGCGGAGAGTTCAGGATCTCGTAATTGGCCTCTTTCACATCTTCTACGCGGATATTACCGTTCAGTTCCAGGTTAGTCAAATCTACCTCAATGTTCTCTTTCAAGTATTTAGGTAGAGTCTTTATTTTTAATGACTTCATTTTCGTAATCAGCTTACCGCCGTCTTTCACCCCTACGGCAGTGCCGTTGAACTTAAGCGGGATGGTAGCTATCACTTTTTTGTCTTCCACCAGCTCCAGCAAATCCACATGGGTAAGGGAGTCATTGATTTTGTCAAATTGCAGGTCTTTCAGGATGCACCTGTAGACTTTACCGCCTGTTTTAATTTCTGCCAACTGGAATGCTGAAGTGTATACGAGTGATTTGAAAGCCGCAGCAGGAGCGGAAAAATTGACCTCCTGTGCACCACCGTAAATTACACCGGGCACTTGTCCCTGAGAGCGAAGTTGCTGGGTGGCTTTTTTCCCAGTTTCGGTCCTCAGTTGTCCTTCGATTGTAATTGTTTTCATTTGTTTATTTGTATTTATTGATTGCTTTTTTGTGCGCTTACCGACCTATTTATTCCTTAGTTGGGAGTGGATAAACAGGCTCGTAATGCTCTTGTTTTCGTAGGCGTTCCGTATGGCCACTCCAAACAGTTGGGCCACGCTCAACACCTTTATTTTGGAAGATTGCTGTTTTAGCGGAATGGTATCGCAAACCACCAATTCTTCCAAAACGCTGTTTTCGATATTTGCATAAGCGTTGCCACTTAATACCGGGTGCGTACACAGCGCCCGTACGCTCCGGGCCCCCTTATCTTTCAGCAAACCGGCGCTTTTTGACAATGTGCCGCCGGTATCGCATATATCGTCTATCAGCACGATATTCCTGTCTTCCACATCGCCGATTACCACCATGCTGGATATTTCGTTGGCTCGCTTGCGGTGCTTATCGCAAATCACCATATCTGCATTGAAATAACTGGCAATTTCACGGATACGGTTAGCACTACCCACGTCGGGGGCCGCAAAGGTAAGGTTTTCGAGCTTTAAATTTTCAATATAAGGAATAAAAATGGCGGAGCTATCGAGGTGGTCTACGGGGATATCAAAATAGCCTTGTATCTGGGGGGCGTGTAAGTCCATGGTAATCACCCTATCGGCTCCGGCGGCGGTGATCATATTGGCCACCAGTTTGGCGCCGATAGCTACCCGGGGCTTGTCTTTCCGGTCCTGGCGGGCATAGCCATAGTAGGGGATAACCGCTACCACTTTGTAGGCCGATGCGCGGCGAACGGCATCGATCATCAGTAGCAGCTCCAGAATATTGTCGGCCGGGGAAAAAGTGCTTTGCACCAGGAAAACCATGTCTCCCCGGATGCTTTCCTGGAAAACGGGCTGAAACTCGCCGTCGCTGAATTTCTGGGTAATACTTTTTCCTAAAGGAGCGCCATACTGCTGGGCTATTTTTTCTGCCAGGTACTGGGAGCTGGTGCCTGAAAAAATCTTTACCGAGGTCTGCATAATGTGTGGAAATTGGTGGCGAAGATAAAGCTTCACCCCAAAAATAAAGGAAGCGGCAATGAAATTCCTCGCGAAATTCACCGCCGCACAAAGTTATATAGGCCCGAAACAGGCCAAAACGGGTTTTACCTCTCTACAGAAGCGTACACCGGCTTTTGAGTTACAACCTTTGCCTGGCTTGAGGCTTGAGCTGAAACGCCATTCCGGGGATTAAGCGCATAAAAAACGGAGGAACAAACAAAAATTGAGAAGAACAGAGCTACGGTATAAATACCAACGCAGAAGAAAATGGACTGGAGGCCGCCTAAATTGTTGAATGTAGACCTTTTCATGGATATTAATTTCGTTTTTCAAATAGGGTTACGGAACTTAATTCAATTAACGCTGTGAGACCTTTAACTATTGTTTCGAACGGCGAAATTTGAACTGGATAAAAGTAATAACTTAGTTAGTAATATGCAAGCGCAGAACTACCCAATTAATAAATGGGCAAAGGATGACCGCCCCCGCGAAAAACTACTAAGTAAAACCCCTGCGGCCCTTAGTAATTCCGAATTACTGGCCATTCTTATCCGGGACGGGGCCCGCAGCCCGGCCGGTGACCGGAACAAGAGCGCGGTGGACCTGGCGAAGGAAATCCTCCAATTGAGCAAAAACAACCTGGACGAGCTGGGCAGGCTTTCCGTGAGCCGCCTGATGAAGGTAAAAGGCATCGGGGAGGCCAAGGCCATCACCATTGCGGCGGCCCTGGAACTGGGGCGGAGGCGCCAGGCGGAATCCTTTCTTGAAAAAGCCCGGGTGCAGAGCAGCAAGGAAGTGGCTGCCTATTTCCAAAGTCTTTTAAAAGATTTCGGCCGGGAAGTATTTGCCGTCCTTTTCCTGAATCGCAGCAATAAGGTAAATCATTTTGAAATTCTCAGCGAAGGCGGTATTACCAGCACCGTGGCCGACCCCCGTATTATTATCCGGAAAGCCCTGGAATTCGACGCGGTTAGCATTGTTTTATGCCATAATCATCCTTCCGGCAATCTCCGGCCCAGCGTTGCCGACGAGGGGCTGACCTCCAAAATACAAGCCGCCGCCCAATACTTTGACATTAAAGTACTGGACCACATCATTGTAAGCAATGAAGGATTTTACAGTTTTGCCGACGATGGGTTAATCTGATTTTTATGCCTGCGCGGTAGGGCCGCCGAAGTTCAAAGGGAACTCCACCGATTCCTGGTCTTTGATGACACCATGCGTTTCCTCAAAACGCTGAATATTGTCATCCAGCGCTTTCAGGAAGCGTTTAGCATGCTGGGGAGTGAGTATGATACGGCTTTTTACTTTGCTCTTAGGTGTTCCCGGCATCACGTTGGCGAAATCAACGATAAATTCGGCATGTGAGTGAGTGATGATGACAAGATTTGAATAGGTACCCTCCGCCACTTCTTCGGATATCTCTATGTTCAGTTGGTTGGGGACCGGGTTTTGCTGCTCCATATATAAATTTTCAGGCTTCAAAAGTAGGCAAACCATTTCGATTTACCACCCCAACATCAACTGCACCGCGACTTCCGTTTTATGATTACCGGTTATTGCATCCAGGCCCGAATCGATGGATGACTGATCGCGGTAGATGGTCTGCGACCAGCGCAGGGCGATCGACTTCCGAAGCCCGGGCTTTGTTTCCCGGTGCGCCCGTTTGGAAAGCTGCCATTTTATATTGAAATAGTACCGGTAGCCTTTATTATAAAAAGAAGGTGTATTATGGAAGGGCAGATCGTCCTCGAGCGCATAGATGCGCGCGTTGTAGCCTGTTGTCTCAAAGTACTGCAACCGAAAGCCACCCTGCCAGGCTCCTGAAGCGGAGCGATACGTTCCGTCGCCAAAAGCGGTGAACCCCTGTTCTGCATCCGGGCCGTTTTTATCGTACCATACCAGTTCAGCCCGGTGACGGATGGTCCATCGCCTGCCGGCGGTCGTCGTGTATTGCAGTCGGAAATCCTGCTGTGGTATCATTCCCACTGCGGTCATTACGGTATTGCTGTCGGCCTGGTTGAGCGGCTTCGTCTCCGTCTTGTACCGCAAATAGATCTCCGATTGTTTATCCGGCTCAATGGTAAGTTGCAGCAGGTAATCATGACCGGCAGCCGGTGCATCTACCCGGTACTTCAGCCAGGGAAACCGAAATACATCGCTGTAACCATTGATCTGCACGCCGTACAGGGGTCGAAATGAAATACCGGCGTACAGCCCGCTTTCGTTTACGGGACTGGTGCTTTCGGTAAAGGCGTTGCTGTAAAACGACTGATAGTCTTTATCTATTTGCCGGTACAGGAGTGAGATATCCAGCCGGGCGGCCGGGCTAAGCAAGGCACCCTGCACAAACGCCTTGTGAAAATGATTGTCGACGGCCGCCTCGCCAAACAGGTGCAGGTTGCTAAAGGTATAGCTGTAATCCATACCCGCATTGGTAAGTGACCGGCCGTTAAAAGCAAAGAGATTGTAGGGCTCGTCCGGCCGGTTGAGCGGTAATGAGAAACGATATGTCATTGCATGTAGACCCACGGATGCATTGCCGGTATTATAACTGATATCAGCCCCCAACACCGATTGCCGCGCAATGCCTTTCGCGGCTCTTTCCGCCGCGGTACGATGGTAGCCGCTGGTCCGGAAAGAGGATATTTCATCGTCGTTGTTCAGCGAATCGGTGACGGGGCTGCCGTCGATCCGCTTCCGGGATGCGATAAGGGTGGCTTGCCATTTATTTTTTTGCAGCGTAAGCCCGATGCCACGGTGGAAATTGTATTCACCCGTCGAGTTGTAAGGACGCAATACCGGCGACTGCCGCTTGATGGCCAGCACATCCGCGCTTTTTTTAAACGCCAGCGTTTGCCATTGGACCAGCCCCTGTCCCATATTGACGGTAAAATCACCGAGGGCGAGTGTCTTTATGCAGCCCGGTCCTTTTGCAAACAGGTGAAAGGAATAAAAATCGAAATACGATTCACCGGCATCCTTCGCACCCAGCACACCCCATTGCAGTGTATTTTTATAATTGTACTTATACCTGAAAAATACATTGTCGCGGCTGCCGAGGTAAGCCGATTTGCCGCTATCGGGCACATCAAACCCTTTTGCTTTTTCCAGCACCCGCGAACTGTTGAGTGTAAAAGAATGTTCGCCTCCTTTCCACTCGCCTTTAAGTGTTTCGGGCAAGGTTTTTTCTTCATTCACCACGATATAGGGCAATAGCCTGCGAATGGTCATGATGTCCCAGCCGGGCACCGCTTGCAGTTCATATATATTGATCAATTTTCCCAGCAGGCGGCGGTAGCTAAGTAATTCTTCTACCTGCAGGGGCGTGAGCAACCGCAGTGCTTCCAATTCGGCGGCGCCCGCTTCATTGATGTGCAGCGGGTGCCGGCCATAATAATCCAGTTGCTGCAGATACGCATCGTCTTTTATCACCCCGTTGTCCGCTACGGCCTCGTTTTCCAGTTGTTGCTCCGTAGTGGAAGACAAGCGCTGTTTTTCCTGTCCGTGCAGCATGCCAGCACAGCAGAGCCAGCAAACCGGCAGCAGGATAAGTTTTATCGTCCTTCCCGGTCTCATGGCTCGCCGGCAGTTTCTTTCTTTTCTTTCAGATCAAACAGGAGCATAAGCCCGGGTGTGAATCCCAGTTGGGGATGCCATTCGGTAGCGGCATCCACCCGGAAGGTTTTCCATTTGACACCAAGACCAAAAAAATAATTGCTGCCGGTGGCCGATATCCCCGCTCTTGCCAGCAATTGTTTTGCAAAAACATATTGCATCGCCAGGATGGCATCGGCGGGCTGGTCTTCTTCCTTATTCAAATCCGCGCCAATAAAAAACTTATCCGATGCCTCATAGCCTACGCCCACGGTATAGACAGAAGCCAGTTTTTCTGCCGCCTGTTTACCAAACCTTCCCCCCGTGGGGTTGTACACGTGGATGCCCATCCGCCATTTTTCGCCGATGCTGAAAAGTGTGCCCAGCTCAAAATTGACTGTCCCCGCACTGCCGTAACCCGGCACCTGCATCGTGTTGTAATTTATTTGTGCACCGAGGCTGGCTTTTTCGCCCAGCTTGCGCCCATATCCCAATCCAAGCTGCGAGGTATTGAAATTGGGGCCGCCGAAATAATGCATCGAAAAACCTATCCCACCCGAAGAGCAGGGCAGTGCGATAGCCGCCACATAATTACCAAGTGCGTCCAGCATAAACATGCGTTCGCCGTATACTCCTGCAACGGGTATGGTGGTAGTTGCCAGCGCGGCCTGGTTGGTAGCGCCTGAAAAGGCGTCAGTAAAGTGTTGGCTGCAAACGCCCACCGCGGTATAGCGCGAGGACAACGGGGAACGGGTAATTTGTGCGGGCAGTGTATAGCCGGTAAGGGTTACCAGCAGGGCCAGTAGTATTTTCATAAGTCAGGTTTTGGTCTGCCTAATTTAACAAGATTCCGGGGCAAAAAATAATTTTTGCTCTTCAAAATGGTAAGCACCCCCCAGCGCCTACCTTTGCGCCATGCAATTATTAGATGGAAACCTGGCCTCGAAAGCGATCAAGGAAGAATTGAAACTGGATGTAGCACAGCTGGCAATAGAAGGAAAAAAAGTACCACATCTCGCCGCCGTGCTGGTGGGCAACAACGGCGCCAGCGAGACGTATGTAGCCGCCAAAGTAAAGGCCTGCAGCGAAATAGGATTCAAATCCACGCTTATACGTCTTGAAAGCGATATCAGCGAATATAAATTGCTGACCATCATAGAAGAGCTTAACAACAACCTGGACGTGGATGGTATCCTGGTCCAGCTCCCGCTGCCCAAACACATTGCCGACGAGAAAGTGATCAACGCTATCCATCCTTCCAAGGATGTGGACGGCTTTCATCCCATCAGTGTGGGGCGCCTTGTGCAAGGTCTTCCCGCATTCGTACCCGCTACGCCTTACGGTATCATGCTGTTGCTTGAACATTACAAAGTAGAAACAAAAGGCCTCAATGCCGTCGTGGTCGGGCGCAGTAATATCGTGGGCCGCCCCATGAGCATATTGCTGAGCAGTAATACCGACCCCGGCAATTGTACCGTCACTATCTGCCATTCACATACAAAAGACCTGAAAGCGTGGTGCCGCTCGGCCGATCTGATCGTGGCCGCACTGGGCCGGCCGGAGTTTATCACCGAAGACATGGTAAAAGAAGGGGCTGTCGTGATCGACGTTGGCATTACCCGTGTTCCGGATGCTTCCAAAAAAAGCGGCTTTGCCCTTAAGGGGGATGTCCATTTTGCTTCCGTAGCGCCCAAATGCAGCTATATAACACCGGTACCCGGTGGTGTGGGTCCCATGACCATTGCGGCCCTGATGAAAAATACGTTCCGGGCCTGTATGGAAAATAATTAATTGGATATGATATAATTAATTCCCGCTTCCAGCACTTCATCCCTCCCCTCCTGCAACCCGCGGATGGTAGGAATAACGGTTTTATCAATCCGCACGCCCTTGCGCTGGGCAATCGTTCCGTCGGGATAATAAATACCAAGACTAGAAAAACGGGTGAAAAGACCACTGGGCAGGTATATCCGCTGCGAAAAATTGCCGTCCTGTCCTGCCGTAGTACTTCCAATGGTCATTGTTTTGGCCGCCGCCTGCAAACACATGATACTATATTCAGCATGGCTGGCCGATCCTTCGTCCGCCAATATCACCAGCTTACCGGCATAAGGATGCTCGTTTACGCGGCCGGATAAATGTTCCGTGCCAAACCGGAATACGCCCGGATAATCAATGTCCGGGATACTTGTGCGGCAAAAAATAAAGGGTTTTGAACACAAATAACTGACAATTGCTGCGGCTGTATTTTGCGGGTAATAACGTACATCGAATACGATGCCACGCGTACCTGCCAGCGCCTTCATCATGGCGTCCACCTGCGATACTACCAGGTTTCCCATGTTTACATACCCTATATTGCCATCCAGCAACCGCCACGGAAGACTGGTATCTACGGAAGGCCCGGTATAGGGGGGCATCGCAAATGAATCAATTATCTTCTTTCCTTTCCTGGTTTTTGTGACGATAAAATTGCTGTCGGCGCCGGTAAATAAAAAATAGGACCCGAAAAGGGCAGGACGGATAGCATCATTGGAGGCCATCGAATATCCCATCAGCCGCGTCATTTTATCGCTTACTTTTTCGCCGTTAATGTCTGTAAGTACATCGCCCGGCTGCATCCTTATAATGCGCGCCAGTGAATCATTGTACAACCTGCTTACCACCAGTTGGCCGTCAATGTATTTACAGCCGAAAGGGGGATAATGGTTCGCGCCAAAGAACCGTTGCAATACCGGTGTAAGATAAAAATTGGCATGCCCGTCGTTCAGGCAACCCACCAGTTTTACAAATTCCAGTTGTAAGGCCAGTGTATCGGCAGCACCATAAAATACCGGTATCTTCTCCTGCAATATATCTTTCCAATCCCTGCCGCAGATATACTTATAGGGAGAAAAATAATTGACAATATTCCAGTAGCGAAACAGCATTAGCAGGCGATAACCGGCGTCCGGGTATTGGAAAGCAGGTGCGTTATAGGATTTTTCGGCAAACTGTAGCGAATACGACTTCAGCGAAACAAAACGGTTGCCCCCCTGGTTGCGGTTATCCCGTATAAAAAGCAACTGGTCAACCACTGCTTTCGAGAAATTATTTTCGTTTATCCATGAGAGGTCGAGGTTAAATTTAAGGCTGTCGGGAACCGCATTATCACATTTCTTGCAGGCGGGTGGTACACCTGTTTCACTAAGCCAGGCAGCAGTAAGACCGCTGATCGCTTCCCTGCCGGTCGCTCCCAGGTAGAGCGGTATCTTTTGAATGAGTACGCTGTCCCAGTTCTGTTGTCCTTGCGCCACCGCAGGATGATAATATTTTAAGAAACCCCATACCTCGCTGAGCAACGCCAGCGAATGCACCTGTTCTTTTGTGAGTGGGGACGTTTTAATCGTTGCCGGCGTCTGCGAAAAACCGCCGGTGGCGGCCAGCAACAAAAAAAGGGCAAGTGTGTTTTTCATATTACTACATAAATGGTTCCTCAAACCGGTCGCCGAGGTCTTTCAAATCCTTCACCACGGCCGACAACAAGGGTATCCCGCCTTTGCGGCGGTTTGTTTCCGCTTCCCGTTCCGGGTCACCGGGTATCAAAACCTGCTCCTCTCCCTCTACGGTTTTAGCGCTCCTGAATCGCTGTATCCACTGGTCCATGTGCATTTTAAACTCATCGGCGGGCCGGAAGGCATCGATGCGCATCGCGCCGAAGAAATGACCGATCCCCTTGCCGGGCATGTTTTCCGGCATGGGCACATAGGCCGGGAAAGGCGGAACCCAGGGACCATAGTTGGCTCCGCTCAGGATGGCCGAAAAAATATCTACCACCGCCCCAAGGGCATATCCTTTGTGACTGCCATGCTCCCGATCGCCGCCCAGGGGCAACAGGGCGCCCCCTCCTTTCAGTTCATGGGGGTTGGTGGAGCTATGCCCCTCCTTATCCTGTATCCAGCCTGTGGGGGCTGCAAGGCTTTTACGTTGCAATATTTCCAGCTTGCCGTTGGCAGCCGTGGTAGTGGCCAGGTCGGCTACGAAGGGCGGTTCCGTGCCCGCAGGAATAGCCACGCAGATCGGGTTGGTGCCGAGCAGGCGCTCTATCGAAAACGTGGGGGCTACCAGGGCGCTGGCGTTGGTCATGGCAATACCAATCATATCATGCGGAAGGGCCATCATGGCATGAACGCCGGCGATGCCGAAATGATTGGAATGGCAAACGCTGACCCAGCCCGTGCCCACATTCTTCGCTTTGTCTATCGCCACCTGCATGGCGTACGGGGCTACCACCAGCCCAAGGCCGCTGTCACCGTCCACCACGCCGGTAGAAGGCGTTTCATGTACTATTTTGATATTGGGGGTTGCATTGACCCGTTTTGCTTCCCACAGGCGCACATAACCGCTAAGCCTCGCCACGCCATGCGAATCCACACCACGCAGATCGGCCGACAATAAGGTCTCCGCTGCCGTTGCCGCGTCTTTTTTACTACATCCTATTTTTCTGAAAATGGCCGATACGAATTGCAAAAGCTGCTCGTAAGAAAATAATTGTTCAGGCATGCCGCAAAATAAAACAAATTTGAACGTATGCGCGGGGGAGTTTTCCGTATCACTGATCGCCTGTAAAATAAAAAGCCGTCTCAACTAATTCCTGAGACGGCTTTTCTTATATGCTTCTTTTTTAGAATGGCAAATCATCCACCGCTTCTGTGATATCACCTGCGGGAGCGGGAGCAGGGCTGTAAGAAGAAGCGCCGGAATTGTAGCCGCCGCTATTGGCTGCGGGCGCTTGCCCGCCTTCACCACGGGTTCCGAGCAATTGCACGCTGAACACGCGCAGGGTAAGCGAAGCCGCCGTGCTGCCATCGGTTTTCTGGTAGGTCCTTACTTCGGGGCTACCCTCTACATATACCTGTGTTCCTTTCTTTAAGTAGGGTGCGATACCGACACGGTCTGTCCAGTAAGCACATTCTACCCAGATGGTCTTATCTTTCTGGTTGCCCTGGGCATCTTTGAATTTTTCCGTGTGCGCCACGTTGAAGTTGATGACATTTTTTCCGTTGACGGCATTGGTCACGCAATCTTTACCAAGATTGCCAATCACCTGGAGCTTGATCATAATACTAAATTTAGCTGCGTAATATAATTTTGTTTGAACAGGCAATTTACGTGTTGGGGATACTATCGGAAGAAGTTTTTATTAACAAAGATCACACCTGTCTTCAAGGGTGAGCCGCCCCCGTTTGACCTACCCGGGGAAGGGCGACCCACCCTGTTCGCTCATCTTGCCGCTTCTTCGTATCTTTGCCCCTTGTTTTCGCGGGAAACCGCATTAAATCTCTCATTATGAGTCGTAAAGGAAAGGTCCTCGTAGCTATGAGCGGTGGTATCGACAGTACCATCACCGCCCTTATGCTCCATGACGAGGGCTATGAAGTAGTAGGCATCACCATGAAAACATGGGACTATGCCAGCAGCGGCAGCAGTAAAAAGGAAACCGGTTGCTGCAACCTGGATAGCTTTAATGACGCCCGCATGGCCGCCGTGCAGCATGGCTTCCCCCATTTTGTGCTCGATATCCGCGAGGAGTTCGGCGATTTTGTCATCGAAAACTTTGTCGAGGAATACATGGCCGGCCGCACCCCCAACCCCTGCGTCATGTGCAATACCCATATCAAATGGCGCGCCCTGCTCAAACGGGCCGATGCCATGGGTTGCGATTTTATCGCCACCGGTCACTATGCCAAAATTCACCGGCATGAAAACGGTCGTTATTTCGTCAGCAAGGCGGTCGACGAGCTCAAAGACCAGAGTTATGTGCTCTGGGGCCTGCAACAGGACCTGCTCAGCCGCACCCTCCTGCCGCTCGGTCCCTACCGGAAAACGGAAATCCGCCAGATGGCGCTGGATTACGGCTATCCCGAACTGGCGAAAAAGAGCGAGAGTTATGAAATCTGTTTCGTGCCCGACAACGATTACCGCGGTTTCCTGAAAAAGAAGGTGGACGGGTTGGAACAAAAAGTAGCCGGCGGCAATTTCGTCGACAAGAATGGTACTATTTTAGGCCAACATAAAGGCTATCCTTTTTATACCATCGGCCAGCGCAAGGGGCTCGATATTACGTTCGGGAAACCGGTATATGTCACCGGCATTCATCCTGAAAACAATACCGTAGTGCTTGGCGAAGAAGATGATCTGAACAAGCAGGAAATGTCGGTGGGTAAAATAAACTGGATGAAATACGACGGCATCACAGATGGCATGGAAGCCACTACCAAAATACGCTACAAAGACAGCGGTACGCTGTCCAACCTTTATTACCGGGAAAACAATATCCTGGTGAAGTTTTATGACCACGCCAAGGGAATAGCGCCGGGACAAAGCGCCGTATTCTTCGAAGGCGATGATGTCATCGGCGGCGGAATTATTCAGCGCCCTGCTTTGATCTAAAAAGAAGGTTTATTAATTTTATAGGGACACATATAGCAATCAGTATATGTGTCTCTCTAAGCCGATAAACCGCTTTCCATGAAAAGGAACTCCCGCAACGCTCTGATCATCGCGACCGTTATCAGCATTACAGGCTGTAAGAAAACTTATACTTATACCAGTCCTTCCATCAATGATTATATGCCGTTGTATGCGGGTCATAGCCTTCTATATCAACTTGATTCCACCGTTTTTACTGTCTATGGTACTGTAAAAGAAGTTCATTCCTATCTCGCAAAGGACAGTATAGAAGGCACGTTTACAGACAATACCGGCAGGCCGTCCTGGCGGGTAACCCGGTATTACCGCGACGGCAGGGATACCACCGCATGGCACCCGGTTTCCACCTACATGATCACCCCGCTGGCGACTACCATCGAACTGGTGGAAAACAATCTTCGCTTTGTAAAACTCACGATGCCTGTACAGGATATGACCAACTGGAGTGGTAATGGTTACCTGCCGCATGATCCTTATGGGTTCGATTTTGCTACTTCTGACAATAACACGCTGAGTGGGTGGAACTATATCTACCAGGATATTGGCAAAAAAGCGGTTATCAATGGGCTGACCTTCGACAACACGATTACGGTAGTCGACAGTTCGCCCGACAGTCTCAACCTGCCAGTCGTCAACCCGACTGCTGCCGGCAACAGAACCTCCTGGACCGAACAATACGGGAAAGGCGTAGGGCTCATTTACCGGGACATCGTTTTTGAAGAATTCCAGCCCCCGAATCTTTATATATCCAACCCCTATTATATTGGTTTTGAGCTTAAAATGAGCATTATTAAATACCAATAACACAATACAGGGGCTTAAAAACCGTTGTAAACCAGAGAAGGCCGGAAATGAAACAGGCAATAAAGTACCACCCTATTGCCTGGTCATCTACCCGGTTTAAACCAGCTGGTTTTTATGAGAAACAAATTTTACCTATTTTTCCTGGTTGTTTTGTCCGGCCTGTTGCTTACCCGATGCTCCAAAAAAGATAATTTTTCGAGCGCCCAGTTGACCGATTATATGAACCTGTCGGTAGGTAAATATGTCACCTACCGCATGGATTCGCTGGTATTCACCAATTTCGGCCAGACCCAGGAAACCCACAGTTATATGGCGAAGGACGTAGTGGACGGTACCACCACCGACAACCTGGGCCGTCTCACCTGGCGGATTATACGTTCTACAACCGATACGGCGGCTGTCACCCCCTGGGTACAATCACTCACGTATTTTGTGACGCCAACCCGCGAAGACATAGAAGTCATCGAAAATAATTTCCGCTATATCAAATTGCAGCTTCCCATCAGCACCGGCTTTACCTGGAAAGGAAATTCCTATATCGATACCTATTCGATCAATTCCGATGTGACCTACATGGACGATTGGGATTACCTTTATACCAGCGTTGGCCAGTCATATACTCCCTATACTACGCCCGTTTCAAATGCTGTTGTTATAAGCCAGCGCGATGAAACGCTTGGAACACCTAATAACCTCGATGCTTACAGTGAACGGAATTTTGCCATGGAAGTGTACGGCAAAGGCATTGGGCTTATCTACAAAAACTTCGTTCACTGGGTATTTCAGCCCCGCAACTCTACCTATCCTACCGGGTATTACGATGGGTTTGGTATTACATTGCGCATGATTGATCATAATTAGGCAATTGAATGAAAAAGATTTACTTGTTTATTACCTGTTTACTGCTGGTGGGAGCGTTTTCAGCTTCTGCGCAGTACACCCGCTATATCGTACAGTTCACCAATAAAAAAGGCACGCCCTACACACTCAGCAATCCCTCTGCCTATCTATCGGCAAAGGCCATTGCCCGGCGCAACCGCTACAATATCGCGATCGACTCAACGGATTTGCCTATCACTCCCGCTTATATCGACAGTATCCTCGCTCTTCCAAACGTAAGTTTTCTCAACCTGTCGAAATGGCTGAACCAGCTTTGTATCAGGATAACCGACACAACGGGAGTGCTTTCAAAAATCAATTCATTCTCATTCGTAAAAAAATCAAATCCCATTGCAGTGAGAAGGGTGACCGCGAATCCTCCCGTGTTCAACAAGCTGGAGGGGACTCCCGTTCCGCTAAGAGCGGACAGCGTCAATTCGCCTGCCGGGCCGACTAATTATTATAGCTACGGCAGCAATTTTCCGCAGGTGCATATTCACAACGGCGAGTTTCTTCACAACATGGGTTTCCATGGGGAAGGCATGACGATTGCCCTTCTCGACGCAGGCTTTTTCAATTACCTCGGCGATATAGCACTCGACAGCATCATACAGAATAACCAGGTCCTGGGCACTTATGATTATGTGAACCTCAAGACCAGCGTCAATGAAGAGAATGCACACGGCTTCTGGTGTCTGTCTACCATTGCGACCAACAGGCCCGGAATAATGGTGGGCACCTGCCCCAAAGCAAAATTCTGGTTGCTTAAAACGGAAGATGTTTATTCCGAATACCCTGTAGAAGAACAAAACTGGGCCGCCGCTGCCGAATATGTCGACAGTGCGGGGGCTGATCTTATATCTACCTCCCTCGGCTATTCGGATTTTGACGACCCTTCCTTCAACCAGTATTATCCGCAGCGCGACGGTCATACCGCCCTCGCCACCGTGGCAGCCAATATGGCCGTAGCCAAAGGAATGATTGTAACGGCCAGCGCGGGCAATTCGGGCGATGAGACCACCGATGAAAAATATGTCCAGGTTCCCGCAGACGGCGATAGCGTCCTGGCGGTAGGCGCCTCGGATGTGAACGGTAATATCGGTTCCTTTTCCAGCGTGGGCCCGAATTATTCCGGCGCTGTCAAACCCGATGCCGTATCGGTAGGATGGAATGCGGTCGTTGCAAGTTCCGTAACAGGCGATCCGGCGATATTAAGCGGCACCTCTTTTTCCAATCCCAACCTGGCCGGCCTGGTTACCTGTCTCTGGCAGGCCTTTCCTGAAATGAACAGCCACGCCATACGCGATGCCATTCAGAAAAGCGGCAATAAATACACTACCCCGGACATATATTACGGTTATGGTATTCCTGATATGAAAAGAGCTTTCTGTTCACTGGTAGTCGCCACCTTTAAGGGAACTTTATCAACGAATGCCTGTGCGTCTACACTCAACTGGACCTGCAAGGACAACAATACGCTTTACTACCGGGTGCAGCGCAAAACACCGCTGGATACCGGGTTTATTACCATCGACACGGTCAATGGCAAATCGCCCGCCTTCCAGTATGGCAGCTATTCATACACTGACACAGTCAAAGGTCTTGTCACCGGCCAGGTGGCCTATCGCCTGCAGGAAGTATTTTCTACCGACACCACTTTAATACTGTTCAATACAACCAATACAATAATCACTCCCTGCTTCAGCCTGCTGAGTGAATTTACCGTAAGCCCGAATCCCTTCCAGAACTTATTGTATGTGAATATCAATACCGACTATACCATACAACACCTCGGTATTGAGCTTATAGATATGAAAGGCAATACGGTGTACCAGTACGGCGGTACTTCTTCTTCCGGGAAGTTCAATCTTGCCATCCCTGCCGGCAACCTCGCAGCGGGTATATACGTGATAACAATAAGAGACGGGAAGAAAATATTGTATAGTAAAAAATTACTACGCTAATTACGCGAATGGAGGCGAATTAGCGCTAATGCCTTCGCGTTCATTAGCGTTCCTGATCAGAGTTTACAAAGAGGGCGGCGAACATCGTATCTGCCCGCAGCATATAACCCTTTAGCGTTTCCATGCGCAACAGCTTTAGGTGAAGGGTTTCTTTGATAAAAGCAGCCATATCTTCGTTTTCCTTTTTAAATACCGAACAGGTGATATAGAGGAAGCAGCCACCCTTTTTGAGCCGGGTAACGGCATTGGTGGTAATTTGTTTTTGCAGCGCCTGGTACCGGTCTATTGCATCCTCCTTAAACCAGGAAAGTGATTCGGGCGTTCGTCCCCAGGTGCCCGAGCCAGTGCAGGGCACATCGGCGATGATGCAATCGAATACGGCCCTGTCGCGGTTTGTTTGAGTCTCTGCCTTGCCACGTCTCTCCAATGCAAGGTCTTCCACCCTACTCGTATAATTGGTTATTTCCGCTTCCTCAAATCGCTTTTCCAGGTTGGCGAGTATGGACTTTCTTACATCCGACACCGTTAGCTGTATATCGCCCAGTATGTCCTTTGCCAGTATGGATTTACCACCGCTGGCGGCGCAACAATCCCATACGGTATGAACATTTTCTCTTTCCCTGGCCATCGCGAGCAATTCTCCCACCCGCTGTGAACTGTAATCCTGTATTACGGCCTCTTTATTCAACTGCAGCAGTCCATCTATTTTCGCTACGTTGGGAAAAGCAATGCAGGAGTTGTCAATGCGCTTATAGGTTTCGCCGGCCTCGTCGAGCTGGTGAAGCACTTGTTTTTCATAACCCGGCCGTACCCGGATAAACAAACCGGGTTGTTGCAAATGCGAAAGAACAAAGGGTTCTTTTTCAATACCGGCACTCAATTGATCTGTAAAAGGAAAAACAGCCAGTTCATCGTACGATAAACCCGCGATAACGCATTTCTCCCCGAGAGGCTCCCGGATCGCGGCATTCCATTCCGGCCGGAGGTTTTCCAGTAGTTCGTCCGGGTTCACGGAACAGAGGAACAAGCCGGCCAGTATCCTTTCTTCCGTCGCGAGCCCCGGAAAAGAATTGCCCAGCCGGAAATACGAATAACAAAGCCCGCTGACGCGTTTCCTGTCTTTGGAACCGTACTTTTTATGCTGCCGGAAAAATTCTTTTATAAAATGATAAAAGGGTTCCTCTCCTTTGTACAGGCGTATAATCTCTGCGGCAGAATTAAGATGAGAGAAATGTTTCATTGCACAAATTATATTTTCACATTCCCACATTTACCACAGTTTCCCGCCGCTTTTCAGCTTCCGCCTGAACCGGCCAAAGGATTCATTGCCCCTGATATCTATTCGTTGCGCCACGAAAGGTTCTTCCAACGGCAGCCGGTTGAGCCGGTTACCGATACGGAATGCCAGTTGAACGCCCTGCCGTTGCAATACCGATTTCATTTCATGCCAGGGTTCCCCTTTTTTGGGATAAGCGCCGTAGGTGTACGCAAGCACCGGGGCAAAGGGGATTTGCATCTGGTGCAACAGTACTTTGCACTGCCCGATATCTTCCTTTATCTCGCCGGTCGTCATTTCTTTATAATTCTGGTGAGCCCAGGTATGCAATCCAAACTCGATCACCGCAGGGTCCATCTCCCGGAGTTGTTCTTCGCTCATATACTTCATCACTCCGTCCGTCTGACCGCTTCGCCCAATGAGCGAAGCCACGAGAAAAATCGTTGCCTTCATGCCATACCTGACCAGCAGCGGGTAAAGCCGGGTGTAGTTATCGTAGTACCCATCGTCAAACGTAAGTAATACAGGTTTGGAGGGTAGCGCCTGCCCGTGGTATTGATGATCAATAAGCTGTTGCGCACTGATGGTGGTATAGCCTTCTTCACGGATGTATTGCAACTGTTTTTCCAGGTCGGCCTGCCGGATGGTAAGATAATCCACCGGTCCATTATCGGTCACCTGGTGGTACATTAATACCGGGAGCTTTGCTGCTGGCATATACATCGCCTTTATAATTCCAGCAATGCTTTTACCGGGTCTTTTCCAAACAGCAACTGGTCGGGATTTTCCAGCAGTTCCTTGATACGCACCAGGAAGCTGACCGACTCACGACCATCGATAACCCGGTGGTCATAACTCAGTGCGAGGTACATCATCGGGCGTGCTATGATCTGGCCATTGGAGACAATCGGCCGTTCTTCAATCTTGTGCATGCCCAGTATAGCGCTTTGAGGCGTATTGATGATAGGCGTGCTCAGCAGGGAACCAAACACACCGCCATTGGTAATGGTAAACGTTCCACCCTGTAATTCTTCCATGGTGAGTTTGTTATCGCGTGCCTTGCCTGCCAGCTCTACCACTTTTTTTTCAATATCGGCCATGCTGAGGCTTTCTGCATTTCTTATCACCGGCACGGTAAGCCCTCTTGGGGTAGATACCGCGATAGAAATATCGCAATAGTTGTGATATACCAGTTCCTCGCCATCGAGATAGGCATTCACCGCAGGCCATTCCTGCAGGGCGAAACAGGCAGCTTTTGCAAAAAAGCTCATAAAGCCAAGCCCGACGCCATGCGCTTCCTTGAATTTATCCTTGTATTTATTGCGGGTATCCATCACTGGCTTCATATCCACCTCGTTGAAGGTGGTGAGCATCGCCGTTGTATTCTTTGCTTCCACCAGCCTGCGGGAAATCGTTTTGCGCAGGTTGCTCATGCGCTCGCGTTTCTCCGTCCGGCCAAACAATTCGACGCCTGGTTTGCGGCCGGGGTTATTCAGCGCCGCGAGCACATCGTCTTTTATGATCTTGCCGTGGAAACCTGAAGGAGTGACCGTTTTTGGATCAACTTTCTTATCGGCTATAATGGCGGCGGCAACAGGGGTAGCTTTTACATCGGCGGGGGCTGCTTTCGACTCACCGTTGGAAGCGGCAGCCTGTTGTTTGGGAGCCGTTGCTTCCGCTTTGGGGGCGGCCGCTTCTGCCTTTGGAGCAGCAACTGCCGTCACCGGCTTAGCGGCGGTTTCATCAATAGAAGCCATCGTATCGCCTATCTTCAGGGTATCACCTTCTTTGGCATTCGTTTTTAAGGTGCCTGCCTTTTCCGCATTTACTTCAAAAGTGGCTTTCTCGCTTTCCAGCTCTGCGATTACCTCGTCACGCTCCACATAATCGCCGTCCTTTTTCGTCCATTTCAATAATGTTACCTCGCTGATGGATTCGCCTACTGTTGGAACTTTAATATCAATCATATTACCTTGTTTCGGGTTTGGTGTTGTTTATGCCTGCCTTAGATGGAAAACGCCGTATCAATTATTTCCGCCTGTTCCTGTGCATGCACTTTGGCATAACCGGTAGCCGTGGCAGCGCTGGGCTGGCGGCTGATAACGCCATAGTTGATGCTCTTCAGGTTCATTTGCAGGTAAGCAGCAGCGCCCATATTCAGCGGCTCTTCCTGCACCCAGAACCAGGTGGCTTTATTGTATTTACGGTACAATTCTTCCAGTTGTTTTAAAGGGAGCGGGTACAATTGCTCTACACGTATGATAGCCGTGTCCTTACGGTTTGTCTTTTGTTGCTTTTCCGCCAGATCGAAATAGATCTTACCGCTGCAGAACAATACTTTTTTCACCTGCGACGCATCACCGGCAAAAACATCATCTATTACTTCCCTGAACCCGCCGGAAACAAACTCGCTCACCGGCGAATAACTGCCGGGGTGACGGAGATTGGCCTTCGGGGAGAAATTGATCAGCGGTTTGCGGAACGGCCATGCCAGTTGCCTGCGCAGTACATGAAATAAATTGGACGCCGTCGTAACATTCGTTGCCACGATATTCAATTCAGCTCCCATTTGCAGGAAGCGCTCCATACGCGCACTGCTGTGTTCGGGCCCCTGTCCTTCATAGCCATGTGGCAGCAGCATGGTAACGCCGTTCATACGGTTCCATTTCTGCTCCCCGGCGCTGATAAACTGGTCGATCATCGTCTGCGCCCCATTGCTGAAATCGCCGAACTGCGCTTCCCACAGCACGAGCGTACCGGGATTGGCCATCGCATAACCATATTCAAAACCCAGCACACCGTATTCACTCAACAACGAATTATAAATACGGAACTGGCCTTTGGCCCCATCAATCCTGCTCAGGCGGCTGTACGCCTTATTGGTCTCCTCATCCTGCAAAACAGCATGACGATGCGAGAACGTACCGCGCTGCACATCCTGCCCGCTCATTCTCACATCGTTGCCATCCAGCAACAGGCTTCCGTAGGCCATCAGTTCTCCCGTGGCCCAGTCCACCTTACCTTCTTCGTTGAAGAGTTTTACTTTATCCTGTATGATCTTCTCTATCTTCTTCAGCGGCTTGAAATCGTCGGGCCATGTCATCAGTGCGTCGAATATCTTTTTAAACGAAGTATCGCTGATGGCTGTTACCGGCGACTTATCAAAATCTTCCGGCGTTGCCTTCCGGAGACTTTTCCACGCCAGTTCGGGTTGCTGGTATTTGTAGGGCAGCGGGTTTTGTTTTACCTCGTCCAGCCGTTCCTGCAAATCGCCCCAGAATTTCTTTTCCATTTCCTTTGCCAGGTCTTTCGCATCGGCCTCCCCGTTTTCAAGCAGGTAAGTGGTATATACTTCACGTGGATTAGGATGTTTGTCGATCAGGGCGTACAACTGCGGCTGCGTAAACTTGGGATCGTCTCCTTCGTTGTGCCCGTGGCGGCGATAGCACACCATATCGATAAACACATCTGCATTAAATTCCTGCCGGTAGCGGGTAGCTATTTCCACGCATTTCACCACTGCTTCTGCATCATCACCGTTGATATGCATGACCGGGGCCTGTATCGCTGCCGCCAGCGAGGTACAATAATCCGAGCTGCGGGCATCCTCAAAATCGGTCGTGAATCCTATCTGGTTGTTGATCACAAAATGAAGCGTGCCTCCGGTGTAATAACCATCGAGATTGCTCATCTGCAATACCTCGTACACGATACCCTGCCCTGCCAGCGAAGCATCGCCGTGTATGAGAATAGGCAATATCTTATCAAAATCACTTTTGTAGAGTACGTCTGCTTTTGCCCGCGCAAAACCCACCACTACGGGGTCTACTGCTTCCAGGTGAGAGGGATTGGGCATTAACTTCAGGTGGACCACTTTACCATCGGGCGTTGTTACTTCACTGCCATAGCCCATGTGGTATTTTACATCGCCGCTGCCCATGGTCTGGTCCAGTTTGGCGGTGCCTTCAAATTCACTGAATATCTGTTCATAGGTCTTGCCCATAATATTGGCAAGAATATTCAACCTGCCTCTGTGCGCCATGCCAATCACCACTTCCTGCACATCATTGCCGGCGGCGGTGTTGATGATAGCGTCCAGTGCGGCAATCGTGGTTTCACCGCCTTCCAGCGAGAAACGCTTCTGCCCGATATACTTGGTATGAAGAAACTTCTCAAACATAACGCCCTGGTTCAGCTTCTCCAGGATGCGCTTCTTTTTCTCCAACGGCAACGGGTCCAGGAATTTCTTTTCTATCTCGTTAGTGAGCCAGTCCACTTTCTTCTGGTCGCTGATATATTTGAATTCGATGCCTACATGCGCGGCATACCATTGCTGCAGGTGGTCGAGAATATTACGGAGCGAGGTAGTGCCGAGCCCGATAAGGCTGCCGGCATGAAATTCCTTGTCGAGATCTGCTTCGGTAAAACCGTAAAACCCCAGTTCGATATTAGCGCCCCGGTCCTTGCGCGGGCGGATCGGATTGGTCTTTGCCAGCAGGTGACCTTTGTTGCGGTAGCCGAGTATCAGGCGATAAGCCTTTACTTCCCGCATCCAGTCGATGTCTGTGGCTACGGCCGTCCCGTTGGTGGCTGCAGCCCCGTTTTTGGCGATGGTGGCGATAGTGCTGCCATTGCCGCCGGCGCCAACGGCAAAATCAAAACCTTCAAAAAATTTCCTGAGTTCCGGATCAACACTGTTGGGGTCTTTCACAAAATCCTGGTACAGACCCTCAATGAATTGCGGATGTGAGCTGGTGATATACGAAAAATCCTTCATGAGGAACAAGCTGTTTATTGGGCCACAAATATCGGTTAAAAAAGCTTACCCCCGCTTTGGCGAGGGATACTGCAAATGTGAATTTTTGAATTAGATGCTGGTCATCAACTCCTTCACGGTTCGTGCTCCCACGGACCGCGTTCCCTCAAAACGGGCTAATTTTAAAAATATTACGCCCACGGGTTCGTTTTTCGACGTTTTTCCCTACCTTTGCCGTCCTAAATTTTTCGAACACATGGCTAATCATCAGGCTACCAAAAAGGATGTGCGTCAGTCCACCAAACGTCGCGAAAGGAACAAGTACTACGGCAAAACAACCCGTAACGCTATCCGTGATCTGAAAGAGATTAAAAGCGGTAAAGAAGCCGGCGAAAAGCTGGTTGACGTGATTTCCATGGTGGATAAACTGGCTAAAAAAGGCATTATCCACAAAAACAAGGCTGCTAACCTGAAAAGTAAGCTGTCCAAGAAAGTGAATACGCTGGCTAAAGCCAAATAAGCATATTTCTGTTGCCCATCTTATTTTAAAAAGCATCCTGCCAGAGCGGGGTGCTTTTTTATTTCCCTATAGCGCCCGAAAGCCAATCTTCATCACACCCCGTACTTGTCTATTTATTTATCAATCAGCCCATTAGCCTGAGTGCCCGGCACGTGAATTGCTATTTAGTTTTGCTGGATGAAATTCTTATCTTAGTTATTCGTTAATGATATAACCCCTTGCTTTAATGCGTATCGCCTGTATCATAGTAGCCCACAAATATCCACAACAAATTGAGCGCCTGGTAAAGCGGTTCAACCATGATGCGTTTGATTTCTATATTCACCTGAGCAAGCAAATCCCCGCCACCGATTTCGAATACCTTAAAAACAGGAAAAACGTCTATTTCGTTCAAAACCGCATCGAAGTACGCTGGGGCGCCTATACCATCGTGGAAGCCATCCTATCGTCCATCCGCGAGGTCCTTGCCTCGGGCCTGTCTTATGACTATATAAGCATCATGAGCGGCCAGGATTACCCCATCAAACCGGTCAGCGACATATATGCCTACCTGGAAAAGAATGCAGGCAAAAACTTTATCTGTTTTGAAGAAGGGGAAGGTGGAAATTGGTGGAACCATGCCATCAGCCGGGTCAACAAATACCATTTCACCAACTTCCAATTCCGGGGAAGGCACCGCCTGGAAGCGATTGTAAACAGCCTCCTGCCCAAACGGAAATTCCCGCTTCCCTATACCCTGTATGGCAACCGTGGGGCCGCCTGGATGACCCTCCGGACCGACTGCGCCCAATACGTAGTGGATTTTATCGCCGGCAATAAAAAACTCGAACGTTTCGCCATCCTCACCTGGGCCCCCGATGAGTTTTTACTTCCCACCATCATCATGAATTCAACATTCCGCGACACGGTGATAAATAATAATTTCTATCATATGAACTGGGCCAGCGGCAGCAGCAATCCTACTATCCTTACCACTACCGATTTTGACACCCTGGTAAAATCCGACAAGATGCTGGCGCGTAAATTCGATATTGTCGAAGACCCCGCCATCATGGACATGCTGGATACGAAGTTTGCCGGGTGATAATTATTGGTATTTTTACTTCCTCCAAAACCAACTACATGAGAAAGATTCTTTTGCTGCTCGCCTGCGCTGCCCCCTTCCTGCTCGCTGCACAGCAGCCCATCACCCGTTTCGAGCTGTCGAAAGGCACTGAATCACCGGCTTACGACGAAATCATTGGCTGGTGGAAAAAGCTGGACCTGCAGTCCGACAAGGTAAAACTCTTTTCGATGGGACCTTCCGATGCGGGCTATCCCCTGCACCTGGCCGTGGTATCGGGCGACAAAGATTTCAATTTTGAAAGCATTCATCAAAAGAATAAACGCGTTATCCTTATCAACAACGGCATCCACCCCGGCGAACCCGATGGCATCGATGCCAGCATGCTCCTGGCCCGTGATATAGCCAACGGCAAAATCCCGCTACCGGACAACATCGTGCTGGCCATTATCCCTGTCTACAATATCGGCGGCTGTCTTAACCGCAGCAAAAACTACCGCATCGATCAGAACGGGCCTGTAGAAAAAGGTTTCCGCGGCAATTCGGAGAACCTCGACCTGAACCGCGATTTCATCAAATGCGATTCAAAAGAAGCCCGCTCCTTTGCCGCTATCTTTCATCTCTGCGACCCCGATGTGTTTGTCGACAACCATGTCAGCGACGGCGCTGATTACCAGCATATCATGACCCTGCTTACCTCGCAGCACGACAAACTCGGCGGCGCTATGGGCGAGTTTATGGATAAAAACTTCGAGCCTGCCCTCTACCGGCAAATGAAGGAGATGGGATATGACCTGGTGCCCTATGTCAATGCCTTTGGCGATACGCCCGAAACCGGCTGGCCGGCCTATTGGGACAGCCCCCGCTACAGCAGCGGCTATGCTACCCTGTGGCATACTTTTTCCTTTGTCCCCGAAACCCATATCCTCAAAACATACGAGCAGCGTGTAAAAGCCACTTATGCCCTCGAAGAATGCTTTATCCGCTTTACCAGCGCCAACAGCGATAAAATAAAAGCCCTGCGCGAGGCAGCCCGCCAGTCGGCTAAAACGCAGGCGCAGTTCCCCATCGCATGGGCCCTCGACAGGAGCCAGTCCACCGACATCGAATTCAAAGGTTATGAAGCCGGCCATAAACCGAGCGTCGTTTCCGGCCTTCCGCGTTTATATTATGATCGCAGCAAACCCTTTGACAAAAAAGTAAAATTCTACAATACCTACCAGGTAAAAACAACCATCGATAAGCCGGTTGCTTATATCATCCCCCAGGGTTGGTGGAAAGTGATCGACCTGCTGAAACTGAACAAGGTAACCCTGCAGCCGTTTCTTCATGATACCACCGTACAGGTAGACGTATATCATATCGATGATTACAAATCATCGCCCCGCCAGTATGAAATGCACCATCCCAACAGCGACATAAAAACCAGTACTACCCACGAGACAGTACATTTCCGGAAAGGCGATTACTATATCCCTCTCAACCAGGCCGCCAACCGCTTTTTGATAGAGACCCTCGAACCCCAGGCCGAAGATTCTTATTTTGCCTGGAACTTCTTCGACGCCATTCTCGGCCAGAAAGAGGGCTACAGTCATTACGTCTTCGAGGATGAAGCCGCCGCCTTTCTCGATGCCCATCCCGATGTAAAAGCAAAACTCGAACAGCGCCGCGCCACCGATACCGCTTTTGCCAAAAACGGCCCGGCACAATTGGATTTTGTTTTTAAAAATTCACCTTATTACGAGCCCGATCACCTGCGTTACCCCGTGTACCGGGTCATGACCACAGTCGATAAACAAAATAAATAATTATATCTTTAAGACTTAACTGCCACCCCAACGAATGTATAAATTTTCTATCCTGGTTGTCTTTTTATTGCTCAGCCTGGCGGCCCTGTCACAGGACAGTACATGGAAAATTGCGCATATCGACGAAAACCTTACTCTTATTTTACCGGCCCGGCTGGTAAAAAGAGACACAACGAGATCAATAAGATCTGTTTCGACCGCATTCAGAACCTACAGGGGCGAAACAGCAACCTCTACTTTTGTACTCACTGTAACACCCAACACAATAAACGGTAAAATCAATAACCGGGAATCCCTGGGTGAGGCATACGATGTTGCGGAACAGAAAGTAAAAGGCCTTAAATATTACAAGGGGTTGCGGGAGGTGGCTTCGGACACGGTCATCGATAAAGCTATGGGACGGAAAATGACCATGTACAATGATACCGACCGGGCAGCACCGCCGATAGAAATGTATTTTTTCCTGGTCAACGACAAGATATATTACCTGCTTTCACATACTCATGGGTCGGTTACAGAACATGAACAGGAAATGAAAAAAATCCTCCGTTCCATCCACTTTACCGTCACCGGCATTAAAGAGCAACAGTTTGATTCAAAACTGGAATCCAAAGGATATAAAATAGGTTATATCATCGGGCGCTTGCTGGGCGGTATTGCTATGATATTCGTCATTGTCCTGATTATCATTCTTATTAGCCGCAAATCATCAAAAAACCAGGCATAGCCGAAGGTTGAAGAAGACATCTTAAAAATCGCCCAACCGAAAATAATTTTAACAAATCGCTGCCATAAACAGCTTTTGGCGCCCCAACCTTTGAGGTCAGTAATTACGTCAAACAATTATTCAGGACAATGCCCGCATGGTCACCGGCCCTTAGTCACAACCGTGCCATAGACTACCCGCTGGAAATAGGCCTTTTCTAAACAATTGTATGTTTAATTAACCGATAAAGTAAATTTGATAACCTTAAAAAATACCTGTTATGAACCTCCTGTGTAAAATGTTGTCCGCGCTGGTTATCCTGCCGGCAATCCATCTGCCGGTTGTTGCCCAGCAGCACTACAATTTTGATATGGAAGATATCAACGCCACCACCAGGCTGCCGGCGGGCTGGTCGACGTCCCTGGCAGGAGAGCAGAACAGCACCTACCCCGTAAAGCTCGATTCCATCAATAAGCAAAACGGCCGCTACTCCCTTTCTATTGAAAAGGCGAAAGATGGAGGAGGCTTTGGAGCCAGCAGCCTGTTGATCGACCCTGTTTTTAGTGGAAAAAGAGTAAAGCTGACAGGTTGGGTCAAAACGGAAAATGTAACAGAGGGCTACGCCGGCCTGTGGATGCGTATAGACGGCACTGATGGCCTGGTTGCTTTTGACAACATGGGCTCACGCGGGATAAAAGGCAGCACCGAATGGAAACAATATACCATCGATCTTCCATACAATGAGCAAAAAGCCACCGCCATTTACTTCGGGGGTTTATTAAGCGGCAACGGCAAAATGTGGATAGACAATTTTGAGCTATTGGTCGACGACCAGCCGCTTGCAAAAGCATCACTCAAAAAAATAGTATTGACAAAAGCGGCAGCCGATACCATTTTTAACAGCGGCTCCGGCATCCAGGCCATTCCCGCCGACAGGCAAACCGTCGACAAACTCACCAATCTTGGCATGCTCTGGGGCTTCCTGAAATATTACCATCCTGCTATCGCAAAAGGCGATTACAACTGGGATGCAGAACTGTTCCGGGTGTTGCCAAAACTACTGGCTGCAAACGGTAAACAGGATGCGAACAAGATATTGGAAGAATGGGTCGACGCACTGAGCAAACCGGACGAATGCCATTCCTGCAAGGAAATCACAATGAAGAGCAATATCAAGCTGATGCCCGATTACGGCTATATTTTCAATAAAGACAATTTCAGTCAAAGCCTGGTAGACAAACTCACCTGGATCAAAAACAACCGCAGCCAGGGCAAACAATATTATTTTGATGTGCCACCCGGCGCAGGCAATCCTGAGTTCAGCCATGAAAACCCTTATAAGCGCATGTCGTATCCCGATGCCGGTTACCGCCTGCTGGCATTGTACCGCTACTGGAATATCATTCAATACTTTTTCCCGGATAAACACCTGATCGGGGAAGACTGGAATAAAATACTCCCCGAATTCATACCCGCGTTTACCGGCGCAACCGATACTGTCGCCTATGACCTTGCCGTTCTCCGGCTCATCAGCCGGGTCCACGACACACATGCCAACCCGGGAGGCACCATATTAAGTAATTATTTTGGGAAGTATTTTGCCCCCGTCCAGGCAAAGTTTATAGAAAGCAAATTAGTGGTCACCGGTTATTACACCGATTCGGCCGGGATAAAAGACAAACTAAAACCGGGAGATATCATTACGAAAGTGGACGGCGTAAAAGTGGAGGATATTCTTCAAAAGCAATTACCGCTCACCCCTGCCTCCAATTATGCAACACAGCTAAGGGATCTCCCCCGCCGGATATTGAGAAGCCAATCACCAACCGGGGAGATTGAAATAGAAAGAGACGGGAAAATCAGCACCGTAGCCCTACAACGCTACGAATACAACAAGCTGAAAAACCAACTGGACTATGATCCCCACCCGGCCGATAGCAGTTATAAACTCATTAACGGCAACATCGGCTATGTATTTCCCGGCAAATACTACAACCGGCAACTGCCTGCCATAAAAGAATTATTCAAGGACACCAGGGGTATCATCGTAGATATGCGTTGCTATCCCTCTGAATTTATGCCGTTCACTTTTGGTGCGTATATAAAACCCTCCCTCAGTCATTTTGTAAAATTCACCAAAGCTAATGTCGATGCGCCCGGTATATTCGACTACACCGAACCCATCTCCAATGGCGGCCATAATTCCGGTTATTACAAGGGGAAAATTATCGTCATAGTCAATGCTCTCACACAAAGCCAGGCTGAATACACCACCATTGCTTTTCAAAGCGGCCCCAATACCACCGTTATCGGCAGCACCACTGCGGGCGCTGATGGCAATGTATCCGGCATCAACCTCCCGGGAAATATATTCGTGTATATGTCCGGCCTTGGTGTCCTGTATCCCGACGGAACAGAGACGCAACGCGCCGGCGTAAAAATAGACGTACCCGTCCAGCCTACGATTAAAGGCATCAAAGAAGGGAGAGATGAATTATTGGAGAAAGCCATTGAGTTGATTAACAAATAAGCTATGAGCTTCGAGCCATGAGTTGTTTGCGACGATCAAAACTCATGGCCCGAAGCTCATAGCTCGCAGCTAAAAAATACTTGCGGCCTCCCTATGGCACAACTCTTATCGTTCCTCCCCCATTATACGAATGATATTCCCCGTTGTACATCGCATCCGCGCTGACGGGTCCCATGCGATAAGTGCCCGGGCTCACTGCCCTTACTGCGTAATAGTAATATTGCCTGTTGCTGTATAGATTCACAAACAGGTTGATACGATCATCCCTTACGTCCAGCGCCGTAGGCGTAGAAGCGTCTTTTATCCAATCCATGCCCGGTATTTCTTTGGTACGCGGGTTTTCGATTTCAAACCCGGCAGGCAACAAATCGGTCAGCGCAATATTTTCTATATCGCCGTTGTACGATCTTTCCAGCGACAACTGAACGATCACAAGATCGTTCTGCTTAAACGTATTGCCCGTAATAGCCCGCCCGAAGCGATCGAAGAAACGGCGACGTACCCTGATATAACTATCCTCTTCCTTATACGCTCCGCTCACACTGATGCCCTCGCTCTGCCACCAGTAATAAAGTCTTCCCTCGCCCTTGCTGTTGATATCCACTTCGTTGCTGCCCAGTTGTTTGGCAGACAACTTCACCGTGCTGCCGTTCATAACGCCCACGGTTTTACCGTTTACACTGATCGCGGCCGTTACGGTCGATTTATTGGTGGCCCGTGCTATTTTTCCCAGCGCCAGGAAGCTGAACGCACTTTCCTGCGTGCTGTACCAACTCCGTTGTTTCAGTTTATCGGCAACATGCATCGACATCGTGCCGATCTGCGCGTTGGCAGGGTCGGCATCAATCAGGGCATCCAGCGCAATAGCCTCATCGCGTATATCGCTGTAAAAACTGCCACCGGTCTGTGCGACCGAGACCTCCCCGGTAAATGCGGCAGGCAGCAATTCACGAAACCGGCTTTTATCGCCCGCCACTGCATAGGCCGCGGACAGGAGATAGCGGCTGTCGAGCGCCAGTAAGCCGGGATTCGCCTTATAGTAATTCATCACGCTGACATTGGGACGGCCCGCCAGCGCAAGCACATACAGGCTATAGGCCACTTCCTTGGGTACGATCTTCTTTTGCTGGTCCTTGTTGTAATAGTAGGTGATCGTTTCGCGGTTACGCAACCTGCTGTTCAGATAGGCCAGCAATGTTTCCAGCAATGATTTATCTACATCATATCCCGCCCGCTGTGCTTCATACAGGAAATGAGCGGCATAGACAGATGCCCACCAATGTGCGTCCGTTTCCCCATCCCACAACGTTATACCACCGTTGTACAGCTGGCGCAATTTTATTTTACGAATGGCTTCCTGCACATTGAAATTGGCCGATGCCTTGTTGGCCTTGCCCGAATTGAGCAGGTCCGCCAGGTCGCCATAATATAGTTGCGGAAAAGCCACCGACACTGTTTGCTCCGTACATCCATACGGGTATTCCACCAGGTAGCTGAACTGGTTCGCCAGTTGGAGTACCGGCGAACGGCTCACCACCAGGTTGTAACTG
>DASYCT010000570.1:0-4713 GCA_036500065.1 Chitinophagaceae bacterium | reverse complement strand
TGACAGAGGCCGAGAAACCACCGTAGTAACGGGGGTCGGTATTACCGATGATAGTATAATCCTGCCGGGTGATAAAGCCATCTTTGTTAATGTCTTTCATTTCCATAACCCCGGTGGCAGTATTTACTCCCTTTGACTGGTACCCTTGTTGTACGGTCAGCGACTGCCCTATCACGAGGTTTTGGGAATAAACGGAAGTGGCGAGGGAAGGAAAGGAAACAAGCCTGTTGCGTGGAATGGTCAGGATAAACCGCCAGTCGAATATGAACTTCCTGGAAACAGGTGGTTTCAGCGGGCGCATGCTGGACAGTATAAATTCAAATCCCGAATTTTGCACGACGGCCGGGGAGTTTTTGTTGTTCTGCACAGTGAAACCTGTTTGACTGGGCAACGATTCTGAGATGAGCAGGTTGGTACTCCTGTTGCAATACCAGGTAGCTTCGAGCCGTATCCTCTTTATAAACTCCAGTTCGAAGGAAAGATCGAGCTTCCTGTTGATTTCCCATCCGAAGGATGCGTTGGCTGTACCATTCCGGTCAAGACCGGTAAATCCACCATAAGCCATTCCGGGGTTTTGGAATAACCATGAATCGAAGTACATATAATTGCCGATCTGGTCATTACCGGTGATACCATAACTACCGCGAAATTTCCCCAGGCTCAACAGGTGGGGATGGTCACCGCAGGATGTATCATTGCAAAAAATCCAGGCGATACCTGCGGATCCGAAATTGCCAAAACGATTGTCAGGCCCGAAGCGGGAAGAGCCGTCTCTCCGCCCGGACAGGTTTAAAAAGAACCTTTTGTCCATAGCGGCATTGACTGATGCAAAAAGGGCAGCATAGTTGTATTGATACGGGCTGTTGGTAGCATTGAGTTTTGTGGCCGCGGCTGGTGAGCCCAACGCGGCATCACTGGTATATCCCGTCGCCGAAAGTATATTGCGGGTATTGAGCATGGACTGGAAACTGTTTCCCGTCATCAGTGTGATTTTTAATTTTCCTGTTTTGAGTATGTATAACAATTGCGATTCTGCCGTCCAGCTTTTATAGGTGTTGGTGGCAAAGGAAGCCGATCCAGGATTACTCATTGAAGGGTCCTGGGCGCGAATGGGAAAAATGCTGGTTTCAATGGTTTCGATATTATTCGCCCCGAAATAGGAACTTATATAAAAATTATTGAACAGGGTATCGCTGATATGAATCGTGCCGATAAACGTGTGGGTGGTTGCATTGTAGACACTCGACAACCAGGAAAGCGGGTTGGTGAAATGAACGTTATTATAGACCCAGGTAAGGTTGCCGGAAGTATCGTGCAGAGGGGGAGCGTTTGGAGCCAGCCGGGTCCCGGATGTGAGATCATTGGTAATCAGATCTGCTGCGACGGAAGCGTACGTCATATCGGCGCTTATAATTAAGCGTTTGGCCTTTGGATTAAGGACGATGGCTGAATTAAAAAACCGCTGCGTATAATAGAGATTCGCGGGGAAAACAGTCGTTTCCCGGCGAAGCCCACCACTGATATAATAAGTAATGTTGTTTTTGCCGCCCGCGATCGACAGGTGTGCACCTTCAATGCGTGAAGTACCACCGGCCAGGAGTTTTTTAAAATCGGTATTGCGGGTGGTATCCCACTGTGTAAGGTCGGGATCATCCTGGGAAGTAGGGGTTAGTTTATCGTTGCCAAGGGCCTGCCTGCGCATGGCCACATATTGCCGGGTGTTCATGAGGGGCGTTGTACCGATACTGCTTCCTACCCCGGAAAAAACATCCACATTTATTTGAGGAGCGCCCATATTTCCTCTCCGGGTGGTGATAACGATTACTCCATTGGCGCCACGGGAGCCGTAAATAGCCGTAGCATCTGCATCTTTCAGTACCTCGATACTTTCTATATCCTGTAAGCTGATAAAATTAAGGGCGCTTAGTCCTCCGGCTGCCGCCCCCGCGGCATTGGGATTGCCGGCAGAAGAGGGGAGCAGGCTCAATGGGTCGTTTCCCGCGGCATAAGGAATATCATTTATTATAATCAAAGGGTTGTTGGCCGGAAGATTTGCATAACCGGGAAGGGAGCCAATGGAGGATTGTCCGCGTAGCTGTATTTTGGAAGAACTGCCCGGGATTCCATTCATCTGGCTTATCACCAGGCCCGGCACCTGGGCATCGAGGGCTGTAGTAATAGAGGGCATTACGGGCAGGTCTATACGATTCAGGGGTACTCTACAGATATTACCGGTGCTTTGTTTCCTGAGTACATGCGTGTACGTAGTGGTTTGGACATTCTCCATATTGCCTTCCTTACGGATAAGTACGACGAGGATATATTTGGGGTTCCTGACGCTTATCTCCCGCGGATAGTATCCCACACAGGAAACAAGGAGGGTGAATGGTTTTGGCGGAATATTGCGTAGCAGGAAATAGCCGCCGGAGTCTGTAATAGCGCCTCCTTTCATTCCGTCTACCTGTAGTGAGGCGGCGACAAGCGGCTCCCTCTCTTTATTGATGATTCTTCCCGGCAGGTGGGGTGGAGGATCTGTGGTTGAGCTGTCCCGCGGTGCAGCAGCTTGTTTTTTTGGTAGTATATACAGGAGTTTGCCGGCTATGCTATCCACCAGGCCGGTGTTTTTAAGCAGGGAATCCATGATTTTACTCACGAAGACATTATTTCCATGGTAGGTAAACTTTTTATTGATTACCAGCGTTCCGGGCAATTCCAGGTAAAGATGTGATTGATGGATTATATAATTTAAGGCGGAATCGAAAGGAGCACCCTGTATATTGGGAGATATCCGCGGGCCGGTCTCCTGGCTGTACAGTGAAGGATGAAGAAACAGAACCATAAAGGATATAAAAATGAAGGATCGAAAGAGAGCAGTTAGTGTCATAAAATGTTTGGTTGACGGTTGGTTAGGAATGTTTTTTGTCTAAAATCTTTCGCAATTCCCCTGCAACTTCATGCGGATTATTGTGCCATTTTATATAATGCAGGTCTCTCAGTAACGGCATTATTTCGAGAATACGACTTACCTGTCGCGATGTACCTGAAATAACAGGCAACAGTTTTGTCTGCCCCGAGGAAATCTGCCGGTGCAGAACAGTATGCAGCTCGGCTCTTACCCAGGGTTTTTTGATGGATTTTTGAGTAATGATGGCCAGTGTGTATTTTGACCTGGTGATGCCAAAGGACAGCTTATCGCTGAGGCTTTCCCCGCAATGTATCTGCTCGAGGTCGAGAAAGTAGGTGATAGAAAATTTTTTCATTTCTCTTGCAAGGGGAACGATGATTTCGTACGCATCCTCGGTGGCATAGGATATAAAAAAGTCGAATTTATACTTCAACCTTCTGTACTCCCTTTTAATTACTTTCAAACCAGGGCTTTTAACAGCTAGTTTTTGTTTCATAACAATACCGATTTTTTGTTAATGATAGGGATACCTTAAAATCACTCTCGTTGAATTTGACACATGGCAGGATAGCGCATGGGCTATCCTGCGACATGTGTTAGGATGGAGGCTTGTTTTGCTAGGAATAAAGTCGGGGATAAGGGGAAGGCATGTACATATTAAATGCATCTTCCATTCAGAAAGGGGCATTTCCAATCATGTAAATCGACTTTTGAGTTTTATTAAAAGAGTAATGATAGTTTGCCTGTAACCAATCTCAACGTGTACTGGATCAGAGCATGGGTGCTTAACCCGGTTCTTTTTTGCTACATAAATGAGTGGGCTGATCACTCGGTTGCAACCCGGTTCTTTATATTAATTCCAAAGTAATACTTTCTTTCCATCGATATTATATTGAAAAGATATTATGGGTTGTAAAGATTTCAATATAAATGCAAACGATTCAGTTCTTGGAATGTTTCTAAGCGTTATCCGCTTACCCCTGAAGTTTTCCTTGTAGGACAGCTCAACGTTATACCAACGTGCCAGTTGCCGCATTACCACCTCGAAGTCCTGGTTCTCAAAATTGAACAGGTTGTTTGTCCATGCTATTGACTGGTTGATATTGGCATTTTCCGGTTGCGTCATGTTTCCCTCCTTATCGATGGTGGCTTTTTGTCCCGGCGCCAGGTCCACGCTGGTTTTCGGGGTGGCTATTTTTACAGCGCCTTCTACCAGGGTTGTTATATAGCCGGGTTCATCTTCGTAGGCATTGATATTAAAATGTGTACCGAGGACCTGCACGTCGGCTCCGTGCTTTAATTTTACTATAAAAGGTTTTTCTTTATTTTTTGCTACTTCAAAATATGCTTCGCCTGCCAGCTCTACCGTACGCTCGGGGCCGTTAAAGGCAGCCGGGTAATGAAGATTGGATGCTGCATTCAGGAAGACTTTCGTGCCATCGGGCAAGGTCAGCTGATAGTGTCCTCCTTTCGTAACCAGGGTATTCCATACAGGCCGTACCGGCGTTGTTTCAACATTGCCTGCTATAGTGGGCCAGGACTTGTATTCAAGGTTGCCTTTGCTATGGTTGATAACGGTAGAGACTCCCTGGTATGTAAGTATACCGACCCGGGTAGAATCCAGCGTGATGGTATCGCCGTTTGACAGGATAAGCGAGGCCTTAAGGCTGCCGGGTTGTATGCTGGCTGCCAACTCTTTCGCCCTTATAATGCCGTATTGATAATAAAGACAGCCTCCTGCCAGGAACAGTATTACCGTTGCTGCGGCAACCATGGCCCGTTTGAACCTGATTTTATGTGTTTTCCCG
>DASYCT010000569.1:0-3828 GCA_036500065.1 Chitinophagaceae bacterium | reverse complement strand
GCTACCTGCACCCGATCCGCATGTATGTCTTCACCTCGGCGTTTTTCTTTATTATTTTCTTTTCGATGTTTCACCTGGACCATCTTAAAATCGGCGGGGGCAAGGATAAATGGGTACCGGATTCGACGCACCTGCAACGCATCAATGTGCAACGGCAGTTGCTGAGCAAGGCAACCAGCAAAGAGGACTCGGCAAAGATACAACGGGTGTTGGGCAAGCTGGAAGCGACCAATGTGCTGAAACTGCAGGACAGTACACTTAAGAAACACAACACGAATATCGAGGTGATAGGTACCAATTACACTACCGGGGCTGCCTACGATTCGGCGCAACAGGCATTGCCCGCGAATGAGCGGGATGGCTGGATTACGCGCAGGATGATGTACCGGAGTATTATTATGAAACAAAAATACGGTGACGACAAGAATGCCATCGCCAGTGAGCTATCGGCTAAATTCGTGCACCTGATGCCGCAGATGTTGTTTCTTTCACTGCCGCTTTTTGCTTTTGTGCTGTGGCTGTTGTATATCCGGCGAAACAACCAGTATTACTATACCGGTCATGTGATTTTTACGCTGTACCTTTACATCTTTTATTTTATCGCCTACCTGTTGTTCTTTTGTATGCAGAAAATGCATGATAATACGGGATGGGGGATTTGGGGATGGGTGGAAGCGGCATTGTGGATATACATGACGTATTACATGTATAAGGCGCTGCGCAATTTTTACCGGCAGCGAAGGATGAAAACCATCGTCAAGCTGGTGCTGCTGACGCTGGCCAATTTTTTTATATTCTTATTTTTATTTATCGTGTTTACGATATTCTCTGTTTACCAAGTTTAAAACCCGGTGTATATGCAGGAAACGATGGCGGCGGCCTTTTTGAGGCTGGCAGGAATTATGGATGATTTGCGGGAAAAATGCCCGTGGGACAGGAAGCAAACGATACAATCGTTGCGGCAGCTTACGATAGAAGAGACCTACGAGCTGGCGGACGCTATTACAGAAGAGGACTGGAAGGGCATCCGGGAGGAACTGGGGGATTTGATGCTGCATATCCTTTTTTATTCCAAAATAGGCGCCGAGCAGGGCCGGTTTACCCTCGAAGAGGTCATGAACGGTATTTCGGCAAAGCTGATTTCCCGTCACCCGCATATTTACGGCGACCCGTCGAACGGGGGTGAGAAAGTGGTGGTGAATAGTGATGAAGATGTTAAAAGAAACTGGGAGAAGCTGAAGCTAAAGGAGGGAAAGACCTCTGTTTTGAGCGGGGTGCCCAAGGGCATGCCCTCGCTGGTAAAAGCCATGCGCCTGCAGGAAAAGGCCAAACAGGTTGGTTTTGAATGGGAAAACAAGGAGCAGGTATGGGAAAAAGTGGAGGAGGAGATGGCAGAACTGAAAGAAGCGGAGCAGTTGAACAGCCCGGCAAAGATGGAGGAAGAAATGGGCGACCTGCTGTTCTCGCTTATCAATTACGCACGATTTTTGCAAGTGGATGCTGAAAATGCGCTGGAAAAGACCAATAAAAAGTTCATCTATCGTTTTACCCAGATGGAAAAAGAAGCTGGCTCCCTGCAACGCACGCTGACCGATATGAGCCTGGCGGAAATGGACGCGCTCTGGAACAGCATCAAAAAGCAAACCCCGGAATATTGAAAAATTTCTTTCAACAGGTTGTACGCCGAAATATCTTTTTCCTGCTGGGAGCGGGCTGGTTGCTTACTATTGCGTTTATCGTCGATAACTACTGGTATTCTTCTTCTTCGGCGCGGTACCTGCGCAAGCATATTGAAAGCGATGTGCAGCAGCAGGAAAAGAGCTTCGACAAATTCCTGACCGATACGTCATTGCTGCGGAGGCTTTCGGCCCAGACCTACACGGAAGCGGAAATGAACCAGTTTACCAATACGCACAAAACGCCGTATTGCATCTTCCTGTACACCATCGACAATTTCGGGGATTTTCATCTTAATTACTGGAACAGCCAGCTGGCGCTGCCGGGCAATGATTTGTTGCTTAGCAAAGAGGCCAATAAGCTGGTGCGGCTTCCCAACGGGCAGTATGAGTTTGTGCGCCGGCAGGTGACCATCGCCAATGGCGAAAAGCTGATAGCCGTGGCATTGATTCCCATCCGCCGGGAATATTTTATCGAGTTCAGCAACCTGAAAAATGAATTCATCAACTACCCACAGGCCGATAAAACGGTCAGTATGACCGACCGTCCTACTGACTACCCGGTGAACAGCACGGTGGGCAAAACGCTTTTTTACCTGCAGACGCGGACGCTGACCCAAAAAGACGATACCAACTGGCTGACGGTCACGCTGAATATCATCGCCATTGTATTGCTCCTGATCGTGCTGCATAATATGGCCCATTATTTTTCGATTACCTACGGGTACCTGACGGGTATCTCCTTTTTGATTGGAACGATTGTGGTGTTGCGTGCGCTAACGTATTTTTTCCCTTCGTTGCTGAACGTGCGGCAATTCGATATTTTTGATCCGAGCGTGTACAGTTCCAGCAGGGTGCTCAATTCGCTGGGTGATTTGCTTATCAACGCGTTTCTTTTTTGCTGGATCGTTTTGTTTATACGGGTAGAAGTGGGAGAGAAGCGTTTCAGCCTGACGAGAAACAAGAGCTGGTACTGGGTGGTGGTGACGGTGCCGATTGTGATACTGGTAACGACCACGTTTATTTTTGCGGGGATCATCCAGACGCTTATTTCAGATGCTAAACATATTTCCTTTAATGTCACCAATTTTTTCAGTCTCCTGAATATCTACAGCCTGGGTGGGTTTATCGTGCTGGCCACGCTGTCGCTCAGTTATTTCTTTTTATCACAGGTGATCCTGCAACTGATATCGCCGCTGATGGTGGGGCGCCGGTATATACTCTTTGTGATCATTGCGGTATCGGGCCTGTTATTGCTGACAGTGATAAGCAGCACGGCGTTCGTGGAGCTGAATATCTATGTGTTGTTGTGGTTGCTGGCCTATATATGGTTTATGGAGCAGCAGGTCATTTCGGGCGGCGACCTGCAACTGGCTATTTCGGAGGTGCTGATATGGTTGTTTATTTTTTCGTTTTCCATTTCGGCGGTTATCGTGATCGAGAACCAGCGCATAGAGCTGGACCAGCGGCAGCGGATGGCGGAGAAGCTGTCCACGCAGGCCGATCCTTCCAGCGAGCGGCTGCTGAGTATTACGCTTACGTATTTCGACAATGATTTTTTATACCACAATTTCGACCGGTTTCGCCTGCCCTATTCCAATTCTTACCTGAAGGACAGTCTTATCAGCCGGAATTTTTCGCCCTACGTGCAGGCGTATGACATGAAGATATTTACGTTTGATTCTTCCACTATCCCGAAACCGCTTTTTAACGAAGAACCGGTGTCGTACGATACGTTGAATACGATTTATAACATTGAGGGGCGTCCTACCAGCGTGGCTAACCTGCGGTATTTTTCAAAATCGTTTGATAAATTCTCCTATATCTACCGGAGGTCGGTGCTGGACAGCGGCGGAAAGGCGATCGGTTATTTCTTTGTGCTGTCGGAGCCGAAGCAGTATAAGAACGATGCGCTGATACCGGAATTGTTCCGGCCACTGAAGGAATTCCTGCCGGAATACTCGCTTAACACGGCGTTTGCGGTGTACAGCAACAAGCGGCTGGTGAATTATTATAATGAATACCAGTACCAGTTTCCCACACAGTTGTCGGACGATGCGATCCCCAAAAATGAATTTGAGCGGCGAAGGCGGAACGGGTACGATGAACTCTGGTACAAGGACAACCAGAACGTGGTGATCATCTCGCGGAG
>DASYCT010000568.1:0-3459 GCA_036500065.1 Chitinophagaceae bacterium | reverse complement strand
GGGGTAACTTTCATGACTTCGGGAAACTGCCATCCCGCTTCTTTCAATGCCTGTTGTGCATTATAAACAGCGCCATGGACCAGGATTTGGTCCGCGCATCCCTGCAGGGCTTTTATCACCCGCTGTGCCTTGCCAAAACTGTAGGCCAGCAATACGCTGGTTTTTCCATCGGCGATGTTCTGCTGCACCCAGGCGCGCATGCGATCGAAGAGTGTTTCCTGGGGAACCCAATCGTAGATAGGCAGGCCAAAAGTGGATTCGGTGACAAAGGTATTGCAGGGAACAGGTTCAAACGCGCCGCTGATACCGTCGTCTTCTGTTTTATAATCGCCGCTGACTACCCATACTTCGCCATTGTATTCGACCCGTACTTGTGAAGAACCGATCATGTGGCCTGCCGGATGCAGGCTTAGTTGAACCCCATTCATATAAACCGGGGTATTCCATTCGACGGCCTGGTAATTATTCTCGCCCAGGCGTAACCGCAACAGGGGCAGGCTTTGGGTATGACATAAATAGGATTGGGAGCCGGGGCGGGCATGGTCGCTGTGGGCATGAGTGATCACGGCACGCTGTACAGGCTTCCAGGGATCAATATAGAATTGGCCCTGCGGGCAATAAAGGCCTTTGTCGGAAAATTCGATTAATGGCATGGAACAAAAGATACAACATTTGTGCCTGCGCAGGACGCCCTTAGTATCTCCGTGCCCTCCATAACTCCGTTTCCTCCGTGTTGAAAATAAGGCGCCGCTGGCGCCAAATCGACGTTAATAGACCTGCTTAACAGCCCCATCCTCTTTTTTGATAAAGTAGAGCTTCTTGTTTTCAAAGTATTCCAGCGCCATGGTCTGGTGGTTAAGGACGGGCTGAATGTCGAAGTCAGTGAATACCTTAAACTTTTTCTCGCCGATGCTGGACACGAGGTTGCTGTCTTTTTCCACCAGCAGTTTGCCGAAGCGGTACATACATTCATAACCGCGGAAAACCATATCGCTCGGGCGGGCATACATGGTAGCGTTGAACGTATCGCTGATGGCCGTGCTTAGACTATTGGCCATATCGGTATAAAAGGGAGTGGAATAAACGATGTCCAGTCCATTATAATCTTTTTTGTTGAAATCGGTGATGCCGTCCCAGGTAGGCATGCCTATCACAAGGGTGGTATAGACAGGGTTGAGGGTAACCAGTTGCAGTGCAACCTTCTTCCCGAAATTTTCATCGAGGCTGCCCACCAGGCTGATGGTAAGGCGTTCGCTGTCGAGGTAGGGCCGCAGGTCGAAGTTGCTGTTTTCGTCCAGCGTCACATACTTCATATTCACCTTTGTGCCGTTGGTGCTTTTATCGTAATCGGTGAGATAGCCCTTCAGCCGATCTTCCAGCGCACCCTTTTTCCTGAACACGACGACGGGTGTAATAGGGTAATAGCGCTGAAGAAAACGGTAAATACCTTCGCAATGTGTTTTCAGGGTGGAGTTGAGAATGACGAGCGATGGGTTGTTGCTGATGCCGGCGTCATTGGGAAGATTGGCATTGATGAACGGGATATTTTTTTTGAGGGCCGCGGCCGCCAGTGCCCTTTCTTCGGTGGGAGTGACATAGCCGATGTACAATCCTGCATCCGCTGCTTCGGGGTCATCGATTTGCTGTTCGAGCGTTTTTGACGTGGAGCGGGTATCTTCTATCACTACTTCCAACGGCACGTTTTCTGTTGCCATCGAATCGAGGGCCATTTGAATGCCTTCGTAGAACTCAAGGCCGGGGTTGATAAAATGGGGGAACTGGTCGCCGAATTTGTATTCACCTGTTGTTTTGTCGAAAACAGAATCGAGGTAGAGGGGGGTAAACACCACGACCTTGTACTTTTTCCCGGTGGAATCACTTTGGGACAGCAGCCGCGTTTGCGCTAGCAGCCGCGTGCCGGGCATGAGCAGGAAGGAAAGTAATACGGTGAACAGAACCTTTGATCTCATGAGGATTATTTTTTCTCTTATTCCCACTCTATCGTTGCCGGTGGTTTACTGCTTATATCGTACACCACGCGGTTAATGCCTTTTACGTTATTGATAATATCTCCCGAAATATATGCCAGGAAATCATAAGGCAAATGAGCCCAGTCGGCCGTCATGCCGTCTACTGAAGTTACGGCGCGCAGGGCCACCGTGAACTCATAGGTCCTTTCATCACCCATTACGCCAACGCTTTTGACTGGCAACAGGATAGCGCCGGCCTGCCATACGCTGCTGTACAAATTATGATCCTTCAATCCCTGTATGAAACGATGGTCGGCTTCCTGGAGCAAATGTACTTTTTCCGGTGTGATTTCTCCCAAAATGCGGATGGCCAACCCCGGGCCGGGGAATGGGTGGCGATCGATGAGGCGAGGGGCGATGCCCAGCTCACGGCCTACTTTTCTTACTTCGTCTTTGAATAAAAAACGGAGGGGCTCTACCAGTTCGAGATGCATGATATCGGGCAGGCCGCCTACATTATGATGGGATTTGATGGTCATGGAAGGGCCGTGTACCGACACGCTTTCGATCACGTCGGGATAGATGGTGCCCTGCCCGAGTAAGCCGATACCGGTTATTTTCTTTGCTTCTTCCTGGAATACGTCGATAAACAGGCGACCAATGGTTTTCCGTTTGGCTTCCGGGTCGGTCTTGCCTTGCAGTTCGCGGTAAAACAATTCTTTGGCGTCGATGCCTTTTACATTCAGGCCGATGGAATGATAGGTTTCCAATACCTGCTCATATTCATCCTTGCGAAGCACGCCGTTGTCGACAAAGATGCCGTGCAGGCGTTCGCCGATGGCTTTATGGATCAGGGTGGCTGCCACGGTCGAATCTACGCCCCCGCTCAATGCCATGATCACCTGCCGGTCGCCGATCTGCTTTTTGAGCGCGTCGACGGTGTCGGTGATGAAATGGGCCGGCGTCCAGTCCTGTTTACAGCCGCAAATGGATACGAGGAAATTCTTCAATATTTTCTTTCCTTCCACCGAATGATACACTTCCGGGTGAAACTGCAGGCCATAGAGGGGATGGGCAAACTGGCCGTTGGTTTTGAATGCGGCTACGGGAATGCTTTCCGTGGTGGCCAGCGCTTCAAATCCCTGCGGTAGCGCAAGGATGGTGTCGGCATGGCTCATCCACACCTGGGAAAGCTCGGTTACATCTTTTAATAGTATATCGTCCTGGTGTTTGTGAAGGAGTGCCCGGCCGTATTCGCGTTTGTTGCTTTTTTCCACGCGTCCGCCAAAACATTTGGCGGTGAGCTGCGCGCCGTAGCAAATACCCAGTACAGGGCGTTGGGCCACAAGGGCCGCCACATCCACCATCGGAGCGTTCTCCTCGTTGACACTAAAAGGAGAGCCGGATAAGATGATCCCTTTTAAAGAAGGGTCGAACACAACAGGCTTATGGTAGGGGGTGATTTCACAGTACACGTTGGCCTCACGAA
>DASYCT010000567.1:0-2745 GCA_036500065.1 Chitinophagaceae bacterium | reverse complement strand
GTGCTGGCAAGGCCTGCACAGCATCTTCCCCGTGATGCAAAAAGATAGTAATACCGCGAATCTTTGATGAGAAAACTGCCCTCTCCGAGCGAGGTGGTGATGGTGATTAATGAAGGCTTTTCGCTGAACGGCTTGCCTGTCCGGGGATTTAATTCCACGAGCCGCAGACCTGCTTTATAAGAGCCATAGATAAGCCATTCCTTTCCATCCTTATCCATAAAGACGTTGGGGTCGATGACGTTTACACCCTCCCCGCCGTTCTTATAACTGATCACTTCTCCTTCGTCCACCCAGTGATAGGCAGGGTCTTTGGGGTCAAGGGTGCTGTTGGTGGCATAGCCGATGGACGAATTGAAATTCATCCAGGCGGACACGGAATAGTACAGGTGGTACCTGCCATTGGCATAATGAATATCGGGCGCCCAGAGACTTCCATCCTGGTTGGGAATGCCCGCTGTACGCCATGCGGGCAGTGAAGCAGAATCAAACACCCTGCCGGCGTTTTTCCAATGTATGCGGTCCTGCGAGGTTTTGATGGATATGCCTTTGCCGGTGGAAAAGACATAATAAGTATCTCCCTGTTTAATCATCACCGGGTCGTGTACGCGGAGATCGCCCTGCAGGCGGGGACTATTGTCCTGGCTGTAAAGACCAGTAGACGAAAGCAGGAGAAACGCTCCGCACGAAAACAGGAACAGGTATTTCATATAGCAGCTTAAGGTATAAATATATCAATCCGGTGGGCTTTTGCATCCTGCCGTATCCTGCCGTATCCTGCCGTATCCTGCCGGCCAGGCCGTAACTTCGTACCCCGGATTTGTATGGCAATCTCCGGGATTTAATCGAACCGGCATGAACCATTGACGGGGATAATTGTATTTCCAGTCAGTTAACTTTGCAGCAGTAATCATTATGGAAATAGGAATTTACACTTTTGCGGAAATGACGCCCGACCCTCTTACGGGTAAGCCTGTCAGCGCCCACCAGCGCATCCGCGACCTGATGGAAGAAATAGAACTGGCGGAACAGGTCGGGCTGGATGTTTTTGCCATTGGCGAACATCATCGTCCCGATTTTGCGGTGTCTTCACCGGCCGTAGTGCTCGGCGCCGCGGCAGCAAAAACAAAAAAGATCAAATTGTCCAGCGCGGTGACGGTGCTTAGCTCGGATGACCCGGTGCGGGTATTCCAGGACTTTGCCACAGTTGATTTGTTGTCGGACGGCCGGGCGGAGATAATGGCCGGGAGGGGGTCATTTATTGAATCGTTTCCGTTGTTTGGTTATGACCTGGAAGATTACGATGAATTATTTGAGGAAAAGCTGGACTTGCTGCTCCGGTTGAATGAAAAGGAAAAAATCACCTGGAAGGGTAAGCATCGCCCTGCTATTAATAACCTCGGCATATATCCCCGCCCGCTTCAGCCTCAATTGCCCGTTTGGGTAGCTGTTGGGGGTACGCCTGCGTCCGCCATCCGGGCGGGTAAGCTTGGGTTGCCGATGGCAGTGGCCATTATCGGGGGAAGCCCGGAGCATTTTACCGCACTGGTGAAGCTTTACCGCGATACGGCCGCGAAAGCAGGGCATAGGCCCGTGGTAGGAATCAATTCACATGCTTATGTCGCGGATACTTCACAGCAGGCAGGAGATGAATTTTATCCTTCTTATGCCGATGTCATGACCCGGTTGGGAAGGGAGCGTGGATGGCAGGCCATGAACCGCCAGCAATTTGATGCCATGCGTTCACCGAAAGGAGCTTTATTGGTGGGGAGCCCGCAACAGGTAATTGATAAAGTATTATATGAACATGAGTTATTCGGGCATGATCGTTTCCTGGCGCAAATGAGCGTCGGCACTATGCCGCATGCGCAACTGATGCGATCTATAGAACTGCTTGGAACGGTCGTAGCGCCGGCAATAAGGAAGGCGCTTCCGCCGGTCAAATGAGCACCCTTTATATGATGAAAATGCTGTTTCTTTGATTTTACTATGCCTTTAATTATTACTTCTTTAAACTCCGGCAGCAACGGCAATTGCTATTATATCGGCAATGGCCGGGAAGGGGTGTTTATCGATGCCGGGCTTTCCTGCCGTGAGATAGAGAAGCGCATGGGGAGGCTGGGGCTGGATATAAAGAAGGTATCCGCTGTTTTTGTAACGCACGAACATTCCGATCATATTTTCGGCGTTCCCGTATTGGCAAAGAAATACGGTATGCCGGTTTATATTACTCCTGCGACCCTGCGGAATTCGGGCTTTGAACTGGCAAGGGAGCGCGTCATGGAGTTTACTGCCCATCAGCCCATACAGGTGGGAGGGCTCGCCGTGACTGCTTTTCCAAAACAACACGATGCCAGCGACCCACATAGTTTTATCGTGGAAGACAAGAATACGAGGGTAGGTATTTTTACCGATATAGGCAGGGCCTGCGAACAGGTAGTGCATCATTTTCGTGATTGCCATGCCGCTTTCCTGGAAGCCAACTATGATGAAACGATGCTGCGTAACGGGCGTTATCCTGCTTCTTTGAAGAAACGTATTACGGGTGGAGACGGTCATTTGTCGAACGACCAGGCGCTGGAACTTTTTATCCGCTACCGCCCATCTTATATGAGTCATTTAATCCTGGCCCACTTGTCGAAAGAGAATAACAGGCCGGAGCTGGTGCAGGAATTATTTGCGGGCAATGCCGGTACTACAGAGATCGTGGTAGCTTCCCGGGTGGTAGAAACTCCCTTGTTTCATATC
>DASYCT010000566.1:0-27910 GCA_036500065.1 Chitinophagaceae bacterium | reverse complement strand
AAATAAAGTACTCGACGCACAACAGATTACCGCCCTTCAGCAACAGATACGCAACTTGCTGATCGATGAAAAACTGGTAGCCTTTATCGCAAAGATTGTCACCGAAACACGCAACAATAAATCCATCTTCCTCGGCGCCTCGCCCCGCGCGTCTATTGGCATCATGAATGGCGCCAAGGCCATAGCCGCCATGCGTGGACGTGATTTTGTAACGCCCGAGGACATCCTGTTTGTAACGCCCGCCGTATTGCGTCACCGCATCGTCCTGACGCCCGAACGGGAAATGGAAGGACTCACCCCCGATGATGTGATACAGCAGGTGGTAACTACTCTTGAAGTACCGAGATAGAAAAGAAACCAGCAACCATGAAGCGTTTTTACAGCAAATACATCTCACCCCTTTTCTTCACTACCCGGTTTTTTACCGGCGTAGCCGCCGTAGTGCTGTTGTTTACCCTGGCATTCTTCTATCCCTGGATGGATATTCTGCCGCGGGTAGCTTTGGGCTCCCTGGTCTTGCTGGCCGTCTTCGATTATTTATTGCTTTATACCCGCAAAGAAGGCATGTTTGCCCGCCGGATTACCCCCGAGCGTCTCAGCAATGGTGACGACAACAGCATGTCCCTCTACATCGAGAACCGTTATGGTTTTCCCGTACACGTCGGCGTGATTGACGAAATCCCCTTCCAGTTTCAAAAAAGAGATATCTGGTTCAGGCTCTCCCTCGGATCAAGACAGGAAAAGAAAATAGAATACCGCCTGCGGCCCACCAAACGTGGTGGCTATTCGTTTGGGAAACTGAACGTATTTACCAAAACACCGCTGGGCCTGCTCATGCGCCGCTATCGTTTTGATGAAACTGCCGAAGTGCCGGTATATCCTTCCTATCTCCAGATGCGCAAATACCAGTTGCTCGCCATCAGCAACCGCCTCAGCGAGATAGGGATAAAGAAAACCCGTCGCATCGGTCATAGCATGGAGTTTGAACAGATCAAGGAATACGTACAGGGCGACGATTACCGCACGGTCAACTGGAAAGCTACTGCCCGCCGGGGCCAGCTGATGGTGAACCATTATACCGATGAAAAAAGCCAGCAGATATACTGTATCATCAACAAAGGACGGATGATGAAGATGCCCTTCGAGGGGTTGAGCCTGCTGGATTATGCGATCAATGCCTCACTGGTGCTGAGCAACGTGGCCCTGCTCAAACAGGACAAAGCCGGTGTGATCACCTTTTCCGAAGAACTGGGTTCCTTTCTCCCGGCCGATAAACGGGCCACGCAGATGAACTCGGTGCTGGAAGTATTGTACAACCAGAAAACCCGTTACCTTGAAAGCGACTTTGAAAAACTATATACGCTGATACGCAACAGGATAACCCAGCGCAGCCTGCTGGTGCTGTTCACCAATTTTGAAAGCATGAGCAGCCTGCAGCGTGAACTGCCTTTCCTGCGCAAAATAGCCCGCTATCATTTACTGCTGGTCGTGTTTTTTGAAAACACCGAAATCAGGCAACTCGTGGAAGAAGACGCCACCGATATTGAAGGGGTTTACACCAAGACCATCGCGGAGAAATTTATCCAGGAAAAACGGATGATCGTAAAAGAGCTTCAGAAATACGGTATACTCTCCATCCTTACCGCCCCGCAAAACGTAACCGTGAATACCGTGAACAAATACCTTGAGCTGAAGACGCGGCAGGCGATTTAGGCGTTGACAGGGAATACGGCTACCATCGATTAATCAAAAACCCCGAACTTCGCCCATACCCTGATTAGCGTAATTCGCACTAATTAGCGTAATTCGTGTATAATGAAATACGAAGAAGGCGAACTCATCTTAATCGACAAACCCCTCGGCTGGACTTCATTTGCCGTCGTGCGCGAATTGCGCAACCTGCTCGGTGTACGCAAAATAGGCCATGCCGGTACCCTCGATCCCCTCGCTTCCGGCTTGCTGATCCTTTGTACCGGCAAATGGACAAAACGCATCAATGAATATATGGCGCAGGAGAAAGAATATACGGGTACCATCACCCTCGGGGCCAGCACCGCCAGCTATGACCTGGAAACGACACCCGTTGCGCTGAAAGATACTTCCGGCATAACCGAACAACAGGTAAGGGAAGCTGTCAGCCCTTTTACAGGAGAAATATGGCAGGTGCCCCCGGCGCATTCGGCCATAAAAAAGGACGGCAAGCGTGTCTACGAACTGGCAAGAAGAGGAGAAGCCGTAAAACTGGAACCAAGAAAAATAACCATCAACGTATTTGAGATCACCCATATCGCCCTTCCTGTAGTGAGTTTCCGGGTGGTATGCACCACCGGCACCTATATACGCAGCCTTGCCAATGATTTCGGGGCTGCCCTCGGTTGCGGCGGCTATCTCAGCAGCCTTTGCCGAACACGCATCGGCCGGTTTGAATTGAAAGATGCCTGGAACATGAAGCAGGCGGAAGAAAAGATAAAACAGTACTACGATAGTATCAAAACGGGTAGTTGACCCCCAACTGGAACTGGCCCTTGAACAATTCTAAATCATTGAACCAACCCTTATTGGTTTTATAATAGTAAATCGGGTCTTTCATTTTATAAGCCCAGTCGAACCGGATAAGAAAATAATCAAAATCAATGCGAAGACTGGTGCCGGCATCTATGGCCAGGTCCCTGCCGAGCTTGTTTAGGGCAAATTCAGAGCCATCCAGCCTGTAGTCTCCGAGGTTGTTGCGGTACCATATATTCCCGACATCGGTAAATACCGCGCTTTTTAATTTAACCCCGAACAGGGTGCCGAGGTTAAAACGGTATTCCGCATTGCCTTCCAGTTGTATATCGCCAAACCGGTCCAGCGGTCCATTTTTTACCGTATCGAAATATTGGGAAGAACCTACCCCGAGTTGACGTACCTGCCAGCCCCGCATGCTGTTTGGGCCGCCGGCATAGAAGGATTTGAAGAAGGGTAATTGCTTTTCCGCGTTCCCGTTTGCATCCTTTCCATAAGGCAAGCCCGCGCCCGCATACAACCGGAATGCCAGTGCCGATTTCTTGTAACTGATCAGGTGCCGGTAATCGGCATCCACCTTTACAAAACGGAACAGGTTGGCCTGTGTGTCAAAAAAACGGATAAGACCCAGCAGCCCGCCGCTTTCCTCGATGGTCACCCGGAAATCATTTTTCTTGTTATTCCTTAACTGTGAAAAATTATAGGACAGGATCTGGCTTACCACCAGTCCCGTATTGAATGAAAAGGCAAGGTTGGGAATGCTGTCGAGCAGGGTTTGCAGCTTGCTGCGTTTCTCGAGGCTTACAAACTCAATATTCAGCGGGCTGTAAAACCAGGTATGTGAATTGCCTCTTTTTTTAGCCCGTTTGCTCCACTCATATCCCCAGGAAGTATTCAGCGAACGCAGGGCATAGAAGTCCTTTCTGTCCGTATATCCTACATTGAAATTCAGCTGGGTTCTTTCCGTAAGCAGGGAATCCTTTTGCTTCAGTTTAAACGGCTGAATAAGCCTGGGGAAAATAATGGAGTGTGAAAGACTGCTCTGGAAGGTTTGCACCAGGTTGTTGACCAGCGATAATTCTACGCCTGTGCGGAGATTGGTGCTGGATTGTATGCCCTGCCTGGCGACATTATGATTGTTTAAACCGAAGTTGATACCGGTTCCGAAAAGATTGGTACCCGATATGATATCGCCGGTATTATAGCTGAGGTCCTGCGAAACGCTCACGTCCAGTTTTTTGGCTGTATACAACCTGATGATGACATCCAGCAGGGGAGAGGAATCTTTGACTTCCTCGGTGGTAATACTTGCCTGCAGCCATGCCGGCAACTGGCTGTAATTGGTATAGGTACGTACAAATTGCTGCTGCCGGTACAGGCCGCCGGGATGAAACGCCATTCTTGATTCTATAAACGCCGGCTTGAATTTATTGTACTTATTGTAGATGGGAATACCATGTACCGTATCCACATGATAGGCCGCAAGGCTGTCATCAATCAGGTCCTGGTCAGGATAGATCCTGATGTGCCGGATATAATACCTGCGGAAATGACTGCTGTCGGATGGGTTGCGTAATTTGATCAATACGCTCATGCCCGGGTTTTGTTGCTTCAGTTTTGCCTCCTGCAATAACCGGATGCGCTCAAAGGGGTCAAGCGAAGGATTGATCAGCGCGGCGAATACCGTATCCCTTTCCGCTACCAGGTCGTCTTTAGTGAATTTATAATATCCCTGGTTGCGAAATATGTCTACCAGCCGGTCCAGTTCATCGGAAATACCTTCCACCGAATATGGTCCTCCTTTCTTTATCAAAGCTCCTCCGCGACGCGCCACGGCCAGTTGTTCCAGCGCGGAGTCTTCCAGCCCGTAAATGATGGAATCGAACTTATAGCTCTTGCCCGGGAATACAGTAAAAACAATATTTACCCGTTGCTGTGTTTTATGCTTTCTTCGTTGCCGTTTGTGGTTCTTTTTAATGACGATGGTCTTTTTCCAACTGATGGAATCCTTATAATACCCAAGCGAATAAAGCAGGGCTTTCATAAACTCTTCGGAATGGATCACCGCGTTGCTGTCAAACACAGGTGGTTTGTCCAGTCGCCGGACGCCGGGGAAAACCGTCACGAGTTTCAGTTTCAGGCTATCGTCGAGCTGGTTCTCCAGCCGGGCCTTTAAATCCAGTTTTTGATCGGGTGATAAATTTCCCTGTATATTTATGGTGGTTGAGAAGACAAAAGGCTTTTGGGGTGGTTTTTTGAGCACGAGACACCCCGGTGCAACAACGGCCGCGGCAAAAACGAATACCAGTAAAAAGAATTTAACGGGCTGTTGCAACATAATGCTGAAAACGAACGTAGATGATTACAAAATCGCAGGTCAAATATATCCAAAGTCTGGGCCAAAAAAAATTCAGGGAAGAAGAAAAAGCCTTTGCAGCAGAAGGCCCCAAGATAATTAACGAATTGTTGGAAAACGCTTCTTTTGAATTGCTGGGCCTGTATTATACCGCGGCATGGAAAAACGAATATCCTGCCATCGCTGCCAAAGCCGCGCCCGGCAAACTGTATGAAATAGCCGGCGCGGATCTGCAACGCATTTCCTTTCTTACTACTCCCCACCAGGTATTGGGTGTTTTTAAAAAGCCCGCGCAGCAACCGTTTCGCCTGGAAACAGGCCTTTCGCTCATGCTGGATGGCTTACAGGACCCCGGCAATATGGGCACTATTATCCGTATTGCCGATTGGTTTGGCGTACGGCAACTTGTATGCAGTACCGACAGTGCAGACGCTTTTGCTCCCAAAGTCGTACAGGGCTCGATGGGCAGCATTGCCCGGGTAGAATTGTTGTACACGCCACTGGAACCGTTTATAAAAGAAAATGCCGGTCTAAAGCTCTATGTCGCTACCCTGGGCGGCCAATCGCTCCGCGACACCGGCAGGCTGACTGATGGCATGCTGGTCATCGGCAATGAATCAAAAGGCGTAAGCCCCTCCATCATCGCGGCGGCTTATCGCCAGGTAACCATCCCCCGCCAGGGGAAAGCCGAATCCCTCAACGCGGCCGTAGCCACGGGGATCATACTATCGCATGTTATCTGAACTGTATCGCTTTCACCGGCTGTATGCGCCAGATAATAAGCGTGGGAATAAGCAGGATGAAAAAGCAAACGAGGAAGGTGCCCCCGTCTACCAGCAGGAAATGCCACCATTCCAGCCGCACTTCCGCTTTTGAAATATAATACATCTCCTCGGGAAGCGTGATAAACCCGTAATGCTGCTGCAGCCAGCAAAGCAACAGGGCCAGCAGGTTGCCAAACACGATGCCGCTCAGGGTGATAATACTGCCATGAAGGAGGAAAACCGTTTGCAGAGAGCTATTGGGCATTCCGAGCGCCTTGAGTACGCCGATCATTCTTGTCCGTTCCAGCACCAGGATGATAAGACAGGTGATCAGGTTGAGGACCGCCACGATGGTCATGATGATCAGTACCAGCCAGATGGTATTATCCTGCAGGTTGAGCCAGTCGAATATATTCGGATAGATTTCCCGGATTGTTTTACTGTTCCAGTTGACCGGCAGCTCATTAAAAATAATGTTGTTGACCGTGTCCATCTTCCGGTAATCGTGCAGGAAGATTTCATAGCCCCCGATTTCATCCGGTTTCCAGTCGTTCAGCCGCTGCACAAGGCGTATATCGCCGAGCGCTATATTCTTGTATTCCTCGATGCCGGTTTTGTAAATGCCCCCGACCGTAAGCCGGTTGGCCCGGGGTGACGAGCCGTCGCCCTGGATGAAATAAATGAACACCTTATCGCCCACCTTTAGCTTTAATTCCCGCGCCACCGGTTCCGAAAGAAGGATTTCACGGCTGTAGCTGCTGTCGGGAAATTTTATCCAACTGCCCTGTAGGATAAACTGCTGTAGATGGTCGGAACGATAATCCTTTTCCACCCCTTTAAACACAATGCCTTCGATGCCTTCATCGGTTTTGAGAATGGCGCTTTTGGTCGCGAAGGGATTCACCGATTCGATGTCGGCATCCGCCTTGAGGATACGGGCAACGGTATCATTTTTTTCAATCGCCGTCTCTTCTGCCAGCAGGGATTTGCCGGGTTCGAAATGCTCCACCCGTATATGCCCCCAGAAGCTGAATATCTTTTGGCTGATGGTGTACTGGAAGCCATTGGTAATGGCAAGGGCCACCAGCATAATGGTAACGCTGAGCACCGTAGCGGCCGTAGCCAGCCGTATGATAAACCGGGAGAATGATTTTTGCTGATTAAAGGCAATACGCCTTGCTATGAAACCCGCTAAATTCAAACGTGCTGTTTTAATTGGATCAAAAATAGGGGTGTATGCCCCTATCCCAAAATCTTTTTCGGTTTTCCCTGTATTTTATACAACTTTATTGTCATGAATCCCATCTCAAATAGTATGCGTATTGCCTTTTGTCTGTTATTGCTGGCCGGGTGCCTCTCCGCCCATGCCCAGGTGCCTGATAAAGTGTATGCCCCCGGCATTCACAACGTAAAGTTGAATTATGCCGGCAACCAGACCGCTTACCCGGTCATGGGGCTCAATGGCGGTGACCAGCTGGAGCTGAATTTTGACGACCTGCAGGACGGCGTACGCAGCTACTACTATACCTGGCAGCTTTGCAATGCCGATTGGACCCCGGCCATGTTGAGCGAATTTGATTACATCAAGGGATTCTCCCAGAACCGGATTAATACCTATCGTACTTCTTCCATCGCTGCGACAAAATATACCCATTACTCGGTGACCCTGCCGGAAAGCAGTTGCATTCCCTCCAAATCCGGTAATTACCTGCTCAAGGTTTTTGCCGATGGCGATACCTCCAACCTGCTGTTCACCCGGCGTGTGCTGGTGACAGATAATAAAGCAACCATTAAAGCCGAAATACAACAGCCGTTTGACGGGCAACTGTTTAAAACGCACCAGAAAATACAGTTTACCGTCAATCTCGGCAACCTGAATATCTTCAATGCCATTCAGCAGGTAAAGATTGTCCTTTTGCAAAACTGGCGTTGGGAAAATGCCATCACCAATATCCACCCCACGCTTATTCGTCAGAATAAGCTCGAGTTTAATACCGAATCCGATGCCGTATTTCCGGGAGGACGCGAATGGCGCTGGCTCGACCTGCGCAGCCTGCGCCTGCTAAGCGAAAGAGTTAAAAACACCATCAGCACCGCTCCCGACGGTACGCTGCAGGTGGAAGTAAAACCCGATGTGGATCGCACTACACAACGCCTGGTATTTTACAAAGACAACAATGGCCGGTTTTATAACGATGTGGGAGAAGCCGGCATAGACTATTTAACGCAGGCAGACTATGCCCATGTACATTTTACTTTTATACCTCCCGACAAACAACCCCTGGCCGACAAACAGGTATATATCACCGGGGAGCTGACCAACTACGGCCAGGACGAAAAAGCAAAGATGACCTTCAACGCCGAAAAAGGCTTTTATGAAACAGATCTGCTGCTCAAGCAGGGCTATTACGATTATTGTTATGTCACTACCGATGCGGCCAACCCGCGCCCTTCTTTTGAATCGACAGAGGGCAATCAATGGGAAACAGAAAATGATTATACCATACTGGTATATTATATGGCTACCGGCGGCCGCAGCGATGAACTGATTGGCATCGCCCGGGTCAATTCCCTTACCGGCAGAAGTGGCGGCAATTGACCATCGCAAGCACTAAGTATGGAATATTATCAACACCCTGCTCTGACGTCAATAAAAAATAATAAGAACAATCGTTCGCGCGTCAAAGCCTGCAACAGGCACAGTTTCACCTGCTTTATACCTGTTAAAATTTATCAGGGTTTAGAAAAAAATCTAAAATTTGCTGCTGGCATACCTTTTTTGTCCTTACTTTTGCGCCCGGCAGGTCTTACACGACCAGCTCCTGCTGAACCTCCCCAGGGCCGGAAGGCAGCAAGGATAAGTGGTTGTAGCGGTGCGATGTAATAAGCCTGCCTTTTTTTTCTCCTGCTTTCTTTCGAAAGCTTTGTATTCCCGGGCTTTATTGATCGTTTGAGTTTGCCCGGATGTGGTTGTCGAAGGGTGTTAAACATAAAACAGTAGACAAATGAAATTCTTTATTGATACAGCCAACCTGGCGCAGATAAAAGAGGCACACGAACTGGGTATACTGGATGGTGTTACCACCAATCCCTCCCTGATGGCCAAAGAAGGTATCCGTGGCGAAGAAGCCATCAACAAACATTATAAGACCATTTGCGAGATAGTGGCCAACGGCGATATCAGCGCCGAAGTGCTCACCACCGAGTTTAAGACCATTGTAGAAGAAGGAAAAAAACTGGCGGCCATTCACCCCAATATCGTGGTAAAAGTGCCGATGATCAAAGAAGGCGTGAAAGCAATGAAATGGTTTACCGACAACGGTATCCGCACCAATTGTACCCTCGTATTCTCTGCCGGACAGGCCATCCTCGCCGCCAAAGCCGGCGCTGCTTATGTATCGCCTTTTATCGGCCGTATCGATGACAGTGGCTGGGAAGGCACCCAACTGATTGGGCAGATAGCACAGATATTTAAAGTGCAGGGTTTCAAAACACAAATTCTTGCCGCTTCCATCCGGAACGCCAACCATATTATTAAATGCGCCGAATTAGGAGCGCATGTTGTTACATCTCCCCTCGAATCTATCCTCGCCTTACTGAAACACCCGTTGACAGATATAGGCCTGGCCAAGTTCCTCGAAGATGCCAAAAAAATGTAGTAAGCTTTTTTTTACAGTTTGTATTCGACAATAATAAAGTGCGTCCACTTGGACGCATTTTTATTTTAGTAAGGCCTCGCCTGCAGCCGCCAGCTTTCCCTGGTGGAAGAAGCGCTTTCCAGTCTTTTTATGATGGCTTCCCTTTTGGTGCCTGCCAGTTCAAGACCGCTCAACGCTTCCGGCACCAACACTTCCCGTCCGTTTACTTCCAGCCCGCAATCCGAAAAAAACTGCCGGGCTGCTTCATAACTGTCAAAGCTGTTTTCATATATCTGGTGTTTTTCACGGAATTCCTGCCAGTGTGCCGGCCGTTGAATATTCCCGTCGTCTTCTCTTTTTAAATAAATATCCCCCGTTACCCAGTAACCGCCGCGTTGCAGCAAGGCCTCGCGGATGGAAGCACACAAACGCTTCTTTTCTTCCATGCCCAGGTAGACCAGCAGTCCTTCATTGATAATGGTGATCGGTCCCGGCGGGAACTTATTGATGACTTCCCTGAAGGCTGCTTCATCCATCACATTCAGCGGCAACAATTCATACACGCCTTTCATGATGGCGGGATTGCCGGTGATAAGCGACTGGACAAGCCGCGCTTTGGCTGTAACAAGATCCGGCAGGTCGGTATCGATAAAATGAACGGGATGCTGAAAGCACCAGTCAAGCCCGCGGAAAGAATAACCCGAGGATATTTCCAGTATGTTTTTGGGTTGTGTTTGCCAGAGTAATTTTTCGACGGTCCAATACCTGTTTTCAAAATGAAGCAGCATTCGTAGAAATACCGCCCTGTCTGCTTCGCCCATGGTGTCCGTCCTGTCTTTACCATGTATCACCAGCGCCGCCGCCTCTTTTGCAAAAGGAATCCGGGTGAATGCCTTTAACTTCATCAGGTATTCCGCGGAGGGAGAAATGGAATTGTAATCTTTTTGCTCGATGTTCATAAGATAATATTTTTTAATGCCTTGATAAGGACAATAAAGATATTAACTTCTGCGATCCGGGCCGGGGCCGTTTTCCTTGAACGGTGGATCTCAATGATCGTTTAACGGCAATCCCCTTCGCTGAAATTCCTTCCAGTTCAGGTATTCATCCCCTTTGCGGTGTTCTTCCATGGTGATACAGTCTTCTACCGGGCACACCAGCTTGCACAGGTTACAACCTACGCATTCTTCTTCCTTGATGGAATAGGTATTGTACGGTTTCCCGTATTCAAGGTTGATAGACTGGTGAGAAGTGTCCTCGCAGGCAATATAGCACAGGCCGCAATGAATACATTTGTCCTGGTTGATCTTTGCCACGATATGGAAGTTGATGTCCAGGTCCTCCCAATGGGTCAGCGTAGGGACGGATTTGCCGATAAAATCATCAATTTTCTTATAGCCCTTTTCATCCATCCAGTTGTTCAATCCCTCGCACATGTCCTCTATAATTCTAAATCCATGTTTCATAGCAGCGGTGCATACCTGCAAATTGGAAGCGCCGAGCAGCATAAACTCCACGGCATCCTTCCAGGTGCTGATGCCCCCGATGCCCGATACGGGCACTTTAGAGGTAACGGGGTCCTGGCTGATGGTAGTGAGCATTTTCAGGGCGATAGGTTTTACGGCCGGCCCACAGTAACCACCAAAGGTAGACTTGCCTCCCACGTTGGGATTGGGTACCAGCGTATCCAAATCCACCCCCGTCACCGATTGAATGGTATTGATAAGCGAGAGTGCGCTCGTGCCGGCCTGTACGGCCGCTTTCCCGGTCGGTACGACCGAATGTACATTCGGGGTCAGCTTGGTGATAACGGGAATATGCGCCGCCTCCATCACCCATTCCACTACCATACGCGCGATTTCAGGGTCTTGTCCCACTGCCGCTCCCATGCCCCGTTCCGTCATTCCATGCGGGCAGCCAAAATTCAGTTCGAGACCATGCGCCCCGGTATCTTCTGCTTTTTTGATCAGTTCGCGCCAACTGTTGCGATCATTATCCGCCATCAGCGATACGATCATGGCCCTGTCGGGAAACAACCGGATACATTCCTTTATCTCCTGCAGGTTAATGTCCAGCGGCCGGTCGCTGATCAGCTCGATATTATTAAAACCCATCACCCGGCTGCCGTGGTAGTCGACCGCCGAGTAACGCGACGAAACATTCTTTACCTGGCTGCCAAGCGTTTTCCATACCACGCCGCCCCAGCCGGCTTCAAAAGCACGCAGTACATTCACTTTTTTATCCGTAGGCGGCGCACTGGCCAGCCAGAACGGGTTGGGCGATTTGATGCCGAGGAAATTTGCTGATATGTCTGCCATGATCAATAATTTAGAATTATGAGTTAATAATTATGAATTTAGAACCAGGGTAAGCTGCGGTGTGGTCAGCGATCTACCCGTAATTCATAATTCCGAATTCATAATTTTTAATTCTTTTAAAATCGCTGCCGCCCCATCTTTTCCCGCCTGCACCGCATCTACTACTTCCCTGCCGCCATTCACACAATCGCCACCGGCAAAAACGCCTTTGATATTCGTTGCCGTGCTTTTGTCGATGGAAAGTTTTCCTTTGCTATGTGCCAGTTTGCTGCCGTTTACCAATGTCTCAAATGGTATCTGTCCCGCCGCTTTTATAATCATATCCGTTTCGAGGGTAAAGGTCTCGCCGGTCTCGACAGGCGCGCGGCGACCACCCGCATCAGGCGCTCCCAATTGCATGACACTGCACAGCAGTTGACTGACGCTGCCACCGCTTCCTTTTACTTCCTTAGGCGCGGCCAGCCAGAGCACCCGGCATCCGTCCAGTTTGGCAATGTTCAGTTCCACTTCAGTGCAGGGCATTTCTTCCTGTGTGCGCCTGTACAGCAGCGTTACTTCCTTTGCCCCGAGACGCTTCGCCTGTGTGGCGGCATCGATGGCGGTCATGCCCATGCCAATCACTACTACTTTATCCCCGACAGGAACGGCAGGATAACCCTTGCTTCGGATGGTATAAATAAATTGCAGCGCGTCCACCACGCCGTCGAGCTGTTCGCCGGGTATATCCAGTTGCCTTGCCAGCCCGACGCCAAATGCGAGGTACACGGCATCGTATTCCTTTTGCAGACCCGCGAGCGTGATATCTTTTCCAAGCTCCTTATTGTATTGAATGTCGATGCCGCCGATCGACAGGATATAATCGACTTCTTCTTCGCAAAACTCCGGGGTCACCTTATACGCGGCGATGCCATACGTCATTAAACCCCCACCCTTGCTTTCTTTTTCGAATATGGTGACATCGATTCCCTCCCTCGACAACACATGCGCACAGCTCAATCCCGCCGGTCCCGCACCGATAACAGCTACTTTCTTACCATTGGAAGGCTTGCGTTCAAACAGTTTCCATTTGCCGGCAATGGCTTTTTCGGTGGAATAGCGTTGCAACCTGGCAATAGGGATTGCTTCTTCCTCCATCAGGTTGTATACGCAGGCGCCCTCGCAGAGCTTCTCTACCGGGCATACCTTGGAGCAGCCCCCGCCCATGATGTTCGACTCGAAAATGGTATGCGCCGATCCCTTTATATTCTCCGTCGTTATCTGCTTGATGAATTTGGGCACATCGATGCCCGTGGGACAGCTTTTTGTACACGGCGCATCATAACAGAAAAGACAGCGGTTGGCATCCACCAGCGCCCCATCCTGCGTCTCGAACGGCGGATGTATATCGCTGAAGTTGGCTGCATACTGTTCAGCCGGTAGTCGATTATTCGTTATAGCCATTGAGTTTTTCTTTGCCCGCCGAAGCTTTAGCGAAGGCGGGTTGTAAATTCATGAATTAAAGTTCCGTCAGCCTGCCATAAGTTTCTGGCCGCCGGTCCCGGAAGAACTGCCATACGCTCCTTACTTCTTCTATCATGTCAAGATCAAAATCTGCTATCAGCAATTCATCCCTGTCCTCCGAGGCCTGTGCAAATATCTGCCCGCGCGGATCGGTGAAATAAGAAGAACCATAAAACTTACCGAGGTTCCAGGGCTTTTCTTCTCCCACGCGGTTGATACAACCCATAAAATAACCATTGGCTGCGGCATGCGCCGGCTGTTCCAGTTTCCAGAGATATTGTGACAGCCCCGCTACCGTAGCGGAAGGATTGTACACAATCTCCGCGCCGTTCAACCCGAGGCAGCGCGCCCCGTCGGGGAAATGGCGGTCATAACAGATATACACACCTATTTTTGCATACCTTGTTTGAAATACCGGGTAACCCAGGTTGCCGGGTTTGAAGAAAAACTTTTCCCAGAAGCCAGAGGTATGCGGGATATGATTTTTCCGGTATTTACCCAGGTAGGTGCCATCGGCATCAATAACGGCGGCTGTATTGTACAACACACCGGCCTGTTCTTTTTCATATATCGGTACGATGATCACCATTTTATACTTCTTTGCATATTCCGCCATCCGGTCCGTCGTGGGACCGGGAACCGTTTCCGCGGACGCATACCATTTCCTGTCTTGTCCCGGGCAGAAATAGGGCGTATTGAAGATTTCCTGCAGGCACAATATCTGTACGCCTTTCTTTCCCGCTTCTTCGATCAGGGGAATATGCTTCTGCACCATCGCTTCCATAATTTCTTCAATGGTTCCTTCGCCTTCCGTCCTGGGCAGGCTCATTTGAATAAGCCCCGATTTGATGATTCTCGCCATGTAACTATAATTATGAGTTAATAATTAAGAATTATGAATTTGTTTGAGTTCCAGTTGAAAAATATCTTTCTTTTGTTGTTAAAATAATGCTGCTCAATATTTTAATTATTTCCTGACATCTATTATCCAACTCGACAAAGATCTGTTGGTTAATAAACTCACTATCCTTTAAAAGATTTAACCAATAAGATGTTTCTCTTGCTTCTTTTAAAGCAATACTTAGCTTGTGTATAAAATCCCTTTTAGATTGCCCGGATATAGCCTCATTTACATTGGCTCCTATTGAAGTTCCTGCTCGAAGCATTTGTTTTGATAATATAAATTCCTTCTTTTCATTTACAAGGTATTTATACAACTTAATAATATCCAAGGCAAACCCATAGGTCTTTTTTATAATAAGATTTTCATTCTTAGGATGTTGTTCATAATTCATAATTATAAATTTATAATTCTAAATTATTGATTTCACTTTATTTCGTTTGATAAACTGGCCGTAACCTTTTTCCAACAGGCATTTGTTTTTATCGATGGCAATTTTTCCTCTTAGCAAAACAGTTTTTACCTTACCCGTCAGTTCCCATCCTTCATATCCCGAATAGTCGACATTCATGTGGTGCTTTTCCACCGAAAGCGTATGCTTTTCCGCCGGGTCGAAAATGACTATATCGGCGTCGCTGCCCACTGCAATCGTTCCCTTACGGGGAAACATGCCGAATATCTTGGCGGGGTTGGTGCAGGCCACTTCCACGTATTTGTTGAGCGTGATCTTTCCTTTGTGCACGCCTTCGCTGTACAACAATTCCATCCGGTTTTCAATGGCCGGGTGGCCATTGGGTATTTTGGAGAAATCTTCCTTGCCCAGTAATTTCTGTTCCCATTTGAACGGGCAATGGTCCGTGGCCACTACGTTGACGAGTCCCTGGTTGATGCCTGCCCAGAGCGTAGTCTGGTCTTTCTTTTCCCGAAGTGGCGGGCTCATGACCCATTTGGCGCCTTCAAAATCCCTTTCGTATAAAGAGGCATCCAGTACAAGGTATTGAATACAGGTCTCTACAAAAACCTTTTGGTTGCGTTTAGTGGCATTGCGCACAGCGTTTAGTGCGCCTTCGCAGGTGAGGTGCACGATATAGCCCGGGCAGCCGGTGTAATTGGCCATATCGGCAAAACGTCCCGATGCTTCGGCTTCGGTCACTTCCGGCTGTGAGAGATAGTGATACAGCGGCTCCCGTTTGCCTTCCGCTTTGAATTTACCGACAAGATAATCGATCATATCGCCGTTGGTGGCGTGCACGTTTATCAGGCCGCCGTGTTTTTTTACCTCCTGCATCAACCCGATCATCTGCCGGTCGTCAATCATCAGCGCCCCTTTATAAGCCATAAAGGTTTTGAAAGAAGTGATGCCTTCTTTTTCAATAAAATCTTTGATTTCTTTTTTTGTTTCATCATTGAAATCCGTCACCGCCATGTGAAAGCTGTAGTCTCCCACGCAATTGCCATCGGACCGCGATTGCCATTCTTTCAATGCCGCTTTCAGCGAGTTGCCCTGTTTCTGCAATATAAAATCAATCACCATCGTCGTGCCGCCATACAGCGCTGCCCGGGTACCCGTTTCATAATTATCGCTCGAAAAAGTGCCCATAAACGGCATGTCCAGGTGCACATGCGGGTCGATGCCGCCCGGTATCACCAGCTTGCCCTCGGCGTCCAGCACCGTATCTGCTTTCACCGGCAAATTCTTTCCGATGGCAGACACAGTTTCCCCTTCAATAAATATATCCGCCACATAATCGTCCGTAGCAGTTATAATGCGCCCGTTTTTTATTAACACGCTCATGATCGATAATTTAAACTATGCCACCCCTTTTGGGGTTTTGTTTGTCTCGTGACTCTTATTCTATAATAATGCCAGGCCTTCGGCCTTTGCTGTCGACAACCCATTTTCCTATTAAACTATGTCACCCCTTCGGGGTTTTGTTTGTCTCGTGACTCTTATTCTATAATAATGCCAGGCCTTCGGCCTTTATCATCGACAACCGCGTTTTCCTAATCCCGAAGGGATGAAATTATTATAGAAAGCAATGCTTAATTTAACGTAAAACCCCGAAGGGGTGAAATATTAATTTCGAAGACGGCCCGTCAATCCAGCCATTCAAATAAATATTTCTCATTGTATTCTACCTGGAACTTTTGTAAAAAGTCTATATACTCCTCCCGAAATGTCTTTTTCTTATGATGCTCTTCCTGGTTTAAGATATAATTATAAACTGTCTCAAGTTGCGAATGAGCATAAGAAAAAGCACCGTAACCTTCCTGCCAGGAGAATTTGCCTTTTACCAACCTGCTTTCATTAATAAAATTGCTCGTATTATTCTTTATATCTCTTACCAAATCGGATATAGCCATTACAGGACGTAACCCGATAAATGCGTGAATATGATCAGGCATTCCATTCACTATAATTGGCTTTTGATCCTTTCCCTTTATAATGCCGGCAATATATTTATGAAGCCCATCCTTCCAACCTTTTTGTATAAGATTTTCTCTGCCTTTTACGGCAAAAACAACTTGTATATACAACTGTGAAAAGGTCCCAGGCATATTGTTTTATTATATAACCCCTTTCGGGTTGCTTTTTATTGCTTTTTGCTGCGCCGGTTGTGCCGATACTTTTACCATGTACATGCCGAGCAGGTAAAGACTTCCGCTCACAAAAAAGCCGGTAAACCACGCGTAGCTATAAATGGCCGACATCCATTTGGGTACGGCATCCGGGCCGATGACGTGTATCGTTGTCAGGAACCCGGGAACATTGGGCAGGATGCCCAGCAGCAGGGCAGCCAATGCACAAATATTGAAACCACCGCGATAATTATATTGCCCTTTTATCTGGTACAGATCGGGTACGCTTAATTGTTTCCGGCGGATAAAATAATAATCCGCAATCAAAATGCCTCCCACGGGCCCCAGCAGGCTGGAATAGCCCACCAGCCAGGTGAATATATAACCGCTGGGGTCGGCTACCAGCTTCCAGGGAAAAATAAGGATACCGATAATACCCGTAATATACCCCCCTTTCCGAAAATTAATCCGGGCAGGGGAGAGGTTGGCAAAATCATTCGCGGGACTTACAATATTGGCGGCGATATTGGTGGCAAGCGTGGAAATAGCCACGGCGATCATCGCCACGCTGATAAGTATTTTGCTGTCGAATCGTCCCGCCAGTACGACAGGATCCCAAATCGTCGTTCCATAAATAATGGTAGTGGCGGAAGTGACCACCACGCCGATAAAAGAAAACAAGGTCATCGAAGGAGGCAGCCCTGCGATCTGTCCCCTAACCTGCGCCCGCTGGCTCACGGCATAACGCGTAAAATCGGGAATATTGAGTGATAGCGTGGCCCAGAAACCCACCATGCCGGTAAGACCGGGAATAAAGAAATTCCAGAAAGCCGCGCTCGTATGAAATTTCGAAGGCTGTGTAAGAATGGGGCCGAGGCCGCCGTGTACCGCCGAGATGGCCCAGAACAAAAGGGCCAGCGCCGCTGCCGGCAGGAAAAAAGCCTTGAAGACCAATAGTTTTTTAATGCTGTCTACACCAAGCCATACCACGTACATATTCAGCAGCCAGAACAGTAAAAAGCAGATAGCCGGCCCCGTTGGCAGACCAAAAGAAGCAGGAAATACGGGGGGCAATGTTCCCAGCGCCGGTATCCAGAGGTGCAGCATCTGGTAAAGTGCGAAACCCCCGATCCAGGTTTGTATCCCAAACCACCCGCAGGCCACGATGGCGCGCAGCATGGCGGGAATATTAGCCCCCAGCACGCCAAAGCTGGCGCGTGCGAAAACAGGAAAGGGGATGCCGTATTTTGCACCGGCATGCCCGTTGAGTATCATAGGGATTAATACAATCGTATTGCCGAGAAAGATGGTAAGAATGGCTTCCCACCAGTTCATCCCCCCTTCAATCAATGAGCTCGCCAGCATATAAGTGGGTATGCACAGGCTCATGCTGATCCACAGCGCGGCATAGTTCCAGCTATTCCAGGTTCGTTTGGAAGCGGGAACAGGGGCCAGGTCTTCGCTGTATAGGGAAGAAGCTGTTATATCCGTTGAATGCTCATTCATGCGGGCGTTTTTAGACTACGTATTCGTCGGCAATAGCAATCGCTTCGCTGATGATGGCAAGCCCTTCGTCTACCTGCTCTTTGGTGATACTAAGAGGAGGTGCAATAAAAACATAGTTCCAGCGCACGAACGCATACATCCCCAGTTGTTTGAGTTTCCCGGCTACCTTGTTCATGATGGTCATTTCTTCCGGTTTGGCGTTAAAAGGCGCCATTGACTCTTTGGTAACACGATTCTTCACCAATTCGATACAACCGAGCAGGCCGGTATTCCTGAAATCGCCGATGCTTGGGTGCTTCGCTTTGAGGGCTTCCACACATTTTTCGATATAGCTGCCCATGCGCACCGTATTTTCTATCAGGTGCTCGTCTTCGTATATTTTCAGCACCTCTACCCCTGCCGCGCAGGTAACGGGGTGGGCGGAATAAGTAAGACCAAGCCATAATGTTTTGTCGTTAAACGCCTCGGCAATCGTATCCGTCACGATCAATGCGCCCAACGGCAGGTAGCCGGCGGTAAGGCCTTTGGCGGTAGCGATCATATCGGGTACAACCCCGTGCACATCGCAGGCAAACCATTTACCCGTACGGCCAAACCCGCTCATCACCTCGTCGGCAATCAGGAGGATGCCATACTTATCGCAGAGTGCTCTTACTTTTTTAAGATAATCCGGCGGGTATTTGATACAGCCCGATGAACCGCTTTCTCCTTCCATTAATATAGCGGCTACGTTTTCCGGCCCTTCAAACTCGATGACACGTTCAATATGACTTACACACTCGCGGGAACAACTCGTGATTTCCTTCCCCCAGGGACAGCGATAGCAATAAGGATCTTCTACATGAACAAAGTTCGGCGATTGTTGTGCATCCGCTGCCAGCTTGCGCGGGTCGCCGCCGGCTGTCATGGCTCCGTAGGAAGAACCATGAAAAGCCCGGTAACGTGCGATGATCTTATGGCGGCCGGTATACAGCCTGGCGAGTTTGATGGCATTTTCAATAGCCGTAGCCCCGCAGACGGTAAACAGGGTTTTCTTTAGGTTGCCCGGCGTTATCTCCGCCAGCTTTTTACCGAGGTCACCGCGCGCCTTGGTCACGCAGCCCGGCGTCACATAGCTTACTTCCTGCATCTGCTTTACCACGGCATTGGTCACGCGCTGGTTGCCATGCCCGATGTTTACATTAATCAACCCCGACGAAAAATCGATATAACGTTTCCCGTCATAATCGTACAGGTACACCCCTTCCGCGTATTTCACGGCAATGGGGGCAATTCCTTTTTGCTTGCTCCAGGAAAACAGGGTATAATCGAGATTGTCCTGTATGATTTCCTGCGCTTCTGATATGGTGGCTGTTTCCGGCATATAAAATAGTTGATGGTATTAAATAATATTAACTCATCCAGTTCACCCCTGCTTCGGGGTTCCATTTCGTAGTACTCTTTTTTAGCTTGGTCCAGAACTCAATGGAACTCTTCCCGGTTATATCTCCTACCCCAAATTTACTGTCGTTCCATCCGCCGAAAGAAAACGGCTCCCGGGGTACGGGTACGCCCACATTCACGCCAATCATGCCGGCGCTGGCCCTGTCAATCACATAGCGGGCAGCCCCTCCGTTCTGCGTAAAGACCGAAGCCGCATTGCCATAGGGGTTGGCATTTTCAATCGCCAGCGCTTCGTCCAGCGTATCGGTACGCATGATGCTGATGACGGGGCCGAAGATTTCTTCCGTGGCCACCGACATGCCGGGCTTCACATAGTCGATAACGGTAGGACCCACATACGTACCATTTTCCTTACCGCCCACTGTGGCGCCGCGGCCATCCACAAGAATTTTTGCTCCCTGTTTTTCCGCTTCGGTAATATATCGTTCAATCCGTTCCTTCGATTCTTTGTTGATAACGGCCCCGAGGTTTTTGCCGGGAACGATCTTTTTTGCCTCTTCGACAATCTTCGACACGATGTGGTCCACGGCCCCCACGCCTATCATGGCGGAAGCGGCCATACAGCGCTGCCCGGCGCATCCACTCATGGAAGCGGCTACATTTTGTGCCGTCATTTCCGTTTTCGCATCGGGCAATACCAGCAGGTGATTTTTCGCGCCACCCAGTGCAAGACAACGTTTGAGGTGCTGCGTAGAGCGCTGGTACACCAGCTTTGCCACTTTGGTGGAACCGACAAAAGAAACAGCATCGATGCCCGGGTGATCACAAATCGCGTTTACGATTTCGCTGTCGCCGTTGATGATATTGAATACGCCGTCGGGCAATCCTGCTTCTTTCAACAGTTCGGCGAGCCGTACAACGCTTAAAGGAACTTTCTCCGAAGGTTTTATGATCATACAATTGCCGAGCACGAGCGCATTCGGCATCGTCCAGCAGGGCACCATGGCCGGGAAATTAAACGGCACGATGGAGGCTACGATGCCAAGCGGGGTATGTTCCGTACGGCATTCCACTCCCTTGCTTACTTCCAGTACTTCGCCCGTCACCAGTTGCGGAAGCGAAACGGCAAATTCGGTCAGCTCGATGCATTTCTCTACTTCGGCAACGGCCTCGCTCATAATCTTCCCGTTTTCTTCACTGACCACTGCCGACAATTCCTGCAGGTTTTTTTCGAGCAAATGCCTGAACCGGAAGAATACCTGTACCCGTTCCTTGATGGGGGTTCTGCTCCAGCCGGGGAATGCCGCTTTGGCTGCTTTTACCGCCCGGTCCAAATCCGCCGCGGAAGAACAGGGCATCTCCGACAACAGTGTGCCGTCGAGCGGCGAGATAACAGGGATGGTCTTGCCGGATGCTATATCGGTAAAGCTGCCATTGATAAAATTGCGGAGCCGCGGGTATTTCATATTTACATTTTTTATACTGAGGCAACAATTTACTGCAAAAAATGTATATTTGGGATATATTTTCTATAAAATATTCATTTTACCCCCTACGCAGCGCTTCTATTTACCTATACTTATGCCAAATGGAAAAAAACAAACCGATCGGTAAGCTGGATACGGAACTCGATGAACTTGATTTTTCTATTTTAAGACACCTTCAGAAGGACGGGCGCACGTCCTTTACGGTGATTGCAGAAAAGCTGAATGTATCCATCGGCACGATTCGCACCCGCTTCAACCGCCTGATCGAAGAAGGCACCATCAGCATTATAGGAAGGGTGGACCCCGATAAGGTAGGTTTCCGCTCGTATGCGCATATAGCCGTGTATATCCGGCCCGCTACATTAAAGGAACAGGTGGCGAAGAAGATCGCCCGTATGCCGGAAGTCAGCTTCCTGGCTATGACCTCCGGCGCTTATGATCTCGAAGTGGACGTGATGTGCCGCGACAATGATCACCTGGTCGACTTCGTCAACGATATCTCGAAGATTGAAGGCGTTTACCAGACCAATACCACGATCTATTTTAAGGTGTACAAATATGCACAGCCCGACCTCGGCCTGTTACGGGAGTAAAAGCCGGGTTACCTCATATTATCCTGTGCTGAAAAGTTAAGAAGCTCCTGCCACTACCGTTGGTTTCTTCACCAGTTTCGAAGCCACAAAGGCAAACAAACCCAGTATAAGCCCGCAAACTACCCCAACGATGGGGCCCGTGATCAGCATTGCCAGGCGGGGGTGGTTTGCTATCGCTGCCGGCATTTTGGCGTTCATCTCCACCATATCCGGGTGGTGGGCGATATAGGTGCTGTAGAACAGCACATGTGCGCCGGTAATCCAGACACAGTTAACCAAACTTACCAGGAATCCATGCAGGAAATACTTCCCGGTGCCTTGCTGTGCAATAACATAAGCGGAAAAGATAAAAATAGCCAGCCAGAGAAACGGTTCAACCTTTTGAGGCACCAGCGAAATGGTAGCCAATGCCATGGCTAAACCTAAAAGCGATAAGCCGAAAATGAGCTTCCAGTTCATGATAAATGGATTGTGTGGGTTATAGAATGATGTTCTGACGATCAAGTTGGCAAACCGTTTCCAGGGGGGAATTCATTCGTCACACTGCAGACGGGGACCTGCAGGGGCAATCGTATATCCTAAGTTAGGGAATATTTTCTATTTGACAGGTTTATTGGCCGTTTTTACACGGGGCCCATGTTGCGCCAGCATTTCCATGATGGCCATCACGAGACTGGCGGAATTGCGGGCTGCTATGCGGTAAAAAGATTTCACGTCCAGGTAAGCATTGTTGCCGGCGTTGTCGCTCATGCTGCGGATGATGATAAACGGTGTCTGTTGCTGGTAGCATACCTGTCCCACGGCCGCGCCTTCCATCTCCGTCGCTTCGGCGTTCATTTGCCGGTAAAGTTTTTGGGTGGCGGCCTGTGAGGATACAAACACATCGCCCGTTACGATAACGCCTTCCACGATTTTCGGTAAAACACTGCCGTTGGCGCTACTCATTTTTTCGAGGACTATGGTCTTGCCAGCCATATCGGCCACCTGCAGCAGCCGCTTGTCACAGGGAAAGTAGATGGGGTTTTCCTGCATCGTTGTTGGGTTGCGGGTAGAACGCCGTTGCATGCTATCCGGCAACAGCGAGCCGTAATCATGGTAAGCCACTTTGGTGGCAATCACCAAATCGCCGGGGATTAACGCAGGATCTACCGCTCCCGCAATACCTGTAAATACGATTTCCGAAGGTTGAAAATGTTCCAGCATCAACGCCGTCGTGACCGCCGCATTCACCTTGCCGATACCCGATTGCGCAATGACTACCGGTCTCCCTCTCAATAGCCCCTGGGTAAAATGAATTTGCCGGATCACCACTTCTTTCTTTTGCTGTACCTGCCCAAGCAGCAATTCCGTTTCATCGGCAAAGGCGCCGAGGATACCCGTCACTCCATTACGCCTTCCAATAGGCGCTTCATGCGGTGAATCGATTGGTTTCACCGGCGCCTGTGCGCTCACTTGCTGAAGGGTACATGATACTATAACGAGAAGGACAAGGCTGATTTTATTCATATCCACGAATATCTGGTTTTATTGGAGAAAAAGTGCAAGCACCGCGAATAGATCTATTATCCATAACGCCGGGCTAATCGTATTTTTTTTACCTGCCAGCAATTGCATCGTCGTCCAGCTCAGGAAACCCCAGGTAATGCCCTGCGTGATGGAATAGGTGAAGGGAATAAGCACCATCGCCAGGAAGGCGGGAATAGCTTCGTCCAGTTGCAGCCAGTTGATTTTTACCACCGGCCGGATCATAAACACACCCACGAGGACCAATGCCGGCGCCGTAGCGATGGCAGGCACCATGGAGAGCAGGGGCGCCAGGAACAGGAACGGCAGAAACAACAAGGCTCCCACTACGGCTGTTAGCCCCGTACGGCCGCCCGCTTCGATGCCGACCGCCGATTCAATATAGGCCGTGCCCGGGCTGGAACCCACCAGTCCTGCCAGGGTGGTCGCCACCGCATCAGTGACCAGTGAGCGCCGTATATGCCTGGGCTCCCCGTTTTCATCCAGCAGATCGGCGGCTTCCGCCAGGCCGACAAAAGTGGAAAGGCTGTCGAACATATCGGTAAACACAAACGCAAAGATCACCGGCGCGACCGACCATTGCAGTGAATGCACGAGGTCCAGTTTGAACAGCAGGCTGAAATCGGGCGCAGCGACAAGACCTTGCCAGTGAACGAGTATGCCCTCACCCCACCAACGTCCGAGCGGCCATGCCGCCAGCGTGGTAAAAACAATACCAAGCAGGATACCCCCTTTTACTTTTTTGGCTACCAGCACGGCCGTGACCAGCAAACCGGCCAGGAAACTCAACAGGGCAGGAGTCAGCTTACCGATGCCGGTGAGGGTCGCGGGATTGGCTACAATAAACCGGGCATTCACCAAACCGATAAGCGTAATAAACAAACCGATGCCCGCGGCAATGGCATAGCGCAGCGGGCGGGGGATGGCGCGTACGATATAAGTGCGTATGTTGAAAACAGATAGCAACAGGAAAATGATACCCGACCAGAACACCGCCCCCAGCGCCACCGGCCAGGGAACCTTCATCCCGATAACAGCCGAGAACGTAAAAAATGCGTTTAGCCCCATGCCCGGGGCCACCAGTATCGGGTTGCGTGCATACAGCCCCATCATCAGGCTGCTGAAAAAAGATACCAGCACGGTCGCCGTGAGCACGGCGGCAAAGGGCATGCCCGCCTCGTGGAGAATGGAAGGATTGACCACCACGATGTACGAGGTGGCGAGAAAGGAAGAAACCCCCGCAATGATTTCGGTGGAAACGGTTGTCTTGTTTTTGCGCAGCTCAAAATGGGAAAACATGGATAGCCTGGGTTATAAGCTGAAGATAAGAAGCTAAGCCAATAAGCCGGTGGAAAAGAGAAATATTTTGTAAATTGCAGCAGGCGGATTACAGGAAATTCTCCTGATAACCAAGGGACTTCCCGACCCACCGATTGTAAGATTAATACAATCCCCTACGGCATCTTCAGCTAATCAGAAACCATTACAAAAGCTTAGGCGTTATCAGTAGCTTGTTCGCTTCTGGTGCGTACCTTGTCAATACCATGTTCGCTATTTGTTCGCCTCGAAGCGAACAGGAGGCGAACAAAGTACGGCTTTGGCAATAACATGGTAATATCCTGGTATGAAGGAAAGGATGTCGAATAACCGACCGTCGGCGCATGGAACTAGTCTTTTTTATGCCTTTTTTCCTGGTCTTTGTTGATTTTATTCATGACCTGTGAAATGATAAGCAGTTGATTGGTCTTGCAGTTATTGTAAAGCTATAAAATAGTATCTTGCTTTCATCCGTAATAAAACAAACAGATGAACGTACAAGAACTGCTCGCTGATTTAAGAGAAACATATATCATGCTGAAACCCTCGCCCGTACATGGCATCGGCGTTTTTGCGATACGTGATATTCCCAAAGGATGCCGCACCATGTTTTCAAAAGACAGCGGAGAATGGATAAAACTACCGATAGCCGAAGTGGAAAAATTGCCGGAAGCCTCCAAGGACCTGGTCGAAACCTACTGCCTCTACGACGAAGAGCATTACTATGTGCCCGACTATGGGTTTAAGAAGATGGATTTGGTGAATTATCTCAACCATTCAGCCAAGCCAAATGTGCGTTCGGTCAACGACGGTGAATTTTTCGAAGCCATCACCGACATTCCCGCCGGCCAGGAATTACTGGTCAATTATGAAGCTATTGTAAAGGTGGAAGGCTATTGAGATCTTCGCCGTGCATGAAACAACCGGATGCAACGCCACGCGATTTCCGCGCTCACCAAAGCGCCTACTGCCAGCAGCGCCGGGGCCAGCGGCTTATCAGAACCTGAGAAAGCGCCTGCCAGTGCAATCGTAAATACACTTACCGGTAATAATACCATCAGGGAAAGCCCTGCCGCATTCAGCGGTATTTTAAACGGCCGGTGCTCATCGGCCGCCTTATAGCGAAGTACGATAAGACTGATAAATTCAAGCAGAAGCCCTGCCCCGTATATCGTTACGTCTATCAATACCAAATCGGAGAATGTAAACAACACCAGCCCGCTTACCACGACACCACATATAATAATCGATACATACGGCGTATTGTACTTGCTGTGCAACCGGTTAATGACAGGAGGCAATAATTTGTCGTCCGACATTACCTTGGGTATCCGCGATACCGATAACAGTACCGCCGAAAACAAACCCAGTGTACTCGCCATACCGCCGGCAGCTATAAGGCCGCCGAGCCAGTGACCGCTGATAAACTCACCCAGGACCGGAAAACCTTTATCACTGAGCAGGGCCACGTTGATGCCCGATTGCTGTGCCACGATAAGCGCCAGCAGGTATACCACGAATACGCCGATAAAACCGATGGCAGTTGAAATAAGATAGGTGCGTACGGGCTTGTCCACTTCTTCCGCATAGGTGGTGGAATTGTCCCACCCGATAAAATTCCACATGATAATGTACAACGCCATGCCCATCGAAGGCAGGCCTATTCCCTTCAGTGAAGGAGAGGGCAGCGCCACTGCTCCGCCGTGATGGAGAAAAAAAAGAACAAACAACAACACGAAAGGGACCAGTACACCGATGCTTAACACGATGGCCGTTCTACCCACCGGCACAATGCCCCGTATATTTAGCAATACCCCCGACCAGACAATGACCAGGCAGATAGGTATTTTATAAGCTCCTATTGCCGGGAAGAAAAACGACAGGTAGATAACAAACCAGACAGGGTAGATGGCAAGGTCGGCAAACGTGTACAGCCAGGTCCACCAGCCTTCAAAAAACGCCCAGCGCAGTCCTAATGCACGTTTTACCCATTGATAATATCCGCCGGTGACCGGCATCATGCTATTCAGTTCCAGCACCATGAAGATGGCTGGTATATCCCAAAGAATAGGCGTAATGATAAGCAGCAACAGGGCGCCATGACTACCCGCATAGGAAAGCAGCGGTTCCAGCCCGTAAGGGCCGCCTGATACGGTCAGGAAAATAACGGCGGCCAGTTGCAGCGGGTGAAGCTTTTTAACGGAAGGCCGGGACGACGATGCCATAGGGGATAAAAATACTGGTTTTGTGTTTACCGCAGGAAGGGAATTGCCTGCCGACTCAACGCATCGCTCAGCCAGTACGAATTTATCAGCGCCATATCACCCGGGATTTGGTCAACAGGGAAAAAACGCAGTTCGCCCGTTTCCCCGTTGGAAAAATCATCGGCAATCGTCTCCGTCAGCCGGGCCTCGAAATACGAAGTGATGTATTGAACGGTTCTCCCGGGATAATGATACAATTGCGAATCGGGAGAAGAATACAACCCGATAAACCGCACGATACGGGCAGTGGCATTCGTTTCCTCGGTGATCTCGCGCAACAGTGCGTGTTCCACCGTTTCCCCGAATTCCACATGCCCGGATATGATGCACCATTTATTTACATCGCGCCGCTTTTGCAGTAGTATTTCACCCTCCCCGTTGAAGATGGCCGCAGCCACCGCGGGCAGTATCTCTTTTTTATGAAGTATTTCCATTGTTGTTATAATCAAAACCCTTTCTTCCCCGCATCCGCGCCGGGCGTATTCTTATCCGCATGCTTCACATACTTGTCCAGCCATGCATTTTGTTCATACAGCATGTGCAATAAATTTTCTTTACCACGATAACCATGCGCTTCATAAGGCAACACCACGTAGCGCACCGTGCCGCCATGCCCCTTGATGGCATTGTAAAAACGTTCGCTCTGGATGGGGAAGGTGCCCTGGTTGTCGTCCATCTCCCCGTGGATCAGCAATAAAGGCGTTTTTAACTTATCGGCATAGCTGAACGGGCTCATGTCGAAATACAATTGCGGGTCCTGCCAGTAGGTACGGTCTTCGTTCTGGAAACCAAACGGCGTCAGCGAACGGTTGTACGCGCCGCTGCGGGCAATACCGGCTTTAAACAGGTTGGTATGCGCCAGCAGGTTGGCCGTCATAAAAGCGCCGTAGCTATGGCCGCCCACGGCCACACGGTTGCGATCGCCTACGCCCATATCCGCCAGTTTATTAATAGCCGCTTCCGCGTTCCAGCGAAGCTGCTCCACGAAATTGTCGTTGGGATGTGAGCTGTCTCCCTTTTTAACAATGGGCATTTCGGCATTGTCGAATATCGCATAACCCTGCGTGACCCAGAATACCGGTGAGGCCCAGCTAACCATCGTAAACCTGTTTTTGGAACCCCGCACCTGTGCCGCATCCGCCGCCGAGTTGAACTCCCTCGGGTAAGCCCATATCAGCACGGGCAGCGGTCCGTCCCTTTTGGCATCATAACCTTTTGGCAGGTATAAATCGCCGGTCAGGTCCACGCCATCGGCGCGCTTGTAGGAAATCTTT
>DASYCT010000565.1:0-5108 GCA_036500065.1 Chitinophagaceae bacterium | reverse complement strand
TTCCACTGGTTATAACTCGGTTTTCTGAACATCAAGGTTGAGGTTTAAAGGTTTAGGTTTAGGTTCTGAATGTGTGTTGAGGTAAAGCCATCCTAATTGCAGAGGATGGCTTTTTTTATTACTTCATATACCTGGCTTAGTTGATCCCTGTCAATGCAATAGGGGGGCATGATATAGACCGTATTGCCCAGCGGGCGCAGGTAGACCCCGGCTTTGAGGGCCTGTTGGGTAATGCCGGCTGAAATGGTATTCAGGTATTCATCTTTTCCCTTGTCGATTTCAAATGCTACAATGGTGCCCAACTGGCGGATATTCTTCACCGGTATGCCAGTCGGCGAAGCGCGCAGCTCTTCCACAAATGCATTGTTTTGCTCCACGATGGCCGTTATCTGCCGGAGGCATCCCGGTTTTTCCAGCAGGTCAAGGCTGGCAAGGGCCGCGGTACAGGCAAGGGGGTTGGCGGTAAAGGAATGGCCATGAAAAAAAGTCTTCATCGCATCGTCGGTCGTAAAAGCGTCAATAACCGGTTGGGTGACGGCGGTAACGCCGAGGGCCATGGTGCCGCCGGTCAATCCCTTGCTCAGGCAGATAATATCAGGTTTTTGCTGAAGCCATTCACTGGCGAACAGCTTTCCGGTCCGGTAAAACCCGGTCATTACCTCATCGGCGATGCAAAGAATGCCCTGTGCCTTTACAAAGGCCAGCAGTTCATCCATCAGCCCGGGCCCGTACATTTTCATTCCCCCTGCGCCCTGTACCAGGGGTTCATAAATAAAGGCGGCTATACCGGGGCCGTTTTCTGCGATAATGGCTTTGCTTTGGGCTATATTGCCCGGTTCGGGGGTGTCGATAAACACCACGTCAAACAGCAACTCATGAAAGGCTTTGGTGAAAACGCTGCGGTCGCTTACGCTCATGGAGCCGAAGGTGTCGCCATGGTAAGCGTTGTTGAAGGCAAGGATTTTGAGTTTTGAGCCGCCCCCGCGGTTCCACCAGTATTGAAGCGCCATCTTCAGCGCCACTTCGGTGGACGTGGAACCATTGTCGGAATAGAATATTTTGGAAAAGGGACCGGGGAGGAGCGGGAGCAGGCGTTCGGCCAGCTCAACGGCGGGGCGGTGGGTAAAGCCGGCAAAAATGACCTGTTCGAGGGTGAGGGCCTGCTGGTAGATTTTCTCCGCGATATAAGGGTGGGCATGCCCATGTAGATTGACCCACCAGCTGCTCACGGCATCTATATATTGATTGCCGGCTTCGTCCACCAGCAGCGTCCCTTCGCCTTTTACGATGGGGATGGGCTCGGGGGCCGGGCGGAGGGGGGTGAAGGGATGCCAGATAACGGCTTTGTCGCGTTGTTGTAAATTCATGCGCAAATGTATGAAGTGTGAAGTAAGAGGATGCAACGCTCCTGCCAAATAGATTGTCAACAATTCGGATGACCGATTCGTATAAATTGATAAAAGACTGCCTGAAAGGGAAGCCGGCTGCTCAACGTGCTTTGTATGAGCTGTTTGCGCCTGCCATGTTGGGTGTTTGCTATCGCTATACGAAGAGCAGGGCCGATGCAGAGGACGTATTGCAGGAAGGTTTTATAAAAGTTTTTAAATACCTGCACCAGTTCGAGGGCCGCGGTGAACCGGGGGCCTGGATACGCCGGATAATGGTGACAACCGCTATTAACTACCTGAAGCAGAATATCCGGTACCAGTCCGAACTGTCCTATCCCGATATGCCGCTACATCCTGTTTCGGACGATAACCCCGAAGTAACCCTCGACGCCAAGGAACTTGCCGAACTGATACGGCAGTTGCCGCCGGGATATCAAACCATTTTCAACCTGCACGCCATCGAAGGATACAGCCATGTGGATATTGGCAAGATGCTGGGCATTAACGAAGGGACATCGCGTTCGCAATATTCAAGAGCAAGAGCATTGTTGATAAGCTGGCTGGAAAAACGATCCGAAACACAAAAAAAAACTAGCTATGCCAACCCATGATTTTGAAAAACAGGTACAGCAGAAGATGGACGAACTGAAGTTCGTTCCGTCGGAAGCGGTATGGGAGGAGGTGGCGAAACAAATCCGGGAGCGCCGGGACCGGCGACGCCTGCTGGTATGGTGGCTGCTGTTCCCCCTGCTGGCCGGCGGGAGCTTTGGTATCTACATTACGAATAAACATATTGCTTCCGCAGCAAAACCGGGTAAGCCAACCCATGCTATGGCAACGACTATCACTAAAGCCCCGGCTAGCAGTTCCCCCGGGAACCATGAAGCAGGTGGCACTGTTCCCGTGGTAATCAATCAACAAAATATACCGGATAGCAATAACCTGTTCCAGGTCGCACGGAACGGGTATATAGCGGGCATCCGGCGAAAACTTCCTACAGGGGATAAAACAGGTTTGACAAATGAAACAGTGGTGGTTGCAGGGATTAACCTTGTGGCTGAACCTGTCCCCACATCAGTAAACATGGATGCAATGAAACCGGCTCGTGTGTCTCCTCTTCCGGCGGGAGATTATGCTTTCGTTATAGAAGCATCGCCGGCCGATCCATCATCATTGAAACCATTGCTTGCGGTGCTGGCAGCAAAAGCCGATAGTGCCGAAGCCGTAAAGAAACCGGCGCAGCACGAAAAGAAAATGGAATGGGTGCTGACTGCCCATACGGGTGGTGCGGGCATATCGTCAGGATTTTCACTGCCCAGGACAAGCCCTGCCGCCTACGATAATGCTTTTACGGGCAGCAGCCTTAGTAATATTACGTATCCCGGCACTACCCAGGCAGCAGTACGCCCTCCCTCGGGCATCAAACCCGGCCTTGCTTTTACAGCGAGTCTTTCCGCACGCAGGTTCCTGGGTGGTGGCTTTTCTTTGGAAGCAGGTGTGCAATATAGTTATTATAGCACTTCGCTGCAGGCAGGTACAATAGTAGACAGTTCGGCTACTGTACGGCAGGGTGCACAGCGGGTATCTTCCTATTATAAGAATAGCGGGGTGGAGAACAAGTACAGCAACCAGTATCATTTTATTGAAGTCCCCCTGCGGGCGCAACTGCAACTGGGTCATCGATCGCCCTTCTCCTTCAATACAGGCCTTAGCATTGGCCGGTTCATTGGCAGTAATGCACTGCAATACGATGCGCCAGACAATATTTATTATAAAGACAATACCCTGTTTAATAAGACACAGCTCAATATGTCGGCCGGTTTTGATATACGGTTTTTGCAAAACAAGCCGCTGTCTTTCGAAGCCGGCCCCCGCCTGCAATATGGTGTCACCCGCCTGTTTAAACAGGAAATATACGGTGACCGCCACCTGCTTTTTGCCGGCCTGGAAATGCGGATGTTTTTCGGGAAAAGATAAAGACCGTGCAACGCCGGGCACAGAAGACTTGTCAGCCGGGTAAATACTATTATATGAAAAAGTATTACCGGGTTGCAAAGCAAATGACGCTGCCCCTGGCATGCCTGCTGTTGCTGGCAGGTTGTATAAAAGACGATTGCCGTCATACTTATACCCTTTTCTCACCGGTGTATCAAAAACTAAGCGCGCTGCGGGCGAAAGTACAAAGCGGGCCTGCGCAACCGTTAAACAACCCCGGCAAGCTTTACCTGTACGGCGACTATATCTATCTCAACGAACAGAATAAGGGCATCCATGTGATCGATAACAGCGATCCCACGCATCCCAGGAATGCATCCTTTATCACCATGCCGGGCAATATAGATATTGCCGCCAGGGGGTCCGTATTGTATGCCGATATGTACTGCGACCTGGCCACGCTGGATATAAGCAATCCTTCTGCCGCTACCGTTAAAAATTATCTCACCAATACCTTTCATTCGGTAAGTAATTATAACCCCAGCACCAATGTGGATTCAATCAATATCGTTACCGCCTGGACCACACGGGACACGGTACTAAGTTGCGAGGGCTATAGCCAGTTGAACCGGTGTACCAACTGCGGTATCTTTTTATCACCGCAGCTCAATACGCTTACTTCTGCTGCCGCCACTACGGGAACGGCCGGCTCCGAAGCACGTTTTGCGACAGTAGGCAACTGGCTTTATGCAGTCGATATTTACCAACTGAACGTAATTGATGTGACGGATGCCGCCAATCCCCTGGCTCCTCAACGACTGTCGTTGGGCGGCTCTGCCGAAACGATTTACCCGCTTAAAAACAACCTGTTTATCGGCACCACGACGGGCATGGAAATACTTGATATACAGAACCCGGCCACGCCAAAACTGCTTTCATGGACTGGTCACTGGTGTGCCTGGGACCCCGCTATAGCCGATGGTAATTATGCCTACGTGACACTTCATAGCGGCATCTGTGGCAGCGCTGTGGACGAGATGGATATTTATGATGTTACCAGCCTGTCGTCCCCACGACTGGTTAAAACCTACCCGCTGAATGGCCCGCAGGGTCTGTCGAAAGATGGCAACCTGCTTTTTGTCTGCGATGGCACTGCGGGGCTTAAAATTTATGATGCAACCAAACCGACAGATATTAAACTGGTCGGCCAGGTGCCCAACATCAATGCCTATGACATTATTACGCTCAATGGTATTGCCTACGTGGACGCCAAAGACGGTTTATACCAGTACCGGTATAACGGTGCGGGTAAAATGAGTTTACTAAGCAAACTGCAATGGTCATTCTCAACCAAAAACTGATGGTAAAATATAGCTTACCTGTCATCATGCTGGTGATATGCCTGCAGGTGGCCAATGGACAAACCGGGGCCTCGCGAAAGGGAATGTTTTATTCCATCAATTCAGGAGGATGGATAAAAGGGGCCTCGGAATCTGCTTTTCAATGGCAGACGGTAAACGGTTTCCAGAAAAACAATTTCTTTGTCGGGTTAGGCGTGGGGCTTGACCGCTACCGGTTTACCAGTGTCCCGGTTTTTGCCGACGGCAGGATTTATACAGGGCGAAGTCCGCAGGGATTCTTCCTGTATGAAGATGCGGGATTAAATTATGTGGTGGGAAAAGACCGCAGCGACCATCCTGAACTCAATTACTCTCCCGGCTTTTACAATGATGCAGGGATTGGGTATAAAATAATCTTTAGCGGGCGGACAGGTCTTTTGCTGAG
>DASYCT010000564.1:0-16443 GCA_036500065.1 Chitinophagaceae bacterium | reverse complement strand
AAAAGCAAAAAGACCATCAATGATTTCCTGGTTTACCTCAACCAGCAACTGAGCCGCGATATCAATTACAGCATCCGCATGGAAGTAGGCGTACAAACCTGCGAAGAAACCCTGCAACGCAGCATCGGCTCCTGCCGCGATACGGCGTGGTTGCTGGTACAGTTGCTGCGACACCTGGGACTGGCCGCGCGTTTTGTGTCCGGTTACCTGGTACAACTCACCGCCGATATTAAATCGCTCGACGGACCTTCCGGCCCGGCAAACGACTTTACCGATCTGCACGCATGGGCCGAAGTCTACGTGCCCGGCGCGGGCTGGATAGGGCTTGACCCCACTTCCGGGCTTTTTGCCGGCGAAGGACATATACCACTGGCCTGTACGCCCGATTATGCCAGCGCCGCACCTGTGGTGGGCGCCACCGATAAATGCGAAACCACATTCAGTTTTTCCAATACCGTTACCCGCATCCACGAGGACCCACGTGTCACCAAACCATATACCGAAGAACAATGGGCGGAAATACAGGCCACCGGCTTCCTGGTCGACAACGACCTGCAAAAAGGCGATGTGCGCATGACCATGGGCGGTGAACCGACCTTTGTTTCGATCGACGATATGGAATCCGACGAATGGAATACCGCTGCCGATGGCAAACAAAAACGTATCCTGGCCCACGATCTTATTTTCCGGCTGCGCGGGCAGTTCGGCCCTCATGGCATGTTGCATTACGGCCAGGGCAAATGGTACCCCGGCGAGCCCCTGCCCCGCTGGCAATACGGGCTGTTCTGGCGGAAAGACGGCTACCCGATCTGGAAAAATACAAAGCTGACGGCCCACGAAACCATCGAAAAGAAATATACGCAGGCCGATGCCGGCCGCTTTGCTACGGAGTTGGCAAGACATCTTGCCATCAGCACCGACAACGTGCGCGCCGCCTACGAGGATGTGTTTTATTTCCTGTGGACCGAAGGACAACTACCTGCCAATATCGACCCGATGAAGACCAATCTCAGGGATCCGGCGGAGCGTCGCACCCTGGCGCAGTTGCTCGATGCGGGTCTTGACAAGCCCGCAGGTTATATCCTGCCGCTTAAATGGAATTATTATAACAATGAATGGCAAAGCTGCCAGTGGGTATTGAAAAGGGAACAGCTTTTCCTGCTGCCGGGCAATTCACCCGTCGGCTTTCGCCTGCCGCTGGAATCTTTGCCCGCTGTGGCCAAAGACGAACAACCCGAACAGGTGGAACGCAGTTTATTCGACGATCTGCCCGAGCTGGAACATTACCACGATACCATTTCCGGCCGGTACGGGCAGGTGTCCGCACCGCCGGTACTAAAGCAACGTATCAGTTTCCAGGAAGAAAAACCAACCGACAAAAAGAAGAAGACGGAGAAAGAAGACAGCAGCAAACCGCTGTATGAAGTGCCGGTTATCAAAACCACGCTCTGCGTGGAAGCAAGGGAAGGCATTCTTTATATTTTTCTTCCACCGGTGGAGTATCTCGAACATTATCTCGACCTCGTGGCTTCTATCGAAGGCACGGCAGAAAAACTTCAGATCCCCGTGCGTATCGAAGGCTATGAGCCTCCCCGTGATTACCGGGTGGAACGACTGGTGGTATCGCCTGACCCGGGTGTGATAGAAGTAAACATCCATCCCTCGAAAAACTGGGGGGAGCTGTTGCACAATATCGATACGCTGTACGAACAGGCATTTTTATCGCGGCTCGGTACCGAGAAGTTCATGCTGGACGGCCGGCATACCGGCACCGGCGGCGGCAACCATATTACCATTGGAGGCGCTTCACCTTCCGACAGTCCCCTGTTGCGCCGGCCCGATGTGCTGCGCAGCCTGGTGAGCTTTTGGCAACATCATCCCGGTCTCTCCTACCTGTTTTCCGGTGCGTTTATCGGCGCTACGAGCCAGGCGCCCCGCATTGACGAGGGCCGCGACGAGAAGTTGTATGAAATGGAGATCGCCTTCAGCCAGGTACCCGAAACGGGTTTTATCCCCTTTTGGATCGTAGACCGTATCTTCCGGCACCTGCTGACCGATATAACGGGCAACACCCACCGCTCGGAGTTCTGTATCGACAAATTGTATTCGCCGGATTCTTCTTCCGGCAGGCTGGGCATACTGGAATTTCGCGCGTTCGACATGCCGCCGCACCGGCAGATGAGCCTGGTGCAGATGCTGCTGATACGTGCGTTGATTGCCGCTTTCTGGAAAAAACCGTATAAACATGAGCTTGTACGTTGGGGCACCGAGCTACAGGACAAATTCATGCTACCCCATTTTGTACAATCCGATATCGCCGGGGTAGTGGCTTTCCTGCAAGATGCCGGTTATCCCTTTCAAACTTCGTGGTTTGACGCTTTTGTCGAATTCCGCTTCCCGCATTACGGCAGTATTCACCTGCAGGAGATCGATATGGAAATACGTATGGCTATCGAGCCCTGGCATGTGCTTGGCGAAGAGATGAGCGGCACCGGTACCGCGCGTTATGTCGATTCGTCGCTGGAACGTGTACAGGTAAAACTGAACGGACTCAATGATGCCCGTTATGTCATCCTGTGCAATGGGCAGCGCCTGCCCCTCGCGCCGACAGGCGTCAAGGGGGAATATGTCGGCGGAGTTCGCTACCGCGCCTGGCAGCCCCCTTCCGCCCTTCATCCCACCATTGGCATCGATACACCGCTTACGTTTGACATAGTGGATACCTGGAACGGGCGGTCTATCGGCGGCTGTACGTATTATGTATCGCATCCCGGTGGCCGGAGCTATGATACCTTCCCGGTCAACAGCTACGAAGCCGAATCGCGCCGCTCGAATCGTTTTTGGGAACAGGGCCATACGCAAAACGAACTGAAGCCCCCTAAAGACAAGTCAGGGCTGACACGCTATATTAAACAAAACCGGGAACCGTTCGTGTGTGATCCCCCGCCGCTGGAAATAAACAAAGAATATCCTTATACGCTGGACATGCGGAAGTTCTGGAAGAAATAGCAGGCTATTGAATATTTTGCGCAAGGGTTTCCGCATAAATCACATCCCCGGTATCCATATCAAGATAGCAATACCGGAAACCGGACTTTATTCCCGCCTTCCTGATTTTAAGCAGCTTCGACCCCGACAGGGCCACATCCGCCATGGCCAGTACAGCAATGCCTGACAAGGCTCCCCGCAAGGTCAGGTTATTGGTCATGGGATTGGGATCATTGATCCCGTTGCTGCTGGCGCCGGTTTCTATCGAAAGCAGGCTATACATGTCCGGGATGCCGCGGGGCACATAAAACCGGTAAGTATGATCATACCGGCTTGCTTTCACATACAGATTGGCGTAAAGATTTACATACAAATTACCCTGGTCGGCAAACCCCCAGGGATAGGTGATATGATGGCCCCGGCTATGCCGGTGAGAAAGTATATACACGCTGTCCCGGCTGCGATAGCTTGCGTGAAAATTATTTCTCCGGGGTTTATTATTCCTGAAGTCCTCAAACTGCATAAAGACCCCGCTGGCTGGTGAGCTGACCGCCATCACCGGGTATTGATCCCAGCTCTCGCGGACATTCACATTGATTTGCTCCAGTGTTTGCCCTGCAGCGCTCTTTATATACTGATACGTTGCATTGCTTCTTGCCGATCGCGCGCCTGCAGCCCGCAATATATCGTCCAGCGCATCGGCCAGGGCCGGGATAACAGGGCCTTTTACGGGGTACACATTTCTTATCCTTAGCAGCGGGTAATATAGCCCGTCCCCTTTTTTGTCGTACAGGTTGGCTGTCAGCAATACACAATAGCGCAGGTCATAGCGCTTCTTTCCATGTTTTTCGCCGGGCTTTGCAATAAAGAGGGTCCGGTTGGTAATCCGCAATTGCCGAAGGTTTACCAGCAGGGTGCCCGGCCCCTGCAACACAGGCTCTATTGCTTTCTGAAGGTATTGCTGTATTTCTGCCGAAGCGGGTTGCCCAAACTGCAGCAGCACCGGGGGAAAACTCCCGTTTTGTACCGAATATACCTGGCCGGTATCGATCCGGTTATCCAGCACTTCCACACGGTTAAAGAAGACCGGTCCCGGTGTCGGCGGCCGTTTTCGATTATAGGTAAGCTGTACGGTTTCGATGTTTAGCTGCGCTGCCAGGCTTGTGCAGAGCAATAAGACAAATGACAGCACAACAGCAGGTTTCATGGTTTGGGTAGGCATGGTTCAAAACTAATCATAAGCCCCGGTTTTTGCCAGTTGCAGTGCCCTCTCTACAGTAAAGGATATGTTAATCGGTGCAATCAATTGATCTGCCATTTAGTAGGGCGAGCCTCACCCTGATCCCTACGAAGCCTATGAGATTTAACCTTTTATTTCTTGTTCTACATTAAGTGTTTTCGGTTCCTCTATCCGTTATTTTTGTGTCATAAATTTTAATTATGACCAACACGATAAACGGCATTCATCATATCACCGCCATTGCAGGCGACGCCAAAAGAAACCATGATTTCTATACGCAGGTGCTCGGTCTGCGGATGGTCAAGAAAACAGTCAATTTCGACGATCCTCATACCTATCATTTTTACTACGGCGACGAAAACGGTACGCCCGGCACTATATTGACCTTTTTTCCCTGGGGCAGCTCGATGCAGTCCGGTCGCAGGGGCAGCCACCAACTGACCGAAATCGGTTATTCCGTTCCCGCCGGTAGCCTGGATTTCTGGGAAAAACGGTTGAGTGACAACAATGTGATTTATAATAAACCGGCCGAAAAATTCGGTGAGCAATACCTTACTTTCCTCGATCCCGATGGGTTGAAGTTTGAGCTGACCGTGCCCAAAACACCCGACAACCGCAAACCCTGGACAACTTCCGAAGTAAACGCAGACGTTGCCACCCGCGGCTTTCACCATATTACCATCACGACCAACAAAGCGGAGCCTACGGCATATATTCTTACAAAAGTATTTGGATACCGCTTGCTGGAACAGGACGGCAATCGTTACCGCTATATCACCGACGCCATCGATACCGCCAATATCGTTGACCTCGTGGAACTCCCCAAAGAAGGTATCGGCCATGTGGCCGGTGGTTCGGTGCACCATGTCGCTTTTCGCGTAAAAGACGAAGCGACCCTGATGGAATACCGCGAAAAAATAGTGGCGCTCGGGCTGCACATCACGGAGAAGATAGATCGCAATTATTTTTATTCCCTGTATTTCCGGGAACCGGGCGGTGTGTTGTTTGAAATCGCCACCGATAACCCCGGTTTTGCCACCGATGAAACGGTACAGGAGCTGGGGTCCGGGTTAAAACTCCCTGCGCAATACGAATCACATCGCAAGGAAATAGAAGCCGTACTGCCTAAACTCAATTAAAATGGTTGACAGCTGATAGTTAAAACTGAATTTATGTACACACACACTAAGAAAATACTGACCGCGGGTACGCCTGTAGAACAGGCTACGAAAGCCATGGTGCTGCTTCACGGGCGCGGCGGTTCGGCGGAAGACATTCTTTCGCTGGCCGATCACCTGGACGTAAAGGGAATGGCGTTATTCGCACCCCAGGCCACGCAACATAGCTGGTATCCCAATAGTTTTATATCGCCGGTCAAAGACAACCAACCCGCACTGGACTCTGCGCTGGCGATCATCGATGAACTCGTTGAATCGATCATCGCTTCCGGCATTGCCCGGGAACACCTGTACTTAGCAGGTTTTTCACAAGGCGCCTGTCTTACGCTGGAATACAGCAGCCGTCATGCCAGCCGCTACGCGGGCATTATCGCCTTTACCGGTGGATTGATTGGTCAGCAGCTTGCTACAGAAAATTATAAAGGTGATTTCGGGCAAACACCCGTATTAATCGCCACCGGTGAACCCGACCCCCATGTGCCCGTGAGCCGGGTAAAAGAAAGTGCGGCCATCCTGGAGAAGATGAACGCGCGGGTGACCACCCAAATTTTCAAAGGCCGCCCGCATACTATTACTATGGAGGAAATCGAACTTGCCAACCGGCTTATCCTGTCACCCAAATAAACCAAAGCCATTTCATTCCACATTTCCACAACCTGTCCCGCCAAAGCGGGATTTTCACATTTCCACATTACTTTTGGGCCTATGGCCCTCACCGACCTCATCATTCAGAATGTTTCTTCTCATATAAAGCTGGAAGACGACGAGAAAGAAATATTTATTTCCATGCTGAAGCAACAGCACGTGAAACGCAGGCAATTGTTCCTGCACGAGGGCGAGATATGCCGGGTATCGGCATTCGTAATGACCGGCTGCATGCGTGGGTTTTCCATTGATACCAATGGCTTCGAGCACGTGCTTAATTTTGCCGGCCCCGGCTGGTGGATAGCCGATATGTACAGCCTGATCTCCCAAAAACCGGGCACGCTGAATATCGAAGCGCTGGAAGACACGGAGATATTAACGCTTTCCAAGATTGACCAGGAAAAGCTGTATAAACAAGTGCCTGCCTTCGAACGCTTTTTCCGTATCATCATCGAAAATTCGCTGGTTTCCTACCAGCAGCGGCTGATGGACAGCCTGAGCCTCACCGCCGAAGAACGGTACCGCAATTTCTCAAACGCTACCCCTCTCTCGTCAATGACCTGCCCGCCAAACAGATTGCAGCTTATATCGGCGTTACGCCCGAGTTTTTCAGCAAGATGAAACACAACCTGCTGAAGAAACAATGAGCAGTCAAAGGGTGAGCCGCCCCGGGAGGGCGACCCACCCTACAACTCACAAGGGTATTTCTTAATGTAGGTTAACCCGCATTGGCCTCTCCCCGCAGTAACTTCGTTGCATAAACAAGATCAATATGGCTCAAACCATCTTACATAAAGCAACCACCCGGGGACTGACCGATATAGGCTGGCTGCAAAGCCGCCAGTCTTTCAGTTTCTCTGAATATTATAACCCCCAACGCATGCATTTTGGTGCGCTGCGGGTCCTGAACGATGACACCGTAAGCGGTGGCAAGGGCTTTGGCGAACATCCGCACGATAATATGGAAATCATTTCCATCCCGCTGGAGGGCGAATTGGAGCACCGCGACAGTATGAACAATACCGCCACCATCAGCCCGGGCGAGATACAGGTCATGAGCGCGGGCACCGGCATCTATCACTCTGAGTACAACAAGAACACTGATCAGCCTGCGAAGTTCCTGCAGATATGGCTATTTCCCAACAAGCGCAATGTGACGCCCCGTTACGACCAGGTAAAGCTCAATAAGGAAGACAGCCATAACAGGCTGCAACAGATCCTTTCGCCGGCCCGCAACACCGAAGGCGTTTGGGTCTACCAGGATGCCTGGTTTCACAAAGGCAGTTTCGACAAAGGCGTATCGGCGGAGTATACGATTAAGAAAGAAGGCAACGGCGTGTATGTTTTTGTTATCGATGGCGATATCGAAGTGAATGGGCAAACGCTGAATGCCCGCGACGGCTACGGCATCTGGGATACCGCCGGGTTTAGCCTTAAAGCGCTTAGTAATGCAGAAGTATTATTAATGGAAGTCCCCATGAAAACCGTTCTCTAAGCCAATCAAACACAAGTATGAAAAAGCCTGAAATCCTTGTCATCGGAACCAACCCGGAAATACTAAAGACCATTCTCCGCTTGCTCAACAACAAAGAAGGCTGGTGCGCTACCGGGGCCGTCAATATGGAAGAGGCCATTGCAGTTTTTATCACCAAAGACTTCAACCTCGTGCTACTCGGTGCCGGGCTTAGCGAAGACGAAGAGCAACAAGTCCGCTCCCGGCTTTCCTCTCTCAATCCCTCCATTCTTTTCGTGCCGCACTATGGCGGCGGCAGCGGGTTACTGTATGCGGAAGTGATGCAGGCATTAGGTTAAGTTTCATACCAGTGGTTACATTACTATTTTCTGCTATACAGCCCTCGCTACCGGATAACATATTTGTAGCATAGATATTAACTCTTAGGAGCAATTGCGAATTAAAATAATTCGTTTATTTGAAATTCCAAAACCTGCTATCCCATGAATCTCGAACGCTACGAATATTCGAAAAAACAAACATTCAAGGATTATTTCTTCTACAGTGAAGGTCCTAAAGGCCGCATCAAAAAGGCTGTCCGCTTTGTTTTTTATCCAGCCAAAGGTGTGCCCTGCTATAACGTTCGCTTTGGTGATTGGGACGAAGAAAATAACTGTATCAATGATCAATCAGTCACTAATAACGGTGATACCGAAAAAGTGCTGGCTACAGTAGGTGCAGTTATAATGGACTTCACTGCTATTTTTAACGAAGCCCTGGTTTATGCTACGGGAAGCACCCAGGCGAGGACAAGACGTTATCAAATGGGAATTAATAAAATGTGGGATGAAATAGAAGAAATATTTGATGTGTATGGACAGATTGGAATCTTTTGGGAACTGTTCCGGAAAAATATTAATTATGATGCCTTTATTGTTAAAAGGAAACAATTGGTAACTTTGAAAGAACCAACTGAAAAATATATGACCTCCTCCACAAAAAAAGAAGAAATAAAGAAACGTATTTACAATGACACTATATCCGACGAAGGTCCCCAGATCAGGGATGATGACCCATATACCATTAAAAAAATGGAATTGATGAGGAAATCGCTTGAAAAGGCTCCATTACCGGAAGAATTATTGAACGGATACAACCGTAATTTATAATTGTTAACCCCAAAATGAAAACTCATGACCTCATCCACACAAATCGAAGAACTAAAGAAACGCGCTTACGACTACTTTGTATCCGATGAAGACTTCCCACTTATAAGGGAAGACGACCCCTGTGTTATAAAGAAAATGGAACGCATGAAGGAAATCCTCGAAAGGGCTCCATTCCCCGAAGAATTTCTGCCCAAGAACAGATCCAATTTATAATTATAGTCTTTATTGCTTACTTGTTTAAACCACTCGACGAACATCCACCGACACGGCCAACTGGTGCGCCCCACTACTCAATATAACTCCCTTCATCGGCGCTATATCCGCATAGTCTCTCCCCCACCCGATGGTAATGTGCTGCTCGGCCGGCACCACGTTATTGGTCGGGTCAAATTCCACCCAACCCATTTCGGGCACAAACACGGCAAACCAGGCATGGGAAGCATCCACCCCGTTTAGCTTTTCCACCCCCGGAGGTGGTAGTGTTTCCAGGTAACCGCTCATATAACGGGCAGGCAGACCCACCGAACGCACGCAGGCAATGGCGAGATGCGCAAAGTCCTGGCAAACGCCACGCCGCGCTTTCATCACTTCCGACAAAGGCGTGGCAATCGTGGTAAAACCCGGCTGAAATATGAAATCATGGTGGATGCGCTGCATCAGCTCATGAACCGCTGTAAATACCGGTCTGCCGGGCGTAAAGGATTGCAGCGCATAGTCGGCTACCGGTGCGCTGATGCTGGTCATGGCCGTCTCGGGAATGTATTGCAATGCATCGATAAATGCAGGCCCCTGCGTCGAGAGCTGTTGCCGCACTTCTTCCCACGGCGTACTGCCGTAAAGACTTATTTCGGCGGCGCGGCCCATGGTCTTTTCGATCTCCGACAATACGGTCACCCGCAAATCGCTGTGCTCGCGCTGGATGGCAAAATACATCAGCTTGTTGCCAAAAAAATCTTCGTATTCGGTCAACACGTCCGGGTAAGGATCGATCAGTATCCGGGAGCTTCTGCAAAACTGCCGTGCCGTGGTCCGCGGCACCAGCCGGGCAATATTATGACAGAGGCTTACCGGCCCCGAATAGGTGTACACCGTTTTATGAATGACTTTATACAACATGCGCGGTAGCCCTTCAGGTGGTTTTATCGGCGGCAAACAATTGCTGTTGCGCCTGTGCGTGTTTGAAATAGGTTTTCGATATGGTGTCGGGAATGGCCATCAATAAGGAATACATTTTGGTAAGGAAGGCATCCAGGCCGCTGTTTTCGGTGCCACCGGGCAGGGATAGTTGATCCTTATCCGACAGCTTCAACATCGTGTAGGCTTCCAGTATCAGCCGTTCGTGTTCACCCAACTGGTGGTCGGGCCATGTCCTGGGCAGGTTGCCAAGATAAGCCTTGAGCCGGTCAAGCTGGTAGATAAGCGAGCGCGGGTTATTGGGATCAAATAGCATCAGGTCGAGCACCAGCGGCAATTGCAGGTGCGCCCGGTATTTATACCGGTAGTTCACCAGGCTTTCGTTGCTGGTAAGCAGGGCTTCCTGCAGTTCATAGGCCACCTGTTCATCAAACCGGTATACCAGCGTCACGCGCAGCATGGTGATCAGCAACAGGCTTTGCTCTATCTTCCGGCCCGTATCCAGCATGATCCATCCCTGTTCCCGTGAAATACTTTCCCGGTTCAGCCCTATAAATGCCACCATCGAAGTGATCAAATCGTCCAGCGCATGCAGCATGCGCAGGTGGCCGGGCTGCGTGGAGGCGATGGCCGCCGCCCACGCTTCTTCCATACCGCGCACCACGCGCCAGGTGTCAGTACTCCAATGATCGCGCACGGCGTACACCGCACGGTTGAACAAGGCGATATTATAACTAAGCCCCCCGGCCCTTTTTTCATTAAACAACACATCGGTCAGTTCGGTCCAGGGGTTTTGCATTTTCTGCTCTGCATCGTCGGCCAGGAAACCGGGATAGGTAAACGTATAGCAGGTAAGCGCCTGCAACAGGCATTCCTCCGCCTGCAGTTCATCCTCTCCCTGCCGGCGGTTGCCTTCCGCCACCAACTGCATAACGGTGCGGAGAAACCGCGCATTGCCAAGAATGCGCTCCGTATACCGGCCCACCCAAAACAGGTTTTCGGCCGTATGGCTTGGCAGCATACCCGGCGGCGGCAGGGCGGCCGTTTTCTCGATGTCTTTATGAACGTTGAGCACACGCCCCGGTTCGGGCGATATGATCCAGGCGTCCTTGCTCATGCCGCCCAGCTGGTTGGAGATCATAAAGCTGCCCAGGTCGGCCGTCGTACGCGTAAGACCGCCGGCCATCGCCGTATAACCCTCGTTGTTGCTCACGATAAAATTGCGGAACAGCGCATTGCGCGGTTCTATCTTACCGTTCACCAGCGAAGGCGTGGAAGAGAAGTTGATCTTTTCCTGTCCCACATACAACCAGGGCTGTGCTTTTATCTGTTGTTTTAATTCTGCTATTTGTTTGGCCGACAGCGCGCCACCGTCCACCGAAGCGCTGGCCTGCGAATTGCGATAAATACGCTTGATGACAAGCGAGGGAATATGCTGTAACACATAGTCCAGTTCTTTTGCCTGGCCGCACCACCACGAAGCCACCGTTGGCAGTATCAAATCCTCGCCCAGCAGGTAGCGCGAGATATTCTGCACAAAAGGCATCAGGCCCGGGTTTTCAAGAATACCACTGCCCAGCGGGTTGGCGATGCTCACGTTGCCGCTGCGTACGGCATGCAGCAGACCGGGCACACCCAGTTGTGAGTCTTCCCGCAGTTCCAGCGGATCGCAGTATACATCATCCACCCGGCGCAGGATCACATCTACTTTCTCAAGCCCGCCGAGTGTTTTCAGCCATACATAATTATCTTTTACCATCAGGTCATTGCCCTGCACAAGGGTAAAGCCGAGAAAAGAAGAGAGATAGGAATGTTCGAAATAGGTTTCATTGCCCGGCCCGGGAGTGAGAATAACGATGCGGGGCGGGTCTTTCTGCGACGGGGCTATTTCAGTCAATGCGTTGTGCAGGGCATTAAAGTAACCCGACAGGCGGCGCACTTTGAGGCCACCAAACAATTCGGGCAGCGTACGCGCCATCGCCATCCTGTTTTCCAGCGCATAACCCGAACCGGAAGGCGCCTGCGTGCGATCGTTGACAATCCATATCTTCCCATCGGCGCTGCGGCCAATATCGGAAGCGTAAAAGATCAGGCTGTGCCGCCCCGGCTGGCGGATGCCCATGCATTGCCGCAAAAAACCGGGATGGTTGTACACCAGCTCCACCGGCAACAACCGGTTTTTGATCAGGCGTTGCTCGCCGTAAATATCCTTGAGGATGAGATCGAGAATGGTCACACGCTGGATAAGTCCCGATTCAATCTTTTGCCATTCTTCTTTATTGATAAGAAAAGGAATCAGGTCCAGTTTCCAGGGGCGGTTAAATCCCGCCGGGTCGCCATAAATATTGTAGGTAACGCCGTTTTCTTTCAGCAGGCGCAGCACATCCTGGTTGCGGTTGAGCACTTCAGTCATTCCCAGTTTCCCAAACGATTGAAAAAATGTCTGCCAGTGCGGGCGAAGCTGCCCATCCTGCCCCAGCAACTCATCATAAAAAGAACCGGTGCCGGAATAATGCTGTAGAAAAGAGCCGGATTGTGTAGTAGCAGTCATGAACGCCGTTTAGTTCCTCCGCGGAAATCCATCCTTCGGTGCGCTAAAAATAGCAAATAAATCCCAATTGGACGGGCGGTGCAGCGATATGGCAGTAGATTTGATGAAAGATACAAATGAAATTATTTACCTGCAGCCATTGCAATAACCCCCTTTACTTCGAAAACAGCGTCTGCCTGAACTGCAGTTTCCCGGTGGGTTTTGATCCCGGTAAATTATCGTTGATAACACTAAAGACAGTCGCCGCCAACCAACTGGCCGATATCACCGACGAACAGATTGTATATCGCCTGTGCGAAAATGCCACACATGGCACCTGCAACTGGCTGGTGCCCGTCGCTCATACCGGCGCCTTCTGCCGTGCCTGCGAGCTCAACCGCACCATCCCCGCCTTATCCAGCCAGCAGAACCTCGATCGCTGGAAACGCATCGAAATAGCCAAGCACCGGCTGGTATATTCACTGATTAAACTACAGCTTCCCTTTGCACCCAAATTGGAAGAAGCTACTCCCCCGGCCAACGAAGAACGAACAACAGACAACAGCCAACAGCCCGAAGGCCTCGCCTTCGACTTCATGGCCGATGTGTCTCCCGAGCACCGCATCATGACCGGTCATGACAGGGGCACCATCACCCTCAATATCGAAGAAGCCGATGAAGCCGAGCGGGTAAAACATAAAATGGATCTCGGCGAGCGGTACCGCACCCTGCTGGGGCATTTCCGCCACGAAATCGGTCATTACTATTGGGATGTGCTGGTAGAAAATACCCCGGCCCTGCCCAAATACCGCGTTATTTTCGGCGACGAGCAAAAAGATTATGGAGAAGCCCTGAAGAAATATTACGAAACAGGCGCGCCCGCCAACTGGGGCGAAAATTTCATCAGTCCCTATGCCAGTGCGCATCCCTGGGAAGACTGGGCCGAGACCTGGGCGCATTATTTTCACCTGATGGATACCGTTGAAACGGCTTATTCATTCGGCATCAACATCAAACCGAGCGAAACAAGGAATATTCCCGGCATCCGCGCCAAAATAAACAGGGACCCCTACCTGGTAGCCGATTTCCAGGTCATTCTCGCCATGTGGGTGCCCCTCACCTTTGCGATCAACAGTCTCAACCGCAGCATGGGTTACGAAGATTTTTATCCCTTTGTACTTTCACCGAATGTGATGAAGAAGCTCGCTTTTATCCATGAAATCTGCCGGAAGAAACCAACCTCCCGCAAACGGGTGTTATCAAAGGCCGTATGATTTGTTACGGTGAACCATCACTCAAACACAATTGTTTTATTCCTATATACCAGCACCCTATCGTCAAACACCAGCCGCAATGCCCTCGCCAGTACCGCGGTTTCGATTTCCTTTCCTGCGCTGACCATATCGGCTGCCGTCAGTGAATGATTCGCCGGTATGCTCTGCTGTGCAATGATGGGTCCTTCGTCCAGTTCGTCGCTTACAAAATGGGCCGTGGCCCCTATCAGCTTCACGCCCCGCTCAAAGGCCTGCCGGTAGGGATTGGCGCCTGTAAATGCCGGCAGGAAAGAATGATGGATATTAATAATGCGCGCGGGAAACGCTGCCACGAAGGCGGGTGACAGGATGCGCATGAACTTGGCCAGTACGATATAATCCGGTTGCTCCGCCCGTAGTTTGTCCAGCAATGCCGCTTCAAACTGTTCTTTGCTTACGCCTTCATGGGGCACATGATGAAAGGGTATCTCAAACCGCACGCAGATGTCCTCTAATACATTATGATTCCCGATCACACAGGCCAGCGATGCGCCCAGTGTTTTGAAATGATGCCGCACAAGAATATCCGCCAGGCAATGATATTCTTTGGTCACCAGCAACACGACGCGTTTTTCCGGCAGGGGGTTTACGGTTATCAACGCTCCTTCCGGCAACACGCGTTGCAACAGTTGTTCGAGCGCCCTCCCGCTATCGCCCCGCCGTTCCGCTTCAATGCGAATAAAAAAACGGTTCTCCGCCTTATCCACATGCTCACGAAGCGACACTATATTCAATCCTTCTCCCGCCAGTACGCCGCTTACCGCGGCAACGAGCCCTACCTGGTCCCTGCATTGAATTACAACAATCATGATACACTAATTGGCGCGAATGGACGCTAATTAGCGCGAATTCGCGTGCAATGAAGGTAGCAAATTTTGCCGCGAATACCCCCCAGGGATTGTTTTCCTACCAGCAATGTGGAATGGTATATTGGTTACTTTTACGGTGAAATTAAAACAGGGTCAATCCTACTGTTTCATACGCCAAAACGAATTAACCAATAAAATCAACGATCATGGCTACCGCTAATTTCTATTTAAATTTCAACGGCACTGCCGAAGAGGCGTTTGCGTTTTATAAATCAGTGCTGGGCGGGGAATTCACCTCGGTGCTACGGTTCAGGGACACGGCGGAGGCGCCAAAGCTGCCCCCGGGAGACCAGGATAAACTCATGCATATTTCCATGCCCATCGGCAAAGGCAATGTCCTGATGGGAACCGATGCCCTCGAATCGGCCGGGCATAAACTCACCGTCGGCAATAATTTTCATATTTCCCTTAGTCCCGAAAGCGAAGAAGAAGCCAACAAATTATACAACGGGCTTTCGGCAGGCGGAAAAGCCAAAATGCCCCTGACGAAAACGTTCTGGGGCGCTCTTTTTGGCATGTTTACCGACAGGTTTGGGGTTCAGTGGATGATTAATTACGAATATCCGACGAATAAATAAAGGGGAAGCAAACTGAGCACAGAAACGGGAACCGGCACCTATTCCATGTCTGACACGATTGGGACGGGTTATATCAAAACGATGGGTAAATGCACAGTCCCGCGTTTATGCTGTCCGACCAGGCAAGCCTGAACCTGGGGGTTACAGCGGCTTCAGAGCCCTAACCGCAGCGAAACTATCCCATCGCTCTTCCCCGCCGGCAATATTGTATGCAAACTGCTTTAACCGGCAGGTGAACGACCTTGATTTGTATGTGAAGCCCTGTTAACAGATTAATTTATACCGGCGGTTCGGTAACCGGGCCATTTTTCTTTACTTTTATGCAGGCCTATTTACCTATTCAAAACTTCGCTCATGGCTTCCTATACTTTATCAGTCAACAATAAGAAATATACGGTGGACGTGCTGCCGGACACTCCCCTGTTGTGGGTGTTGCGTGATGAACTCAACCTCGTAGGCACCAAGTTCGGCTGCGGCATCGCGCAATGCGGGGCCTGCACGGTATTGTTTAACGACAACCCCATGCGTTCCTGCTCCTTCCCCGTTTCGGCGGTGGGGGCCAACAAAGTAACTACCATCGAAGGTTTAAGCGAGGAAGGCAATCACCCCGTGCAACTGGCCTGGGACGAGGCCGATGTGCCCCAATGCGGTTATTGCCAGGCCGGGCAGGTGATGACGGCCGTAGCCCTGTTGAAACGCAACCCCGCTCCTACAGACACTGATATTGATAAAGCCATGACCAATATCTGCCGCTGCGGCACTTATGCCCGCATCCGCAAAGCCGTTCACATGGCAGCAGCAAAAAAAGGAGGTAACCCATGAGTAACACTACCGTATCGCGTCGCCGGTTTTTACGTGTAAGCGCATTGGCGGGCGGAGGCATTATGTTCGGATTCCAGTTGCTGGCCCATGCAACCGAATCGTTTCTGCCCCTCGAAGAAACGCCTTTCGCGCCCAATGCCTATCTCAGTATCGATGCCTCGGGGCTTGTTACCCTCGTAGCCCCCAACCCTGAAATCGGCCAGGGGGTAAAGACAGCGCTTCCGATGCTGCTGGCGGAGGAACTCGATGTAGATTGGGAAAAAGTCGTCATCATACAGGCCGCGCTCGACGCCAAAGCTTATGGCAACCAGGTGGCAGGTGGAAGCGGTGCCATCCGCAGCCGGTTTGAGCCCATCCGCAAGGCCGGGGCCACTGCCCGCACCATGCTGGTCAGCGCCGCCGCACAGCAATGGAATGTGCCGGTGGAAGAATGCAGCACCGAAAATGGTTTTGTGTACCACAAAGCCAGCGGCAAAAAAGCCGGTTATGGCGAGCTCGCTGCCAAAGCCGCCGTGCTGCCCGTT
>DASYCT010000563.1:0-2503 GCA_036500065.1 Chitinophagaceae bacterium | reverse complement strand
ACCTGCGTTTTAACAGTTGGGATGTTATTACCGATCCGTTCCACCTGACGGCGGATATCGTTCATATTATATTGCACCCGGTTCATTACCGGCAGGCATGGGGAATGGTAGTGTGTTTTTCTGCATTCCTCGTGATTTTATATACTACTATCAGAAAGATTAGTCATTCAGTGAGATAGGGAGTTGTTAGTAACTCTTCTCCTCTATCGATTCGAGTATCTTGTAATAGCTTATATAGCGGTCTTCGTCGATGAAACCGTTGGCAACGGCCTGTTTGACGGCGCAGGAGGGCTCATTAATATGCAGGCAATTATTGAACTGGCATTGGTTAAGCAGTTCGCGCATTTCAGGAAAATAATGCGAAAGCTCCTGTTTGGAAATGTTGACCAGGCCCAGTTCACGGATACCAGGTGTATCGATCATCCTTCCGCCGCCTGGCAGATCAAACATTTCGGCAAAGGTGGTCGTGTGCAGGCCCTTGCCGCTCCAGCCGCTTACTTCCTGCGTGCGCAATGAAGTCTCGGGCAAAACAAGATTGATAAAAGACGATTTTCCCACACCGGAATGACCGCTGAGCAGGGTGGTCTTACCTTTTAATAGTTGTTTTACATCCTCCATGCCTGTATTCTCCTTCACGCTCATTGCAATTACGCGGTAACCGATGGCCTCGTACATGGCCGTCCAGGATTCAAGTTTTTCGAGTTCTTTTTTCCGGTACACATCCGTTTTATTAAATACGATGATGGCCGGAACATGGTAGGCTTCGCAGGTAACCAGGAAGCGATCGATAAATCCTTCCGAGGTCTTGGGGTCTTTCAGCGTGGCGAATAACAGGGACTGGTCCAGGTTGGCCGCGACAATATGATGATGCAGGCGGTGGGAAGGGGCCTGTCGGTTGATATAATTACGGCGGGGGTATATTTCCTTAATGCTTACCGTCTTTTCGTTTTCATCTTCCATCTCAATTTCCACTTCGTCGCCGACGGCAACCGGGTTCGTCGAAGTAATGCCATCATCCAGTTTTAAAACACCTTTGATCCGGGCGTTGTATACCTGTCCCGTGGAAGTCCTGGTCACGTACCAGCTACCGGTCGATTTATATACTGTTGCTTTCAGCGCAGGAATTTTTTACTGGTTTATAGTACACAACTAAGGGAATTTTCTAAATAACGTAAACCGGGCGATCATTTCCAGCAGGAGCAGGGCGGCTGCGGCGAGCGCCAGCGGAAAGAATTTCTCGGTATAGCGTTTTAACGCAGTGACTTCAATTTTTGATTTTTCCAGTTTGTCGATTTCACTGTAGATATTCTTCAGGCTTTCATTGTCTTTGGCGCGGAAGTATTTACCACCGGTTTCATCGGCTATCTGCGTAAGCAGCTTTTCGTCGATGCTCACTTTTTCGCGTTGCATGATTACATTTCCGCCGACGGTTTGCATGGGTATCGGTGCATAGCCATCGGTGCCTACGCCAATGGTGTAAACCCGCACACCGGTGGCTTTGGCCAGCTCTTTGGCGGTCACCGGCGGTATCTGCCCGCCGTTGTTTTCACCGTCCGTCAGCAGGATGATCACCTTGCTTTTTGATTGCGAGGCCCGCAACCGGTCAATGCCCGTAGCAAGCCCTGAGCCGATGGCCGTACCATCTTCCAGCAGGCCGCTCTGGATGGAAGCGATCTGCGCTTGCAATACCGACTGATCGGTAGTAAGCGGGCACAGCGTAAAGCTTTCTCCCGAAAATATCACCACGCCGATACGATCGGTAGGACGGCTGGCCACAAAATTGGAAGCCACCTCTTTAGCTGCTTCGATGCGGTTGGGCGTAAAATCCTGCGCCAGCATACTGCCGCTCACGTCAATGCACAATACAATATCCACTCCTTCGCCGCTTACCAGCTCTTCGTCGTCCCTTGTCTGCGGGCGGGCCAGCGCGAGAATGATACAGCTAATCGCCAGCAGGCGCAAAATAAACGGTACATGGCGGAAGGTATTCTTCCATGAACGGATCGTTTTTACTGACGACAACATGGGCATCACCAACGTAGCCTGCGTGGAAGGTTGTTTGCTCACATACCACGCTATTAAAAAAGGCAGCAGCAGGAACAGCGCCAGGAACCAGGGGTAAGCAAAATGCGTATTATCGAAATAGTCCAGTATCAACTTGTTATCGAAATAAATGTTATGATGAAATAATTTTATCCAGTTCGCCGATCGATTGCCTTACCGTTGACAGGGAATCTTCGTTTTCCACTATTCCCGGCTGGTATTTGGCAAATTTAACGGCATCGCCCATCCGGAGCGCCTGTGCGAGGCGGGTGAAGGCCCCGGCAGGCAGGTTGAACTGCCGCAGTTGCACCATCAGCTCGCCGCTGGTTTTTTCCATCGTGGCCAGGTTGGCCTTGCGATAGAGATACCAGCGGAATACATCGTTCAGGCGCGTATGAAATATTTTGATTTCACCATTGGCGGGGGCGCTTTGCTTTTCCAGTTCCTCCAATGATTGCAG
>DASYCT010000562.1:0-3354 GCA_036500065.1 Chitinophagaceae bacterium | reverse complement strand
TCTGCAGTTCGTCGTGCAAAACGAAACGTAACTGGTTGATATCCTTACACACAATTTCGGCAAACATGCTGTAATTGCCGGTTGTATAATTGAGCCGCACGATTTCCGGTATTTTGCGCAGCTCCTTCGCCACGTTATCGTAGAGGGAGCTTTTTTCCAGGTAGATGCCGATAAAGGCGATCACATCGTACCCGAGCTGTTTTATATCTACATTGAGTTTTGTACCTTTAACGACACCCGCATCCTGCAACTTCTTAATACGTACGTGTATGGTGCCTCCCGAAACAAACAACTTCTTTCCCAGGTCGGCATAAGAGATGCCCGCGTTATCCATCATTTCGTGGATAATCTGCAAATCCAGTTTGTCAAGATTCAATTTAGCGCCCATTTCTTCCGTTGTTTTTTAATCAAATTCAAATTCTAAAGCAAATATTTGATAATAATCTAAATTTGCAAAATTTTTATTGAATTATTTCAAACATATTGGCAATTTTCTTTAATATTGCTCTATCAAGCTCTTTCAGCCGGGGCTTTGGCGCCGGCGACACATACTGTGGGGTGATGAAACTTTTGGCAGACATGCCCTCTCGTCTCGGGGGTGGGGGTCCAGGATAAACGTAACATAGAGCCGTTTGGCCAGCAATGGCCGGGCGACCGGGGTTGACCACCGGGTTTTGTGTTATAGCTAACTGCCCCGTGGAGGTTCGACTCCTCCCCCTACAGCTCTTAAAAGGAAATACGGTGGGTCGCCTTACAAAGGCGGCTCACCGTATTTCCTTTTTTATTTATTGCCTGTTACCCCCCAATGAATTTATTTTGCCCTTTTATGGGACAAAAGAAACTCATCCGCTTCGAAGCCATCAAATCCTTCCCCAATGTGCTGCAATACCCACCTGGTATGCAGGGCAACTGGAAGAATTTCTTCAAAAACGAACACCCCATCACCCTTGAGCTGGCCTGCGGCAAAGGAGAATATACCGTCGGCCTGTCCCGGCTTTACCCACAGCGTAATTTTATCGGCGTCGACCTCAAAGGCAACCGCCTGTATGCAGGAGCCAAAAAATGCCTTGCTGAAGGACTCGCCAACGCCGCCTTTATGCGCACCCATATCGACAAGATTACCGACTATTTCAGTAAAGCCGAAGTACAGGAAATATGGATCACCTTTCCCGATCCGCAACTGCGTACCTCCAAACACAAAAAAAGGCTGACCCATCCCCGGTTCCTGCGCCTATACCAGCAAATACTGGTTCCCGGCGGCTTTATCCACCTCAAAACCGATTCCCCCGTATTATACCAATTCACCAGGCGCGTGATTGATATGTACGGCCTGCAACTGCTGGAAGACAGCGACAACATACATGCACAGGACACCCTGTCCGCTGAGCTCGCCATAAAAACGCATTATGAAGCGCTGGACATTGCACAAAGCAACCGCATTCACTATTTGAAGTTTATATTACCGGCACAGCCATTGCCCGATCTCGACAAGCAATTGCACGAACAATTAAAAACCGTTGAAAATGCCGTTGAAGGAGGGGATTGATTTTTATTACAACGAAGATGGCCTGATGGTGCTGACCGAAAAGTACCATCTTGAAAGAGGCTATTGCTGCGGCAATGGCTGTCGTCACTGCCCTTTTGATTATGAACGGGTGCCCACCCCCCGCCGCGATGAATTGCTGGCCCGGCGGGCGGCCAGTAAAAATTCCGGGCAGGCGGGCTGAACAACTTTTATTCATCTTATCTTTCTATAGCTATGGCCGCACCAAAAAAGAATAAACCACTAAAAAAGAAGCCTGTTGCAAAGAACAATGCTTCGCGCAAAGAAAAACTGGTTACCGTAACTCCTTCCGGTAAAAAGGAAGATACCTTTTACGATCTCGTGTTGCAGGTAGTGCGGCAAATACCAAAAGGAAGGGTCACCTCTTACGGCGCCATTGCCGCCTGTCTCGGCGCCCGGTCCTCCTCCCGCATGGTAGGCTGGGCATTGCTGGGAGCCAAGCGGATAAAACACAACGTGCCCGCTCACCGGGTGGTCAACCGCAACGGCATGCTATCCGGCAGGCATCATTTCAATCCCCCTGCCCTGATGCAACAATTACTGGAAAAAGAAGGAACGAAGGTAAAAGACGATAAAGTCGTTGATTTTAAAACACTTTTCTGGGACCCCGCGGAAGCCTTATTCTGACACATTTTCCAGCTCACTCATTTCCGCTTCCGTCAACTTCAACTGGAACATAATCACCTGCGTGGAAGGACGCACCGCCCCAAATACAAACAACAGGGCCAGCGCCAATGCGAGAAAGGCATAATTACCAGTCATCTTGAGACAAATAATAGAAAATAAAACCGGCGCTTCTATAAGCGCCCAGCGAATGATGGCGGCTTTTCTATAGGCCGTTATGCGGTTTTCCGCCGTATCGGCAAGGTCTATCGATTGCAGTTTGCTTTTAAACAACATAAAACCGGCCGCCGTCCCGCCGACAGAAAGCACCAGGGCCACGACCTGCAATGTCTTTCCCAAAGAAGGATCTATCGCCGCCCCGGGATGCTGCAGAACCACGAAGATGACAATAACGGTAAATAGCAGCATACCCAGCATCATTGCCTTGTGGAGGAAGCGCAGCGCCTTTAACGGGCTTATTTTCTGTTGCATATATTAATGATAATAAGGACTGATAAGCAGGTAGACCAGCACGCCCGTCAGCGACACATAGAACCAGATAGGCCAGGTAATGCGGGCCAGCTTTTTATGTTTTGGAAACTCCGACACCAGCGCGCGGTAGGCCGTAAACAAGATAAACGGCAATATTACCGCCGCCAGGAAAATATGGGTAATAAGGATAATGAAATAGAAATAACGGATAGCCCCTACGCCGCCGAATTTTGTATCCCCCGCCAGCAGGTGGTGGAGGATATAGGAAACAAGAAAAAGAATAGACAATACCATCGCCGTCAGCATCAGGCGCTTGTGCAACACATACTTCCGCAGCTTCACCGCCACCAGCGCCGCCGCCAGCAACACTGACACGATACTGTTGATCACGGCGTTAAACTTTGCAAAAATGTGTACATCGAATCCCGGGTGAAAATCAATCTTAATCGCCCCAAGCGTCACTATAGCGGAAAAAACAACAAAACTAAAAATACCGATTAGCCAGCGGGCTTTCGTATCATTCTTAGTCAATACAGGTTGCAGCATATACTTTAATTATTTGGGTTTGCGGGTTACCAGCATAAAGATAATCACGGCCACAATCACGATCACGAATATGGGCCAGATGTTTTTCATCTCTTCTATTACTTCCGGCTTTTTGTGCTTATCCTTTTCCAGCATCAGCAATACAATGT
>DASYCT010000561.1:0-4951 GCA_036500065.1 Chitinophagaceae bacterium | reverse complement strand
TAGTCTTCTGCCCGGCTGCTACCCAGGCTCATTAACTGTGCGGCAGTATAGCAAATGGCCGCACATTCCAGGTCCAGTTGAATGCATTTTACCATCATTTTGACATCTTTTTCCTGCAGGCAGGAAGCCGCGCAATGGTTGCAGACGGCAGCACATTGCAGGCAGGCGTCAATACACTTTTTATATTCGTTGAAACTCATAGTAAATGTTATCTGAAGTTGAAGAAATAGGGTGTGTTCAAAGTGTCCTTCAAAAAATTGTGCCACCCATTGTATCTCCCTGCAGTGCGTTAAGAACATGTCTCAAAAGCCGGCCAAGTTCACGGAGTGTAGAAGGCTTATGTAAATAAGCTGCTGCGCCTGCTTCAATTGCCTTGTGCTTGTCAAATTGGGAATCTGACGTAGAATACATTATAACCGGGATATCTTTTAAGTGTTTTTTCCCTTTCAGTTGCCGGAGAAATTCGAACCCGTTCAGGGCGGGCATATTGATATCAAGGAAAATTAAATCAGGGGTTATTGTACTATCGTCGAGCCTTTTTAGCGCCTGTACCACGTCTCCTGTGCCTTCAAATGCTACAGGATATTCATACTCCAATAATGCCAGTTTAAACAGTTCATGATCATCCTCGTCATCATCCACAAGTAGCAGCGACTTTATAAGCATTATTGGATTGTTTACTTCAGGCCTAACTAATATGTTATGTATGACGTTTCCCAGGGCATGCCCGGAGTACAAGGCCCTTAATTATATTTTCACCACAGTCTGTGCTACATCAGATCAGCGGCTGAAAGATGCCGTCGGCTTTCAAATGAATATCAGGAAAATGATAATGCCCCTTCACTGTCATCCTGGGGCTGAATGATGATATAACTAATTTTGGGAAACTGCGCTTTTATTTCCTTTTTAATCCCTGTTATGGTGTCGTTAATCTGTATGGTAGTAAGTTCCGGCCTGAAAGCAATCACCAATACCAATAAAACCTCTTCCGGAGATTCATAGAGGGAAAACATCCGAAATATACCGGTAACGTTGGGATTGACTTTTATCATTGCTTTAATCGTCTTCTCGGTTTGAGAAGAAATACCCTCCCCCATCAGCAGGCCCCTGCATTCGCGGGCCAGGGCTGCCGACGACAACGTGAGAAGGATGCCTACCAGCAGGGAGGCAATTCCATCGAAATACGGATTATTAAGAAAATGGCCGGTTAGAAGACAGGCAAAAACGATAACCACCCCCGTCACAGCGGCGCCGTCTTCAAACAATATGATAAAGCTTGCCGGGTCTTTACTTTGCCTGATGGCCGTCCAGAAATCCTGTTCGCCCCGGATAGCATTAAACTGCCTGAGGGAAACAAGAAAGGATATGCCGTCAAAGACGAAAGAAAATAACAGTACAATATAATTGGTGATGAGGTTGCCGTTGAGTGTAGGCCTGTTGAGGTGGACAATGCCCTGGTAAAAAGAGACGCCTGCACCAAGACCGAGTATAAGCAGGGAGACAATAAAAGACCAAAAATAGAGTTCCCTGCCATAACCAAAAGGGTGGGTTTTATCCCGCGGCCTATTGCTTCTTGCAATGCCCAGCAATAACAACAGTTCGTTGATACAGTCCACAAGCGAATGGACCGATTCCGAGGTCATTGCGGAACTCTTAGTAACAGTTCCGGCAATGAACTTGGTAACGGCGATAGCGATATTAGACGCAAGGGCGATATAAATCGTTCGATTGGACCGGGGCATAACACCTGGCAAATGCAAAGATTATTCCAGTTGTTTCCACCATCCCTTTTACCGGGAAAGAAAGTTGACCGGCAGGCGCATACCCTCCTCGTCTGCAAGCACTTTTTTCATCACTTTCCGGAGGCGGTCGGGAATGATCTTCTTCTCTTCTTCCGTCAGCTGCTGGACGATCTCGATAAACTCATCGTCGTCATCGTAATAGCCGAAGTGCAGATCATACAGGTCGTTGGCATGCAGTCGAACAGACATTTCTTTATCCTCCTCGTACACATGCACCGTAATGGCCGCCCATTGATCATTGTCCTCAAAATTAAAATGTACTTCCACCGGCTCTTTAGTGACCACATCCGTCACCAGTTTTTCGATGATTTCCGCCGAGTGATTTTTTACCAGGTCTTCGTATTTCATATATACAGTCACTTAAAGTGGGCCGAAGATAAATAACTTTCAGTATGTGCCTTTTACCGGGGAGGCCATTTTATCCTCGATCTTTGAAAGATTGATTGAAGTGGACAGGCTTTGAAATTCTGGTTGCTGCATCATGCGATCCTTATTCCTGAAGCCGCAGTCAACGGCTTTCAGCAAATCGCTTTCCGCGGGTTGCGCCTGGTTTGCACGTGCATGCAGGAGGGCGGAGAAATACCAGGCTTCGCTGTTGCCCGGGTCGGCCATTTTATACAGTTCTACAAAATTCCGCGCCTCACTGTTTGCATTGCCATTGATCAGGCGGTTGCTTAAGGAATAGAATACCAGCGACAGGTAGGCCAGCAGCCGCTGGTTCATCCCGCTTTCGATGGTTTTGGCATTGGCCTTCGCCTGTAAACCCTTGATAACGCCAGTCCAATACTGCATATCCGCCTGCTGAAAATGCTGCATGTATTCGTCCTTGGTAGTTTGTTCCGTCACCAGCAGGCGCTGCTGCTCCTGCAATTGCTTTTGATAAAGCGCATTGGCGGCAACGGAACCCGCCGCCTGCCTGAACCAATCGACACCGGCGCCCAGCCCGTCGAGAAGACGGATGGAAAGGGTACACTCCTGCCCTGCTTTTACCAGCTGGCCCTCTTTATAATCCGTACTCAGTCTTTTTTTGCTTTTTTCAATATAGCCATTGATAAATGCCTCGTCTTTGGGAATAGTGGCGTCTTTCATGGCGTCGAATTGCAGACCTGCAAAAGCAAGGTTCATGCTCGCTTCAGGCGCCCATTCGTGTTTCCCGTTAAAAAAAATGATGCGATGCCGCGTCGTGCTTTTGTCGAGTTCGTAGTCGATGGCTTCGAGGTCGGTCAGGTTCAAATCCCCTTCGCCCGCAACAGCGGTAAAGCTAAAGCTAAAATTACCTGCCGGGGTTTCATCCGGCAACCCGGCACCGTTTGCAATCACGCCTTTCACGACGGGAAACCGCAACGCCACGTAACCCGCGACTTTGGCGCCTCCCGAAAAACCGGCCGTATAAACCCGCTGGCCATTGATTTTTAACCGTTGTTGCGTATCGTTCCACAAATGCAGCCAGGCATTATCGGTGGTTTGCCAGTCAGTCCCGTTTTTTGAATTATTGCTGCCCACCAGGATATAACCATACGCATCTGCCAGCGATTTGTATTTGTTCAATGGCAACGACCCATCGCCATGAGGATCGAAAAAATAAACGATGGGCAATGCTTCTTTATCGCCTTTGGAAGGAATATACAAGGCATAGGATTGTGATGGGTCCGCCTTACAAATTACCCGGTCAATTACTTTTCCTGGCCCGAATGAATCGGGAACGGCAATACTGACCGCGGCAACGGTGTCCCTGGCAGCAACGACAGGAGGCGGTGCCTGGTTTGCACAGGCGCTGCTACAAACGACAAGGACCAGGATAATAAGCTGTTTTGGTTTCATATATGCCATTCAGGAATAGTTACAATCAGAGACCCCGGCCAACCCGGCCAGTGGACGATAAATGTAAACCGGAAATGATAGAAACCAAAAAACCTTTTGCACTTTATTGAAAACCAGCTAAATAAATAAGCAGTAATGAAGATACCCCGCAAAACGGGCTTTTTTGTTTTAGTTTCGCGAAGATGCTTGCAGTTATACACCCCTTCTTAATTTCCAAATACCGCATCATGCCAAACTTCATTACCCGTGTCGAACTGCTGTATGCTGACGAAAGAGATTATCAAAAGCTGGATACGGCCATGAGGGCCCTCCATTTTTACCGGACGATCCAGGACCCGGGCACGGGCGCAATTCATCTATTACCGGAAAATATGTATTATAGCAGCAGCCCGGAGACGACTTCGTTTGTCTTACAACTGGCAAAGACGGCTGCGCGGAAAACAAAACGGAATTATTCGGTCATCACCGTCCAGTCGGACAGCATAAGCTTTAGCGGTCTGGAGCCGGCTCCTGTCCAATAATAGCCCTGCACCTGGTACCAGTAGTCAATTAAAGCCTGCCGAAGCATTAACAGGCATACCAAGCCCCCCCTTTACACTTGTTATCCGATTGACTGTCTTCCGGTATTTATAACTCATCTTCTTCATATACGCACTAAATGTATTTCCCCCGGCCTTAAACAGCTTTTTATGCGCCATCCACACGGTGACCGAAGTCATGAAAAAGAACAGGCGGTAGAAACCATGGCCCAGGAATTTACCCGCGGCCGTTTTGCCTTCAAACAGGATGGCCAGCCGGTCCGTCTGGAACGTTATATGATACGCTTCGTCGATCAGTATATCCGTACAGATCTGTTTTAACAACGGGCAGGAAACCGCATCCTTCAGCGACTGGTAAAAAATCTGCGCCGTGCTTTCCACCACGACGACAGCCAGGGTCCATGACTCCATGCTGGTATTAAAATGCCTTATTCTCCTGAACAACGTGTCCCCCCAGTCCGATTTTATCCGCTCCTGCCCGATACAGTCGAGATACCTGCCCAGGTTATTGCCATGCTTTTGCTCTTCCTTTATAAATAGTCTCATCGCCAGCACGTATTCCGGGTCGTTTATCAACCGGGCATACCGTGTGGAAGCCCGCAACAGGTTGCTCCCGTCGGACGTCTCCCCCAACTGCCATGCCTGTAAGGAACGAAGAATAACGGCTACTTCCCCCGCGGTTATCGACGGCGGCTGGCTCCAGTCGATACGTTGTTGCGTGGCGTTGATGTTGAAATGCTCAATCCATTGTCTACTGGTGTTCATAATAGCAGGTTTAAATAGTTATTC
>DASYCT010000560.1:0-4475 GCA_036500065.1 Chitinophagaceae bacterium | reverse complement strand
GCTTCACACAAGGGGCTATACACGAAAAAGAGAGTTCCGGGCTGGCAGTATGTATAAGTACCCCGCTGCTGTGAACGATGTCGAAACAGTCGAAAGCAACCGGCGGAAACTGCACATCGCCCTGGATAAACCAGGCATGGGGGTTTGTATTGTGTTCGTAAGCCCTTTCCACACTCCGGCTGAAATCCATTCCGAGTATCCTTGCGCCCAGGCCGGCTATCATGGGATTGAGTTTCCCGTTGCCACAGCCCGCATCAAAAATCAGCTTACCCTGAAGGCTGTCCGCCGATTCACCGGTTTCGTCGAGAAACTGTTGCAGCATGCCTGCGGGCGGTAAATCCCAGGTCTTGTCTTCCTTATAATTAAAAAGACTCCATTCGAGCGCAAAGCTTTGTTTGCTGTGACTGTTTTTCCGGGCAACCGAATGAACCAGGGAACCGTATTTTTTAAAGAGTTGTTCCTTCCGGGCGGCAAAATCGGGCATGTGTTGTTGCAGGAAATCCTTGTAATCGATACAGGCTTCTACCAGCAGGCAGGGGATGCCATTGATAACGGGGTAAAACCAGTCTTCGGCGGCGTAGAGGATGGCGTTTTCAATTACTTCGTGTTCTTCGCCGTTGTATATTTTTTTCCTGCTGCTGAGAATATGGGGTTGCAACTCACTCCGGGAAACGGGACAGCGTAGAATCGATAGTAAAACTTTATCCATAGCAATACCGGTGCAGGGAGGGATTAGTTTTTCAATTTCTCCACCAGGTCGATATATTCTTTCATGGCTGTTTCGACGGGCTTGCCCTTGAGCGACACCCATGCTTCGTACTTGGCCTTGGCTACAAAATCATACATATTGGGCGCATCATCGGTGGCATCGCCTTCGGTGGCCTGTTTGTAAAGGGAATAGAGTTGCAGCAGTGTTTCGTTGCTGGGGCGGTCGGGTAAGGATTTGCTTTCTGCTACGGCTTGTTCAAAGAGGGTTTTCGCGTCCATGATCTGGGTATTTGCTGCGAATGTAAGCCTTTTTATCCCGCCTGCACTAAAGCATCGGGGGGCAAAGCAGGCCTGCCTGTGCTGGCAGGCAAAAAGCTACCATTCGTAGGTGACATTGCTCTGTATGTCCGGGTGAATGCTTTTTTGCACCGGGCAGTTATTACCTGAACGCTCTAAAATGATCCGGTCTTTTTCCTTCAGCCGGAGGGTAGCCGGAAATTTCAGGGTTACGTCTACGCGTCCCACGCGGCGCGGGTCGGTCATCATGTGCTTGGTGATTTGAAGGGTGGTGCCGGCCAGGTCGATGCCCATATCAGCGGCCTTAATGCCCATGGTGGTAATGATGCAGGTACCCAACGAAACACAAAGTAAATCCGTAGGTGAAAAGCGTTCTCCTTTTCCGCGATTGTCGACGGGGGCGTCGGTTTCGATGATAGTGCCACTTTTAGTATGCGTGGCCTGGCAATGTAGCTGCCCTTCGTAAATGATGGTTGCGGTCATGATATAAAAATAGTTAAATCAGCAATTGATGGATTATTTTTGACTAAATTTACGTTAATAGACAAAACAGAAAGTTTGTGAAGCAAATATTTGTTATCGTATTCTTCGCCATAGCTATCTCACCGGTTCTTGCCCAGGACAGTACAAAGACTGACCGATTAAACAGGAATTCGTACAAATCGGAAAAGAGGCAGCGCATGAATGCACTCATGAAGCTGCAGGAAGAACAGGACCCTGTTTTCCGCCACCAAAGCATCTTTGGCATCAAGCTCAACTCCGACGGTTACGGCCTTTCTTATGAAAGAGGCTATTACAAAGGTCCGAAGAAAACATTGATATTCCAGGCGGAATTGAACGAGAAAAAGCATCCCAAGGAAGAGAAAACAGCATCGGGACAGAATATCTTCGGTCAAACGAATTCCTTTATTTACGGCAAGGCCAATAATTTTTACCAGTTTAAGCTGGGAGCGGGCCAGCAGTTTATACTCGGCGGCAAAGCCAATAAGAACGGGGTTAATGTATCGGCCCTGTATGAAGGCGGTGTTTCACTGGGATTGCTGAAGCCTTATTATATCGACGTGGAGCGGCAGGGCACGGGAGAGCGGCTGCGCAAGAAATTTACCGATACGGCTGACGGTTATACCTATTCTATTATCGGGGCCTCGGGATTCACCTATGGATGGAGCGAACTAAAAGTAAAGCCGGGTCTTCACCTGAAGCTGGCCATGCGGTTTGACTATGGTCATTTTAACGAAACGATTTCCGCCATAGAGGCCGGTGTAAATACAGAATACTACTTCAACGAGATACAACAGATTGTGCTCAATACCGATAAACACTTGTTTTTTAACGGGTATGTGACGATACTGTTTGGGCGACGAAGGTGACAGGGTTAAACAAGACATGCAAATACATCTTTCTTGCGTATTTTTGCCTTCACAAGTAACTTACAATGGATATAGTAACGGCTGAATCTACGCACCCTGACGGCACGCTTAAAAAGCCTAACTGGCTGAGAGTCAAGCTTCCCACCGGAGAAAGCTACCGCCATGTACGCGGCCTGGTAGACGACCATAAGCTACATACGATTTGTGAAAGCGGCAATTGCCCGAATATGGGCGAATGCTGGGGGGCGGGAACGGCCACGTTTATGATCCTGGGCAATACCTGTACCCGGAGCTGTGGTTTTTGTGCCGTGGCGACCGGCCGGCCCGAAGCCGTGGACTGGGATGAACCACAACGCGTAGCGGAAGCCATCCACCTGATGAAGGTAAAGCACGCGGTGATAACGTCGGTGGACAGGGACGAGCTGAAAGACGGCGGTTCTATCATCTGGTACAATACCATCCGGGCGGTGAAATCGCTGAACCCCGACACTACGCTGGAAACATTAATCCCCGATTTCAAAGGAGAAAAAGAAAACATTCAACGGGTTATAGAAGCTGCGCCCGAAGTAGTATCCCATAATATCGAAACCGTGGAGCGCCTCACACGCCGGGTACGTATCCAGGCCAAGTACTGGCGGAGCATGGAAGTGATCCGTACGCTTAAGGAAGGCGGTATGCGGACGAAGAGCGGCATCATGCTCGGACTGGGTGAAACAAAAGAAGAAGTCATCCAGACAATCCGGGACCTGAAAGACAATGGCTGTGATGTTATCACCATCGGCCAGTACCTCCAACCTACCAAAAAACATTTACCGGTTCAGCGTTTTGTGCATCCCGACGAGTTTGCCGAACTACGCGAGATAGGTTATGGGCTGGGACTTGATTACGTAGAAAGCGGACCGCTGGTGCGTTCTTCCTACCACAGCGAACGGCATGTGATAGCGGGCTACGGCATCAGCGAATGGCGGAAACAAAAAGAAGTAATAGCATAAAGAATATGACCACGCAAAAAATACTGGCGGGAGCAATCGGTTTATTGATTGCTCCTTTTTGTTTTTCACAACGGGTATGGACAAAATGTGATTCGCTGTACGGGCCGCTACCGGCTTCGGTACATGTGTACCGGAGCACCGATACCATCGGTGGTAAACCCTCTATCGCCTATTATGTGGAGGCGGGGTTAAAAGACCGGGCGCTGGATTTTACAGCAGAGGCGCACGACACCGTTCGCCGCACGCCGGCGCAATATTTCCGGCAACTGGATTCGCCGTTGCTGGTGGTAAATGCCAGTTTCTTTGATGTCAAAACGGGCGCAACCATCAACACCGTGGTGAAAGGAGGGCAGATGGTTGCCTGGAACCGTCATTCGATACCGGGACATGGAAAAGACACCCTCTTGTACCATCATGCATTGGGAGGCGCGATAGGTATTTCCAAAAAGAGAAGGGCGGATGTGGCCTGGTTATATTCCGATTCCAGTTTACGATGGCCGATAGCATTTGAGCAGAAACCGTATTACTATAAAGATTCATTGTCACGGGTGTCAAGATTCTATTTTGTTCCCGAGCTCCATCACCTGCCAAAGCGGGAGAAGCGGCGAGGCATCCTGGATCGCTGGAAAATGCAGACGGCGGTAGGCGGCGGCCCGGTGCTGCTGCAGAAAGGGGAAATAGCGATTACCAACAACGAGGAGTACCGGTTTCCCGGCAAGGCCATTAATGACCGGCATCCGCGGACGGCCATGGGGTATACCCGGGATGGTAAGCTGATTGTACTGGCGATCGAGGGCCGGTTCCCGGGTGTCGCCGAAGGGGCGGATTTGGTGCAGGAAGCCACGATCCTGAAGGACCTGGGTTGTTATGAGGCGCTTAACCTCGACGGCGGCGGTAGTAGCTGTTTGCTCGTGAATGGAAAGGAAACCATTAAGCCAAGCGATAAGGGAGGGGAGCGACGGGTGCCGGCGGTGTTTGTAATCAGGGAGGCCGGCAGGTAAACCCAGGGCTATTTCATTGCTACCCTATATCCCATGCCAGGGCGCTCGCGCCGAGAATGGCCGCATCGGATTCTTTCAGGTGGCTGATAAGGATTTTTACCTTGTTC
>DASYCT010000559.1:0-3782 GCA_036500065.1 Chitinophagaceae bacterium | reverse complement strand
ACTCCGGCACGATAGTTTTATTGTTGACTATTATCCATCTATCACATATCGGCATATAAAGGTTCATAAGATTAAAAATGCCTCTATAATATCGGCGTTTAATAACATCCTCAGGAATATTATGGCCACCTTCGGCAACGCGGTCAGCCACGCGCTGAATAGCTGTCTCGGGAGAGTCAAGCCAGATAAATAGAAGAGTGATCGTATAGCCAATCTGCTGAGCATACCTGACCAAAGAAACATAACTCCTGGAAGCCAGTGTCGTTTCAAAGGCAAAATCGGCGCCCGTCCTCATTAATTCATGAATACGCAACAACATTAATCTGCCAGCTTCAATTGCTACACTTTCAGGATTAAAGGGAGAAAGCCCTGCAGCAATATTATCTGCATTTACGAATTCCTTACAGTTAAGAATTTCAGGTAAAATTGTGAAACTGGCAGTTGTCTTACCAGCGCCATTACAACCAGCAATTATATAGAGATTAGGCAACTTCTTTCTATTTCTATGCAAAATCGGCAAACTAGTTATAATAAACAAAGCCTTTTGTTTACCTCTCAAACACTGCAAAGCCAGCATCCCGCTTATCTCCCCCTAAAATGTCCATGCAAAACCGGCCAAAAACAGCTATTAAGAGGGGGTATGTGCATTGTCCGTGGAAAAGGTCTCAGCAAAAAAGTAGGTAAAAGCATCTAAAACTGTGTTTTAGAAGCAGTTCCATCCCGTTTTTCACAATTCCTTAATCTACCGGTAACATCCAGGTAATACTATATAAGCATATTTGCAAAACCAATAGCTGGATGGAAAAACGTTCCGTAGATGTGGTAGTGTTATCTGATCTTCACCTGGGCACCTATGGCAGCCATGCGAAGGAGATCGTCAACTATCTCCGCAGTGTATCCCCGCAAATGCTTATCCTCAACGGCGATATAATCGATATCTGGCTGTTCAGCAAGCATTATTTCCCCGCCTCGCATTTCGGCGTTATCAAAGAGATTGTCAACATGATGAGCAATGGCACCCGTGTCATTTACATCACCGGCAACCACGACGAAACCCTGCGCCGCTACTCAGATATTGAAGTAGGCAATTTTCAACTGACCGATAAGCTGGTCATAGAGATAAACAACAAAATGACCTGGGTATTCCATGGCGACGTGTTCGACAACACGACCAAGGGAAGCGCCAAAGTACTCGCCAAGCTGGGCAGCTCGGGCTATGGCATGCTTATCCTGCTCAACCGCTTTATCAATTCCTGTCTCAAATTCTTTGGCCGTGAGCGCATTTCGCTTTCCAAACGCGTGATGGAAGGTGTCAACAAAGCCGTTACCAAAATCAACGATTTCGAAACCACGGCGGCGGAACTGGCCATCGAAAAGAAATACGACTACGTGATCTGTGGGCATATCCACCAGCCGCAAAAACGGATGGTGAGCACCGACAAGGGAAGCGTAATGTATCTCAACAGCGGCGACTGGATTGAACATCTTACCGCATTGGAATACCATAACAACGACTGGCATATTTATACCTATGATCCCACCCGTTTTGAAAAGACAAAAACAGTGGAAGAAAGACCGGTGATAAACGTGGTATCGAACGAAGTGAATTTTTATCTTAATTCCCTGGCCATCTGATAAGAGGGCCGCTAATAATAAAACAGCAACGGATGAAAATTTTTTATGCAGTGCAGGCTACGGGCAACGGTCATATCAGCAGGGCCATGCAGTTGCTTCCCTACCTGAGAAGACACGGAAACGTGGATATTTTCCTGAGCGGCTCCAACAGCCAGCTCCATGTGGACGCCCCTGTTCGCTTTCGCAGCAAGGGGTTGAGCCTGTTTTACAACAGCGGCGGCGGCCTCGATTACTGGAAAATAGGCAGGAACATCAACCCCGTGCATGTATGGGACGAACTACGGGAACTTCCTGTGGAAGAATATGATGTGGTGATCAACGATTTTGAATGCATTACCTCGCTGGCCTGTGCTTATAAAAAAGTCGCTTCCGTCAATTTCGGCCACCAGGCTGCTTTTCATTCTCCCTTATCTCCCCGCCCGGCCAAAAAGCAATGGATGGGTGAACTGATACTCAGGAACTATGCAAAGGCCACCCAATACCTCGGGCTGCATTTTGAGCGGTACGACAATTTTATTTTTACTCCCGTTATCAAAAAGGAAATACTGGAGGCAAAACCTGTCGCCAAAAAACATATCACCGTCTATCTTTCTTCCTATAGCGATGAAACGGTGTTTAACTGCCTTAGCACCATCAGGGGGTTTCATTTTCATGTGTTCTCCAAACAGGTCAGCCGCAGCAGCACCAGCGGCAACGTGACGTTTATCCCTGTAGGTGATCGCCTGTTCACGCAAAGCATGATCAATAGTTCGGGTGTTATCACCGGCGCGGGTTTTGAAGCGCCGGCCGAAGCCCTGCACCTCAAAAAGAAACTGCTGGTCATCCCCATCCGCGGGCAATACGAACAGCTTTGTAATGCCGCCGCGCTGGAAAAAATGGGCGTAACCGTGTTGGATAAAATGGATGAAAACTTTGCTACGGTATTTGATCAATGGATGCAGGACAACCGGCAGAAAGTCATTGAATACAGCAATATCGCCCCGCAGGTGGTCAATCATTTGTTTGAAACCTACCCGTATAATGGCGCTTCGCTTGATTTGCTGTATCCCAACCTGGTGTTTAATTAGACCGCCAGTAATACCTGCCAGGCCTCTTTTACTTTTCCCTGCGCGAGCAGCTTTTGGGCGTAATAGTGCAACTCCCTTTCCATTTCTTCGGGGTTGATGGAATAATATTGAAAGATATTCTTCAGTGTGTCGTCGTGAAAGGCGGGGTCTATCACGGGCAATTCGTGTACGTTGGCCAATTGTCCCAGCTCGTTGCCGGTTAGTACGACGCTGTGGCGCAGCGCCGCAGGCAGCGCATCCATACCGATGCCCAGTTGGGTATTGGGTTTTTCCACTTCAAAAAGGCTGCTTTCATCTACCTTACAATACCAGTCGCCGCCGAGTCTTGCCACGTGCTGCAATTTGCGCTGGTCGATCATTCCCCTGCTGTCCAGTATCGTATCGCTGATATGCATACGCAGCACTTCACAGATGACGAGGTTGCCGGCTCCCCCTTGCGTGCCCAGTGGTTTTACTTCCTGCACCCTGCATTCCATCTTTATCTTGCTTTCCTTTACCATCGGCGGCTTTATCAGCGTGGCGGCCTCCTGCGTAAACCCTGCTTTTATAAATTCATTCATGCTGCGGGTAAATTCGCAACTGGCAAGACTCACCTGTTGCACCATATCATAGTCCACGATGTTGATCACCACTTCCGGTACTTCCAGCACGTTTTCCAGTGTATGCTTGATCGTATTGTCGCGTACGCGGCGGGAAGGTGAGAAAATAAGGATAGGAGGCGTGGAGGAAAACATATTAAAAAAGCTGAAGGGACTGAGGTTTATCTCGCCCGCTTTGCTTACCGTACTGGCAAAACATATAGGGCGGGGCGCCACGGCATATTGCAGGTACTGATGCCGGGTCTGGGCATTGAGCTGGTTTAAATCGACGACCATCGTGGTTATTTTTTCTTTCTGGCCAATAGGGAAAAATCATCCTCGTCGCGCACAATGGTATTGCTGAGGTTCCCAAGACCGGTAATTTCCATTTCCACCGTATCGCCCTCCTGCAGCCATTGTTCGGTATAGTTAGGATCATGGAGCTTGCCGGTACCATTGAGTTCGAGAAAACAACCGGTGCCTACGGTACCGCTGCCGATGA
>DASYCT010000558.1:0-6349 GCA_036500065.1 Chitinophagaceae bacterium | reverse complement strand
CGAGTGGGGCTTCTGTTTGCGTCAACGCTATCCCTCCCGCGAGTTTATATTTAGCGATGGGTTGACCTAGCCAGGTCTCGCTGAAGATTAGACCGGAAAAGGCACCATTTGGAGTTGTATTACAAGCACTGTCCGGAAAGTAAGTGGCTAATTGGGCATAGAAGCCATTGTCGTTCTTATACATAACCAATTTGGTGAGATAGTTCAGCGCCATGACGCGCTTTCCGGAGAAATTCGTTTTAACTACGAGATTTTTTTGATAGATGACCGGTACAACGACCAGTATTCCCTTTGATGAGTTGACCGTATAGGCCGCTGGCCAGTAGGGCCGTTTGCCGGCAGTGATCCGGGTATTGGCATTGAGAACAGGAGTTTGATGCTCGAGATGTTCCTGAAAGAAGAGTTGGGCTGACTCAATGAGCGAATGGTCGGTGGATTGGTCGACTGATGTATGTGCCTTTTTACAAGCTTGGGTGAGAAATAGTACAATGACGATAAGATAAAGTGTGTGTTTCATATTGTGAAGGTTTAATGTTGGCTAATTCTGGGGAGGAGATCATTTTATATGAAATTGAATGTATGTTAGTCATCAATATTGCTGCAGGAATCATAGGGATTAATTTAGTGTCGCGCATTTAAAGCGCTCGATCAAGAGCAACGCAAAAATGGCCAATACGATACCATGAATCAGGTTGCTTTCTGTTTGGCCGGGCGGGATTCTTGAAGTCGGGATGCTATATATCCAATTACTATCCCGAGGTTTGACCGGTTCACTATGTTTGAATTGCCGCAAGAGTTGGCGGACGTCTTCGAACAAGGTGTGCGCATTGCATCCAACCAGGCAAAGGATGTGAGTGTAGACCAACTTGCCCTGTCGGGCAAAATATACTCTGGTCGATTCATGAATCTGTTCCAGGCGCACCTCCAGGTCAGTGTTGGAGACACGGATCCATCTGTCAATCGCGTCGGCCATGATCTGGGGTATTAATTCGAGAATTGCCGGATCAGGACGGGAATCAACTGGTGGAAAAGTAGTAGGATGATAATGGCGAACCTTAAACATATAAATAAATTAAAAAGTGCAATATTATTGGATCTGGCGAGTACGGATTCGGGGCCATGCCGTCAGTTCATTGCGTTATTTCAGCTACTTGTTGATATTCTCCAACCTTTTTTTGCAGTCCATGTATACGGTCCAGAACAACGAATGGGTAATTCGGTGCATCAGCAAGGTTTCCGCCGGGGAGAGTGTTTGAGGCGTGAGCGGGATGGCATGGATCCAGTTTGGCGCTTTTGGAGATTCCGGGATGCCCATTTTGAATTTAAGGTAAATGTCACTGACCAATGCCAGCGGGCGGAATCGATTATGAAGATTGAAGCCGAAGATATTTAAGTAGACCTCTGTTTTATATTTTCTAAAAGCCAAAATCGGTGTGTTCTCTTTGAATTTAAGCAATAGCTCCAAGTCGCTATCGGGGATTTGTGTCCAGCATTTGGCCACGGTTTCAATTAAGGTGGGCATCATTTCTTTGACTGTTGCCGATAGGCCCGGAACGACAGGCTTGCAGCCCGGGGGGAGGATGTGTTGCAGTTCTAGCATAAGGTTTTATTTGAGAATAAAGTTAGGGATGAGAAATGACTAAATAGATAAGGGAAATCCTTAGAAGTGGCTAATTGACATAAGTCAATTACGCTTACGGATGATCTTTATTTGCCAAAAAATCACTATACTGTATTAAAGGGCTTTGCCCTTTTACGGCTTCGGTGTGCCTTGGTGATGATGAGTCGTTGGAGTTGGGGTGATTCCTGCATTTGAGTGAGGCGGGTGCCGACGATGGTACGTACCTGCTGCCGAAGAGACTGGAAATGTAGGTCGAGCTCGTCCCGCGCAAGCGCGGATTTTAGAACGGCTGGGATCGACTCTGGCGGTTGGCGGTCGGCAATTTTTTCGGGAAGAATGCGGGCATGAAAGGCCTTGAGGGACAGGACTTGGTCGGGCCGGTCCGCCGTGATACCGACAAATTCTCCGGAAGAAAGGGTAGCGATCCGGCTGGCGGGGACGGCTGGATCGAGGTGCTGGCTTTCGCTGGAAGACCTGTCGCGGGATCCGGTGCTCACTGAAAGTTTATCCTGGAGGATACGGATACCAAGCGCGCGGAGTCGCCGCGAACTTGCCCGCAAATGAGGTTGGCGGGGAGGTTAAAGATGGCATCAGCATGGTCGTGACCATATTCCTGCCGAAGCTGGCTGAAATCCTGAATGCCGATACTGATCGCGACCCGATTTTCACGGGCCTGGGCCAACGCAAGGTCGAGACCGAGCGCCCGGAAGGAGGGAAGTTCGTCAACCACGACATGGCAGGATGTGCCGCCTTTTCGGTTGACAGTTTTTAAGTGGCGATTGATGGGGTTGAGTACAATACCTACCGTCTTCCCATTTCTGCAGACAGGGTACAGGCGGTAAACAGATCGATTGCCAACTCGATGAAGAAATCGCCCTGCTGGGAGGTCCAGCTACGGTTCAGACCAAATAAAAAGGTTTTGACTGAATCGGCGGGATCGGAGATGTCTAGGGTTTTAGACTCAACGGGCTTACAAATCCCAAAAATTGATGAACAGAATGAATAAAGTCTAATCCGAGCTAAAGCTGTGGAGGGTAGTTCTTGGGGTACGAATTGCGAATTTCCGCAAATCCTTACCGTTTTTTAACGGTATTTTTCGTAATCCAAAACCTACATTCAGCCTTCAAGAAGCCAATATCCAAATACACGTCTATCCTCACATCCTTCACGTTTATTCTCGAATTCATCACAATTCATCCGCCAATTCACACGCCCGCAAGCCTTCATCTCGGTCCTGCGCGACGCCGCCCATAGCCTCCCCAACCACTTACTCCGAGTTTGCCCTTATAAAAATATAAAAGTTTTTGCTTTACTTCGTTCTGTCAATTCTAACCTATCCGCTTTATCCGCTACAGAGATCTTTACCCGCCCCTTTAGAACTGCTATTATACCTAAACTCTAAACTGTCTGACTTATGACATCTGCTTTACTGCGACCGCATTCGCGCGCCGCATTCCTTGGGGAATACTCATCCCGCAAAAATCTCAATAAAAAAATCTGCTGTAGGCTATCGTCTGAGTAAGTTCGGGCGATCGGCTTATTTATCTCGTTAAGGTGATCCTACTTCGGTCGCCTTACAAGTCCCCTTTTTTACATCTGAAGAAAATTCTCAGCATGAAACGTCTTTTATTATCCTTAGTGATCTTTTTAGTGTCGCTATCTGTTGACGCCCAATGGTCCACCAACGGCAGTAGCATTACTTACTATGTCGGAAGCGTCGGTATTAACACAAGTGGTCCACTTGGCCCGTTGATGGTGCTTGGAGGCACCACCTATCTACAAGGGGTCAACCTGGGATATGGGTCGGCCTTGGGGACAATCGGTACTGATGCATCGATTAAGCCGATCAGCTTTCAGATAGGCACTACTGAGTATGCGAGGCTGCTGGCCAACGGAAGTTTTGGCATCGGAACCACTGACACGAAGGGATATCTCCTGGCGGTGAATGGTCCGGCCGTTTTCACCTCGGCTTGGGTAAAGCCCGTCGGCAGCTGGCCGGACTTCGTATTCAATAAGAACTATTCGCTCCCCTCGCTGGATAGTCTATCCGGCTATATTCAACGCCATCACCATCTTCCCGACATTCCCTCGGCCGAAAACGTACAAGCGAAGGGCATCGATCTCGGCGGGACGCAGGCGGCCCTACTCAAAAAGATCGAAGAACTGACACTCTACATCATTGCGCAAAACAAAGAGATAGAAGTCTTGAAAGAACAATCCAGCCGGCTAAAGGAGCTCGAGGAAAAAATGGCCCGGCTTGAAAACCTGATAGGGGAAAAGAGCAATAATTGATGCCAGCACGTCAAAATCCTAAACCATGATGAGGGTAATTCCAATCTGTATTGCAATGTACGTGTTGACGGGAGCGAATGCCGTGGGACAGGGCCGGGATACCGTACCGGCGGGAACCGTGGATCTGCCGGTTAAAGTGTATGCCCGCATCGGGAGCAATGCCGGCGAAATGGACAAGGCCATTACCAAACGGACTATTGACTATCTGGGTCGGATGGCCGGCACGGAAGCACGATTGGAGAACGCGCTTTATGCAAAAGACAGCGTCGCGGCGAAAAGAGTATTCGCGGGATCACAGCAAAATTATCAACAACTGCTGAAGACGCTGAATACCCCATCGGCGATCCAAACAGCTTCCTCCCCCAAGGAATATTTGCCAAGGCTCGACAGTGTGGAGACCGCTTTGCATTTTCTTGGACAGGGGAGTGTCGGTGGCTTGGGGGCGGCTCCGGCCAAGCTTGCAGCGATTCAGGATGCCCAGGCACAAATTCAGCAGCTGCAGAGCAAGTGGCAACAAGCCCGGGATGTGGAGGCTTTTTTCCGGCAACGCGAGCAGCAGCTGCAGGCGCAATTGGCCGGTTATAACCTTGGTAATAAGATGCTGTGGCTTAATAAGAACGCATTCTATTTCCAGCAGCAGTTGACGGAATACAAGTCGATCCTCCAAGACAGGGATAAGCTGCAGGAGAAGGTACTTACCGGACTGCGCAATTCGACGGCCTTCCAGCATTTTATGCAGAAGAACAGCTATGCCGGCCGTCTTTTCAGTCTGCCAGACAACTATGGCAGCACGGCGGCGCTGCCCGGACTTCAAACGAAGGACATGATCCAGCAAAGGATCGGCCTTAGTACCGGGCCCCTAGCCGGTAGCGGAGCAGATCCCGGTCAATATCTCCAACAAAAGGTCGATGACGGTCAGCAGCAGATCAATCAACTGAAGGACAAGGTTCGTTCCCTGGGCGGATTCAGCGGCAGTGGCGATATGGTGATGCCTCAGTTCACACCCAACGATCAAAAGGTAAGGACCTTTCTAAAACGCCTGGTCTATAGTATCAGCCTCCAGACGCAGCAAAGCTATGGTATCATGCCGGCAACCGCCGATCTCGGTATGATGGTTGGTTATAAACTAAGCTCGAAGGCAACCATTGGAGTTGGAGGAAGTTACAATATCGGCCTTGGACAAGGGATCAGCCATCTTTCTTTGAGTGGCCAGGGAGCGAGTATTCGAAGTTATATCGATGTGAAGGCCAGGGGCAGTCTTTGGTTGACGGGCGGGTTCGAATATGATTACGTGCAGGGATTCAGTTCCTGGCGGGACTTGTCCAACTGGGATCAATGGCAAAAAAGCGCCCTGTTTGGCTTTAGTAAGAAATTCCGGATTGCGCCGAATAAAAGCAGCAATATCCAATTGCTTTTCGACGCACTATCTAAACAGCATACACCAGCTTCTGTCCCTTTTATCTTCAGGGTCGGGTACAGCTTCAATTAATATCGATATGAGATATTTATTTGTATTATCAATACTATTTACCACCTATGTGTACGGGCAGGACGCACCCAATGCCGCCAATGCGACATCCGGCGTAGGGAATGCTGCAGCAGAAGCCAAGTTTGGTGCTGTGCCTGTAAACTTTTACACCGGCATGCCAAATGTCTCTGTTCCTATCTATAACTACGGCAGCGCAGGCAGCGGGTTGTCCTGGCCTGTATCTCTCGAATATTTTTCAGGAGGCATAAGAGTTGGGGAGTCTCCCGGTTCTGTAGGGCTAGGCTGGAATTTCAACGCCACCGGAGCTATCACCCGAACTGTCCGGGGAATGCCCGATGATCTTCCCACTAACGGATTTCTTTATTCGAGTGCCGTCATAGCAGATGTTAACACCTACGGCAACCAATACGCCACTGACAGCATGGATGCCCAGCAGGACGTCTTCCAGTTTAATTTCAAAGGCCGATCGGGTCAGTTTCTGATCGGTAAGAATAAGCAGATCGTACAGATCCCAAACACCAAGATAAATATTTCCTATCAAGTGAGTTCTGTGGATAACAGTTCGATCGTAAGTTTTCGGGTTGTTACGGAAGATGGCACGATCTATGATTTCGCCACTGAGGAAACGACGAAACTCACCGGATCTAATTTCACCTTCGGATATTCCGGAAAATCCTATGGAAGCTCATGGTGGCTGACAGATGTTATTGCGCCATTCGGCACCGATACCATACGATTCAATTATACTTCGACCACGATCAACGCCGGGCAGTCCTCCGCACAGGTCACTTACCATGACGACGCCAATCACCTGCCGCTTTGGCATACTTCTGATGCTTCAGCCACGATCCAAAGCTGGCAGCTATCTTCGATTGCTTTTCCGGCCCAGAAAAGTCTTCAGGTCGTCTATAGCCTGCAATATGGAAACGAAATTTCCAAAATAAAGA
>DASYCT010000557.1:0-4482 GCA_036500065.1 Chitinophagaceae bacterium | reverse complement strand
CCAGAAAGTCTCGGCGGTAGAGGCCGTAATAGTGGATTGTGCGGGGGTGGGTATGCGCTGGGGCGTACTGCCGTCTTCGTCAATCACCCAATCAGCATTGCCGGCTGTTTCGGCCTTGGTGGCATCGAATAAAAACTTCTTGCCGCCGGGAGGAGGTGGAGGAGGAGTACTTCCGCCGGCATCGGTAATAGCAAAATTGTCGATGTCGATGCGATTGGCGGTGCCGTCGGTTTTGCGCAGCTCAAAGCGAATGGCGCCGGTTGCGGTGATAGTAAACGTAGCGGCTTGCAGCGTAGCGGAGCTGGTCGTGATGGTAGAACCAGCCTGCGTGTAGGTGCTGCCGCCATTGGTGCTGTACCAGAGCTGCCAGGTGCTGCTGCCGTCTGTTCCGAACACAGCGTGCTGGATGGTGACGGTGGATGCGCCGGCGGCATGGTCGAAATCCATTGTAATCTTACCGCTGTTGCGGATGCGGGCTGCCTGGGTGCCGATTTTATGGTCGGTGGTCAGGTTGCCGATAAGCGCATCGGTAAATGTCCAGGTGCCGGTGGCCAGGGTTACATTACCGGCGGCGTAAGCGGCCTTGGTGCCGGTTTCAAAGGTTTCGGTGGTAACGGTGGCGGCCAGTGTGCCCCTGATAAGGGCGGGAGTGGCGACACCGGTAGTTGAACTGTCTTTTTTGCAGGAACAGGCGATGAACAGCAGGCTGAACGCCAGCAATGATTGTAAGGTTCTCATGATTAATGATTGTTTTAAAAGTGATGGTTAAAAATATAGCTATATGGGCAGGCGCTGTATTAAGTTTCGGTAAACGAATGCATCCTGAATATACCAGTTTCCGGTAAGTACAGGGACAGGTGGGGAAAAATTAAATCGCGGTATTTTGCTGTATATTGTACCGCAAATAACGATGCATATTTATGAAAAAATGCCTGCTTGTTTTCCCTGTTTTATTCCTGTTAATCCCTGTATTGGTCTGCGGCCAGTTGCGCCTGCCGGCGATCCTTTCTTCCGGTATGGTGCTGCAGCAGAAGGATTCCGTGGCGTTGTGGGGATGGGCGGGACCCGCGGAAAAAGTATATGTGACCACGGGTTGGGACAACCGTACCGATTCCGTGGCGGCAAACAGCGGCGCACGGTGGATGCTCCGGGTAAAGACCCCGGCGGCGGGCGGCCCTTATACTATTACGCTTCGCAGCCGCAATACCATCCGGCTGGACAATGTAATGATTGGAGAAGTATGGGTATGCTCGGGCCAGTCAAATATGGAAATGACATCCACCTGGGGTGAGAAAGACGTTAAGGAGGAATTCCCCACCTGCGCCACTCCCTATATCCGGTTTTTTTCTGTTTCTAAAACAACTTCCGCGACGCCGCAGGACGATCTGAAAGCAGCATGGACCGGCTGCGATTCCAATACAGTAAAAAACTTTAGTGTAGTGGCTTATTTTTTTGGAAAGCGGTTACAGCAGCAGTTAAACGTACCCGTCGGGCTTATCAGTAGTAGCTGGGGCGGCACCCCGGCCGAAACATGGACACCGGCTGCACTGGTAGAGCAGGATGTGGCATTGAAAGCAGCCGCTGCACAATTGACCGTTTCCAAATACTGGCCCGTACAACCCGGGCTTGCCTGGAATGCAATGATAGCGCCTGTTACGTCCTTTGCCATTGCGGGTGCTATATGGTACCAGGGAGAATCGAATACGGGCACCAACAGTACGTACAGCAAACTGCTGACAACGATGATCGATGCGTGGAGACAGGAATGGAAAAAGACTTTCCCTTTTTATTATGTGCAGATTGCCCCGTTTAAATACGGCAATAATAATGTCGGCGCCTTATTGCAGGAGCAGCAGACCAAAACAATGCAGCATCCCAACGTAGGGATGGTCGTTATCACCGATTTGATTGACTCGGTGACGAATATACACCCCACGCATAAACGCGAAGTAGGTAACCGGCTGGCTGCCTGGGCGCTGGCCGAAACCTATCACCAACCGGGCATCGTTTACAAAAGCCCACAGTTTAAAAGCGCGGAAAAGAAGAGCGGGGAACTGGTGCTGAGTTTTGATAATGCGCCCAACGGGCTGCTGGCAAAAGGCAAAACGATTACCGGCTTCTTTGTATCGGGTGAAAAAGAAGACTGGCATCCCGCCGAAGCGCGTATTGAAAAAGATAAGATAATTGTAAAAAGCAAAGACGTAAAGGAGCCCGCCTTTGTACGTTACGGGTTCAGCAATACGCTTATAGGAAATGTATTCTCCACCGGCGGCCTGCCACTTTGCCCGTTCAGGAGCGATGACTGGCAGGTGGACCAGGGAAAATTATAATAAAATAGAAAGTAGAGGAAACTACTTAGCCAAGCCGCAGTTCTTCCTCGATGATTTCATTGAAAGAGGTCTCCATTTTCCACAGCCATTCCGGCAGCGGTTGCTTAACGATGCGCCATTGACCATCTTCTTTCTTCATATAGAAGATGATACGGTTGCCGCGATCATCGCTCACATCTATGGTAAAAACGGAGTCTTCCAGCTTGTTTTGCTTCCTGAAATTGAACTCTCTCAGTCTCCCCTCGGCTTTCACCAGCTTGGTGAACTGTATATTTTTTATGAATTGTAGCTGCATACGGTTAAGTTGATAACAAAGGTCATCAATTCTCATGCTAACATTGTATAAAACTTTCTTAATACGTATAAAAGTTTTGCACAGTTAGGAGCTGCTGATCATTTCTACAGTTTCTTCCTTTATCGTTTCCACGCTGGCCCGGTAGTGGATATAACGGCCGCCGATAAGCAGGATAAGGAAGGCGGTAAGCGCGCAGCAGCCCATCACCCCCGTCATGGGGAGGGCGGTATGGTTGTTTAAAAAACTGACCATCGCGGAGGTAAAGGCGCCGATAGCCATTTGAATGCCGCCCATCAGCGCGGAGGCCGTACCGGCATTTTTGGGAAACGGAGCCAGTGAAAGGGCGGACGAATTGGGAAAAATAAACCCCTGGCAGCAGAGATAGATAAATATCAGGAAGATGGTGCCGAACAGGCCGAGCCACCCGAGCAGCGTGCCGGCAAAGAGCAGCAGGCTGGTAAGGGTCTGGCAAAACAGGGCCACCCGGATAATGGCTTCACTTTTATAGGTGCGCAGCAACAGGCTGTTGAGCTGGCTGGAGCCAATGAGTCCCAGGGCGATAGAAGCAAAAATCCAACCGTATTGACGCTCACTTACCCGGAACAATTCCATGAAAACGGTAGGCGACCCGGCGATATAGGCATACAGGCCGGCGGAAGCAATCGAACCGGCAAAGACATAGGTAAAAAATTGGGGTTCCCGTATCACGCGGGCAAAACCGACCAGGATGGCTCCCGGCCGGAGCGAAAGCGTGGGGTCGGGTTGCCGGGTCTCGGGCAGCGTAAAATAAACGGCGGCCAGTATGCCCACGGCCATTACACTAAGCACCACAAAAACCGATTGCCAGCCAAAGGCTGCCGTCAGGTAGCCGCCGAGGGTAGGGGCCACCAGGGGAGAAACGCCCACGACCAGCATGAGCAATGAAAAGACCTTTGCATTTTCCCGGACGTGAAAGATGTCCCGGACCATGGCCCGCGAAGCCACCATGCCCACGCATCCGCCGAGGGCCTGCAACAGGCGGAGGACGATCAGCGCATCGGCCGAAGCGGCGAACGCACAGCCGATCGACGCCAGCAGGTAGGCCAGTAACCCGATGTACAAGGGACGTTTGCGTCCAAACTTATCGAGTAGGGGGCCGTATAGAAACTGGCCGGCGGAAATGCCGATAAAAAAACTGGACAGGGAGAGTGTCACATGCGCCACCGTCGTATGCAGGTGGCTTGCAATAGCCGGAAACCCAGGCAGGTACATATCAATGGAAAAGGGACCGATGGCAGACAAAAGTCCCAGGATGAGTATGATGGAAAATTTACTTCGTTCTTGCATGTCGACAGGCGCAAAAGTAGGTTAGTTGAGGTAAGTACCGTGTGGGATTTTTGCATATATTTAACATCGTGATAAATCCCGTTTATATCTTTAACCTTTAACCAATTTATTATGAAAAGAATTGTAACGCTTGCGATGGCATTAGCGATCGTTGTATCTTCTGCATTTGCCGCTTCCATAGTGGTAAACCCCTCACCCGCAACACCTGCCCCTTCGTTAAAAGCATCTGCTATCATGCTCCCGGTTGCGCCGGGCAAATTCCTGAGCATGCAGGACCTGTCTACCATCAATGTAGCCGATTATGAAAAATTAAGCGGCCAAAAGATGGGCTGGTTCAAGCGAATGGAGTTTAAAATCGCACAAAGGAAACTCCGCAACAGCATCAATGAAGACGGAACCCTCGACAACAGCAAACTGGCAAAGATGGCCGGTAAGCAAAAAGACGGGGAGACAGGTTTTCACCTCGGGGGGTTTGCGCTTGGCTTCCTGCTCGGGTTGATAGGAGTGCTGATTGCCTACCTGATCAATGAT
>DASYCT010000556.1:0-4991 GCA_036500065.1 Chitinophagaceae bacterium | reverse complement strand
GCCGGTGTGGGAGCTACTTTGCCGATGATGGCATTTTTAAAACCGGCTTTTTCAAACGCGGCCTGCCAGTCGTTGATACCTTTTACAAGGTAGGGCCCCCATTTGGGAGGTGTAGCGGGGTCGATATAAATAACGATCGGTTTCTGGGGTTCCACCAGTTCGCCGCGTTTGTATTTTTCCATGTCTTCCGGTTTCGGTTCCAGTCTCCAGCGGGCTACCAGGTTGACACGTTTAGTGCCCTGGGGATCGGCGTCGAAATCGGTGTATGAATTGGTGAAGAAGCCGACGCGGGGGTCAAAATAGCGCGGCATCATGGGCACTTTGGGAAGCAATACCAGCGAGGTATTCAGTTCCACGGTTGAAAATCCTGTGGCAAGACCGCCGCCACCACCACCGCCGCCAAAGCCGGCGAGGGGGTTTGCTGCTTTCGTGTAGGTCTTGACGGTCCTGATTTCGGTATTGATCGGGAAGGTCTTTACGCCTACTATATAAGATTTATCGGCCTGGTAGGTGCCGATGCGGAAAGCTGTTTTGGCATTGCCCCAGAAAAACAGGTCGTTGTCGCTGTTCATCACTTCGGTCATTTCGATGACGCAGCTTTTAACACCGGTAACGGAGTCGGTATTGTAAGCTCTTACGTCGAATGAAGCGGCAATGGGCTGGATATTCGAATTCATGACCGAGTTGAACATCGGCATGCTCGAATCGCCGGAGCGTTCGGAATAGGAAAGTTCGCGCAGGAAGATCCTGTTTTCGGGACCTCTTTCAAAACGGATCACGCTCTGGTTGAGCTGGTCGCCGGCATAGCCAGCGAAGGTGCCGCCGCCGCGCATGTCGGTTCCGGCTTTGGAAAGGCGGCTTTCCATCAGGATGTCCCGTCCGAGGATGCTATCGGGTATTTCGAAATAATAATGATCGTCCACGCGGTGCACTGTAAACAGGCCCTTGTGGGTTCTTGCTTTTTCGGTGATTACTTCGTTGTAAGGCTTGGGGGGAATGCGCACAGTTGCAGCGCCTCCTGCGGCACCGCCGCCTGGCGCCTGCCTGCCGCCGGCACCACCACCCGGCCGGGGAACCTGCGCCGTAACGATGGCTACTGCAGTTCCCGCAAGGAAAATAGTTAATAATGCTCTTTTCATGACGTATTAATTGGTTTTTAAAATAGCCTGTTTCTCATGCAGCTTTACTATAAAAGCCGGAAGTGTTAATTATATAGGAAAGGGAAATGGGTTACCGGGGTATAAAGTACGAATATATGGTACCAGCCGAAAAGAAAAACGCGGGCCGGCAATTTATTCACATTTTTTAATGATGACCGGCATTTTGAACAAGGTGTATGGGCGGACGGAGTGGTGAGTTGTGAGTCATGAGCTATGAGCTTATTTGTGGCGGGGGCTGGCTTGCCGCCTGAAACTCGCGGCTTATTTGCGGCGGGGCACGCGGCTTGTAGCTTATTGTATTAAAAACAGACGTGGGCTGTATCGAAACTGAACAGGATTCGTTTTCAAGTCAAAGCTAACAAGGTGAACATCACTCTATTATAACTGGCATACTAATCGAAGTTCCTGGCATAGCATGAACATTTAAAAAATAAATCTATGAAAGGAAGCTTTTTAATACCGGTGTTTTTACTGACCACTTTTACTGCTTTTGCGCAAAGCCCGCCTGACAGCCTGTTTGAGCCCGGACCGGGGTATGCAGCCGTTACGCGTCCGACGGGGACAGTGGTAAGGGATTACCTGAACAGTGTATCGGCGCCGGTTGTACGCAATTTTTCGAGGAAGTTCGGGCAGGCCCGGAACATCAGCTGGTTTGTAAGAGAGACCGGTTATATTGCAAAGTTCGAACAGGAGGGTATTTCTTTCCAGGTGCTTTATGACAAAAGAGGACTTTGGGTGTATACGATCAAGATCTATCATGAAAAGCAACTGGACCGGGGCATCCGGGGGATTGTCAAAAGCGTGTACTATGATTTTTCCATTACGGAGGTAAAGGAAGTCGAGCAGTACGATATCGAGGGAACGGTTTATATCCTGCGACTCGAGGATGATAGCTGCTGGAAAACGCTGCGTGTCTGCAATGGCGAGATGAATGAAATGGAAATCATTCGTAAAAGAAGCGACCGATAGGCGGCTATTGGATATTTCGTTATCTTGAACCCCCCGCCCCCTAAAGGGGGAGGAAGAACCCTTGCTCTGACAGGTGGGGAAGAATTAAAAAAGATGACAAATTAATTATATGGCGAAACGACGTGATTTTATCCGAACGGTGGCGATGGGTTCTGCGGGCGTGGCTCTCGGCGGCGGTGCGTTGGGTTTCCCGGCGAAGAGTTACCGGAATATTATCGGGGCCAACGAGCGCATCCACGTGGCCATTATCGGTCTGAACGGCCGGGGCAGCAGCATGGCGGCCACTTTTGCGGGACAGCCCGATGCGGAAGTGTCGTGCGTGTGTGATGTGGATACGCGGGTAATCGCCAAGGCAATCAAGGCGGTGACGGATGCAAAACAGGTGAACGCACCGCGGGCGGAAGGCGATTGCCGCAAGCTGATGGAAGATAAATCGATCGATGCTATTTATATCGCGACGCCGGACCACTGGCATGCGCCGCTGACGATCATGGGTTGCCGGGCGGGAAAACATGTGTATGTCGAGAAGCCGTTGAGTCATAACCCGCATGAGGGTGAGCTGGCGGTGATGGCTGCACGAAAATACAACCGCGTGGTGCAGATGGGTGCGCAGCGCCGTTCGGCGCCGGTGCTGACCGAAGGCATCGAACAACTGCACAAGGGCATTATCGGCCGGGTTTATTTTGCCAAAACCTGGTACACCAATATGCGCAAGGCAAATTATCTTCAACCGGGCAGCGTTCCCCCCGAACTTAATTATGATCTATGGCAGGGGCCAGCGCCGCGGGTGCCCTACCAGGACGGGCTGATCCATTACAACTGGCATTGGTTCTGGCGCTGGGGTACGGGTGAAGCGCTCAACAACGGCACCCACGAGGTGGATGTGGCGCGCTGGGGGCTGGGCGTGGATTTTCCCACGCGGGTGAGCTCGGTGGGCGGTCGCTACCAGTTCAAGGATGCCTGGGAAACGCCGGACACGCAGATCGTCACGATGGATTACCCGGGGCGGGTGTCGCTGATGTGGGAGAACCGGAGTTCGAACGGGCGAAAGATCGAGGGCGCGGACCGGGGCATTATATTTTACGGAGACAACGGCAGCCTCGACACGGGCGGCGACAGCTATACGGTGTATGATCTAAGCGGCAAACTGGTGAAGGAAGTGAAATCGACGATGAAGGACGATGGAGTGCAGGGGCGCAACACGGCCAGCGTGAGCCTGGGGATGGATGCACTGCACGTGCATGACTTTCTCGATGCGATACGCAATAACCGGCGGCCCAATTGCGACGTGGAACTGGGCTACAAGAGCGTAGTGGCCATGCAACTGGGCAATATTTCGTGGAGGGTGGGACGTGATTTGACCATCGACCCGGCCAACGGGCATATCCTTCACGATGCCGAAGCGCAGAAGCTGTGGAGCCGCTCTTACGAACCGGGATGGGAACCTGTTGTATAACTTTATTCTTTACCTCAATACCATATCATCCATGATTACCTCTATCCGAAACACGTGTTTATTTATTTTGCTTGCTGCCGGCACTTATGCACAAGACGGCAAACTATTATTCCCGCGGCAACCGGGGGTAGTTTCTTTTACCTATCGCAAGTATTTTGAAAAGGATATTCCTTCCACACTGGATATCGCGAAAGCCAATGGTTTTACCGATATCGAGTTTTCCAATCTTTTTGGTAAAACGGCGGCGGAGCTGCGAAAGTTTATCGACGAGAAGGGCATGCACTGCTCCTCATTCGGCGTGAGCTATGACGATTTCGTCAACAAGACGGCCGAAGTGGCGCAAAACGCCAAGACGCTTGGCGCCACGTATGTGCGGGTGGCGGGGATACCTCATAAAGGGGCTCTTACCCTTGAGGAAGCGCAAAAGGCGGTCGACGATTTTAACCGGGTGGGTAAAATTCTGAAAGAACAATGGGGGCTGCATTTTATTTATCATAACCACGGTTTTGAATTTCAACCTTATAAGGACGGGACGCTGTATGATTTCATCGTCACGTCCACGGACCCGCGCTATGTCAGTTTTGAAATCGATATTCTCTGGGCCTTTTTTCCCGGGCAGGACCCGGCGGTGCTGATCAATAAATACGGGAAGCGGTACAAGACCATGCACCTGAAAGACCTGAAGAAAGGCGTAACGGGGAACCTGTCGGGCGGCACGCCGCAGGAAAACGATGTAGCGCTCGGGACGGGGCAGATCGATATAAAGGCGATATTGAAAGCGGCGCGCAAGGCGGGGATAGAGCATTATTATATTGAAGATGAAAGTAGTAATGTGATGGAGCAGGTGCCGCAGAGTATTGCTTATTTGAAGGGGTTGAGGGAGGATTAGGATTCTGACCGGATAATAATTTTTTTTTATGTGTAGGGAGCGAAGCTGCAACCCTTTTTTTAGAAAAGTGCGCAGTTACTATGAAGTTGGGCTGAAGTACCCATGAAGATACCATGACGTTACTACGCTCTACCTGTTCTCTATCTGTTCTGTGATTATGCCTGAATTGCGAAGGGGAATTTTCGGAGAATAAGTAATTGATTTTCTTACTGTTTCATATTAGGGGGTAATCGGAAGCGGACTAAAAATGCGGGATTCAATACTTTTTAGGCCTGGGGGCAGGAAATTTTCTCCGTGGTTTTTCGTAAATTTAAGAAAAACCTTTCTATGGCAATTCAATCCGGGCCTTTTTATTTGGAGCGTACAATCGACGACGTTTGTTTTTATAGAATAGGCGACAAGTATTATGTGCGTATGAAGAGTTCACTGTCGCGGAAGCAGGTGCTGTTTGGCAAGCGTTTCCGGCGTACGATGGAATCGGCGGGAAGGATGGCAAGGGGATCAAAGATCGGCTCGG
>DASYCT010000555.1:0-4111 GCA_036500065.1 Chitinophagaceae bacterium | reverse complement strand
TCCCTTATAAATAAGATCATTAAGATTGTTGGAATTGATGATAGCAGAGTAGTTCTGGCTTACCACACCATTCAAAAAGCCTTGCGGGTTACCGTTCTGATCCAAACCGGCCCATTTTAATGCATATACCGAATACAAAGGTTTTCCCGGCAGCGGGTTAATCTGGGGACTGAAATAAGAAGAAACGACGCTCTGCGTAGCGTTATATTGGGTTACCCTATTAGCAGTGTTACTGAATAAAAAGCTGGTATTCCAGTTGAACTTGCCGTGTATGTTTTTTGTATTGAGGACAATATCCACGCCACGCCCGGACATATTGGCCGTGTTACCCCTTATCGTTGCGTTACCCGTGGTAGGATCCAGCGGACTATAGCCAATCAAATCCCTTCCCCGCCGGGTATAATATTCGAGACTACCGGAAACGACATTATTCCGCAAGGTAAAGTCCAGACCAATGTTTACAATATTATCCTTTTCCCAGCGCAGGGAAGGATTGGGCGGGTTGATAATAGTGCCCGTCAGGGCCCCGTACACGTTGGGGCTATTGACAAGCATCGTGGTATAAGCAGAAACCGAGCGATCCACATTACCATTGTATCCGTCCGTTATTCTCAGGCGGAGGTAAGGAAGCCAGTTGCCGGCGCCGTAAAAATTCTCCCTGCTGATATTCCAACTGGCGCCGGCCGACCATAAAGGCACTCCCTTCTGGTTTGACTTAACGCCAAAAATATTTGATTCATCCTTCCGGGCACTGGCAGATAAAATGTACCGTTGCCGCCAGGTGTAAGAAGCATTGACATAAGAAGAAATATAATGGTCCGTAGTGCCATAGCTCGTATTCAGGTTCGGAATTGTAGCCAATGAAAAAGGAGCATTATACATCGAAAAACTGGTCTGGTAATCAACGGTAACACCACCGGGCGTGTTTTGCCCGTACCCATACAAACGGGTGGTGCTAAGGCTGGCATTAATACTTCTCAACTCGGTGCCTGCTATAGCGGTTAATACATGGTTGGCATTCCAACTGCGGCTATAGCTCAATTGTCCGCGTATATTATTTGCCTCATAATCGTTGATGGCTTTATCCAATATACCGCCCAGCGGTATCGGCCTGCTGGTAACGCCGCCGTTTACCTGCGTATACTCATTAATGAGATTACGGGTATAATAGGTTTGCTGGCTCATGACGTTCTTCTGCTCGCTGTTTCCTTTATTGTATTGATAATATACGTTTGCATCAAGCCCCTTTAGCAAAACATATTTCAGCCCTATATTGATCTTGTAATCCGTAAGAAGCGTAACATTATCCGCCAGTCTCAATTCATCGAGCGGCCGGTAGTTCCAGTCCAGCAGCGTGCCATGACCGACGGTATCTTTATACCCTTGCCGCAAATCAACCGGTACGGTCAATGCATTACCACTGGCATCCGCCAGTTTGAGATAAGGGTAAGACACCGAGAGACCGGCAGCATTGTTTGTCCTTGTTCTGCTGGATGAAAACACGATGCCGGTTGTTATCTCCAGTTTCTTATTGAGCGCGACAAAACTATTGTTGCCCGTTAATGTGATACGATTGTAGCCGTTTCCTATCAGGGAAGAAAGGTCCTTATCATACCCTGCTGAAACATAATATTGGTCCTTGCTCCATCCGCCGCTCATGCTGAGTGCATATTGCTGGTCCACACTGTTGCGGTAAAAATAATCGTGCTGGTCGTCCCGCGTATCCTGTTGACGCAAAACATTGATCTGTGCGTCTGCAGCCGGTTCCGTAAGCATCCCGGATTTCACTTTATAAAGCATATCCACTACAGGCGATAAGGCCGGGTGCGTAGGATTGCTTACCAGTGGATCATAAAAAGAATGATTGAATAAAAACTGTTCCACGTCGATATAATCGGAGGAACTTAATCGCGGAGCGTACCACAGGTTCGGTTCGGCGGCAACGGTTACATTGCTGTTGAACGAGAACCTGGGATGCTGGTTGTATTTCCCTTTCTTAGTGGTGTACACAATTACGCCATTACCTGAAAAAGCGCCCCAGATGGCCGCCGCAGCAGCATCTTTCAACACGGTCACACTTTCAATATCATTCGGGTTAATATTATTCACATCCCCGGTATAAGGGAAATTGTCCAGCACAATCAATGGCTCGGGGTTAGCCAGCAGCGTGCTTCGTCCGCGGATACTCATGGAGGATTGGTTAACACCGGCCACGATATTTTTATTAAACAGCAGGCCATTCGTTACCCCATCCAGGCGATCCAGCACATTGACCGATACACTGCGGTTGAACAATGAATTATCGATGCTCACCACCGACCCGGTTATTTTATCCTTGTAAGTCTTCTGGTACCCGGTAGAAACAGCCGTACCCAGTTCTGCCACGCGTTGTTTTAATTGTATGTCCAGCATGCGCCGGCCTCCCGGTCTTATTTTCCGCGACTCATAGTTGATGCTCGTGACAAGGATGCTGTCATTATCCCCTATCCCGCGCAGCACAAACCTGCCATCATCGCCCGCTACGGCCTGCACCCTTCCTTCTTTTGCAATGATCGTAGCACCGGGCACGGGTTCATCGTTTTCATTCATGACCGTTCCCGTTATGATCGCTACTGCCGGTGCGAGCGGCGGATCGGAACCCGGCGACTCCATGGGGCGTATGGTAATAGTTCTGCCGGCAATAAAGTAACCGAACGATTGATCCCTGAAACACAATTCGAGCACTTGCTCCAGGGAAGCATCCTTTACCAGTATGGTTACGTTTTTTGCTTTTTGCATCAGCAACCGGTCTTTGAAGAAAACATAACCGGTTTGTTTTTCGATAGCGGAAAAGACAATTTTGAGGGGAGTGTTTTTATAAGAAAGCGTAATATTCTGTGTATAGCTGCTAAAGCCTGCCAACAGGCAGGCAAGGATTAATAAAGCAGTAATTGGTTTCGAACTCAACATCTCCGCTGATTGTGACCGTTTTCCAAGGCCCGCTTCGGAAGTGTTTATACCAGGAGACCCTCATATAAACCACAAACTGCGAGCCATGAGCAAATATAACTCACGGTCGCAGCAGTAGCCAACGAAGCTGCATCTTATTTACGTAAAATGCAACATCAGAGTGTTGGTTTAATGATTAATGGAGACTAACTTTTGGAAACACAACCGGTAAACACGCACAAGCCGTTGTTAATTAAGGCATTACCACAATCCGCCTTTCCTTTTCATCCAGCCGAACGTTTATGTTGTTCGTTTCCAGTATCTTAACAAGATCCGCGATTTTCTCATCCCTTGATATCTTACCGTCAAACTCACGCTGGGGAACCGATTTCTCATAGACCACGTCCACATTGTACCAGCGTGAAATCTGCCGCATTACTTCCGGCACATCCGCCCCCTGTTCGAAGTTAAAAAAGCCATCTTTCCATGCCACGGCGCTGCCGGCGTCTGTTTTTATCACTTTTATCTTGCCATCCTGCACCTGTGCCTGCTGGCCGGGTTTTAACAGGCCCGAGGCATTGCCACTACTCACTTTTACCGATCCTTCCAGCAGTGTCGTCTGCAGGGTGGCCTCATCGGCATAGGCCATCACATCAAAATGCGTTCCCAGGACACTCACCTTGACGCCATTCGCGTTTACGATGAAGGGAAGCTTTTTCCCGTTACCACCGGGTGCCGGTTGCGGATTGATTTCAAAATAAGCTTCGCCGGTAAGTAGAACTGATCTCTCGTCCCCGGCGAAAGCTATGGGAAAACGTAAGGATGATGCGGCATTTAGCCAAACCTTACTACCGTCCGGCAATACTACCTTGTATTGCCCTCCACGAGGCGTTGTTATTTTATTGTACAATATATCTTTATCGCTGCCTTGCGACTTGTATTCCAGTTGTCCGCTACCCGGGGAGCTTAACTCCGTATTTCCCTGCCGGGTCAGGGACCCGCTTTTAACAGCTTCCAAATCAATGGTAGAGGCATCTGCAAGGGTAAGCGTTGCTTTATATCCACCGGGCACTACCAACTCCTGTTTTGCAGGAGAAGCATTACCCCCTGCGGCCATTTCAGGTGCCGTGGATTGATGGAACCAGAGGTAAGCTCCTCCAATCGCTGCCAGTACAACAGCAGC
>DASYCT010000554.1:0-8084 GCA_036500065.1 Chitinophagaceae bacterium | reverse complement strand
TGTTAAAATTATGTTATCATGACGTAATCATCAAAAAAAATCGGCCAAATTTTAATTTTTTTTTAATCTTCAAGCTTGGGAAGGGGGTATAGTATTGAAATGATCAATTTCAATCCCAAAATCCAGGAAAGGATGCTTTTCCTGTAATTCTTTCGCTTTGACCAGGTGAGTATAGAGGAATTGACGATGCGCCTGGGTACCGGGTTGCAATGGCCTGTGCTTCCGCGCAGTGACGATCTTTTTTATCTCTTCCATCAGTTGTCTTGAACGTTCATCAATAAAGTGCTGCCTGAACTTTTCAAGCACAAATTCAGTGGCAGGGTAATTGGGGTGCGCCATGTCAATATCATAAAAACGGTAATCCCGCAACACATCGATGACCAGTTCATAGGCCGGGAAATAGAATAAACGGTCGAATTTGCCGACCAGGTGATGCACCACTTCTATCAACCGGGCCTTGCTGCGGTTGTTCTCCACTACCCCATCGCGCAGATGGCGGACCGGGCTTACGGTAAATAAAATGCGCAGTTTCGGGTTGAAATGAAAAAGCTGGTGAATACAGTTATCCAGTACCGTATTGATTTCTTCGATACTCATCAGGTGCTTGCGGAAAGCCTGGGCTGGCGCCCGGTGACAATTGGCCACCGGCAGACCGTTCTCTGCGAGCCGGTAGGAAAAAGACGAGCCGAGTGTTATAATTATCCAGTCGGCCTGTTTTAAAAAGGCATGTGCTCTTGCCTGCGATTCGTTGATCAGGCGCAGGCATTCGTCCTTGTTGATATTGGAAAAAATGCTGTGGTGCTGCCAGCTCTGCCAGAGTTCGTTCAGGTACACCAGGTCGTCAGCCGTGTACTGCCTGTTGTGGACATACGATACGAGGCTATCGGCTACGCTATGAGGGTCAAACAAAATACCATGGGGATTTTGAAGCACACTGAATTTCAGTTCTTCGAGCTTATTGCCGATATGCTCCGTGAAACAGGAACCCGTGAGCAGTAATTTATCCTTATAGGAAATAGGATCGGGTAAGTTATTGATCTGTATCGGTAGTTGAAATTCCATACGCTTCTTCGGGTCTTCTTCAGAGGCCGGGGATAAAAATGCTGTTGGCTAATGCACTGCTTTCCAGTAAAGCAGTGTGATTGAGATGAGTGAGCAGGCCGGCTGATTCAAAATAAGGGATCAACAGTTCGGTGTCCATATTGCCTACCAGTTCATCTTCGGCCATCGGGCATCCGCCAATCCCTTTCAGGGCGCCGTCGAAACGCCGGCAACCTGCTTCCATGGCTGCATCGATCTTTGCTTTCCAGTTGTAGCTGGTGGAATGCAGGTGGACGCCGATTTCATGCCCGGGCATTTTCCTTACGAGGTGATCGGTGATGGCATACACCTGTTCGGGCTCCGCCAGTCCTACCGTATCGGCCAGCGAAATGATCTTTATCCCCAGCTCCGCCATCTTATACACCCATTCAAAAACGATTTCCGCTGAATAAGGGTCACCGTAAGGATTGCCAAAACCCATAGAGATATAAATAACCAGTTGCTTCCCGTGTTGCAGGCAAAGCTTTTGTATGGCTTCTACCCTTTTAAGCGACTCCGCAATGCTGCTATTGGTATTGCGCCGCTGAAAGGTTTCCGAAACCGAAAAAGGAAAACCAAGATAACTTACCTGTGCGTATTGCATCGCTTCTTCCGCTCCGCGTTCGTTGGCCACAATGACCAGCAAACGCGAATTCGTGGCGCTCATATCGAGTCCCTTCAGCACCTTTCCCGTATCGGCCATCTGCGGGATGGCTTTCGCCGATACAAAACTGCCCGCATCGATGGTATCAAAACCTACTCTTAGCAGGGAATTGATGTATTCAATCTTTTTGTCCGTGGGTATAATATGTTTCCATCCCTGCATCGCGTCACGGGGACATTCAATCAGTTTTATTCCGGGTTCTGTCATAAAAGAGTGTTGTTTTATGGAACTACGGTGAGCCGCCCCTAAAGGGCGACCCACCGTAGCTAAACGGTGGGTCACCCTTCCCTGGGTTCGTCAAACGAGGGTGGCTCACCGTTTAGCTTTCAGCCGCGTTGCCGCATCACCTCGTACAATATCATGCCGGTGGCAACGGATACATTCAGCGATTCAAAATCCCCTTTCATAGGTATTTTAAACTGCCCGTCGCATATTTTCATCAGGGCGGGAAAGACACCGTTCTCTTCTCCACCCATTATTACACAGCAGGGCTCGGTAAAGTTTAGATCCGCCAGCTTTTCGGTGGCGGTCATTTCACTGGCAAACACTTTTATCCCGTTCAGGTGCAGTTCGTCCACCGTCTTCATCAGGCTGTTGACACGGCAGACATTTATTTTTTCCAGCGCGCCTGCGGATGATTTGATCGCTTCTTCGTTCAGCGCCCCGGTGCCCTTGTCGGGGATGATCAATGCCTGTGCGCCGCAGCAAACGGCGGTACGGGCGATGGCGCCGATATTGCGGACATCCGTTACCCCGTCGAGCATGACAAACAAGGGCAGCCCGCCCTCTCCCACCACATGGTCAATGACCTGTTGCAGGTTCATATAAGCGACCAGCGCGGCAAATGCAATCACGCCCTGGTGGTTGGCCCGGGTGTAGGAATGCAGCTTTTCGGGTGGCACCTGCTGAATGGGAATATTGTATTCCTTTGCCAGCCGCCGTATATCGCCGATGGACTCGCCGCTCACATTGCGCTGGAATAATATCTTGTCGATGGCCCGGCCCCCCTGGATGGCTTCCACCAACGGCTGCCGGCCTATAATAAGTGTGTCTTTTTTCACGAATCGTTTTTATGAAGGTATCCTGCCGTCAAGCAGCATCAGCTTTACTTTAAAAATGGCGGCCACGCTCAGCGAATCGGTGATAATGCCCTTTTCCACCATCCGGTAGGCTTCCTCAAAAGGAAGTTTCTTTACGACCAGTTGTTCGGTTTCTTCCGGCTCGGCGGCGTGCTGCTCCAGCCCGCGTGCAAGATAGATGAATCCGTATTCATCGGATACCGAGTTGGAAAGATGGAAGTTCATCAGGACGGTCCAGTCGGTTGCCACGAGGCCCGTTTCTTCCAGCAGCTCACGTTTGGCGGATACCAACGGGTCGATGCTCACAGGACCCCCGCCTTCGGGTATTTCCCAACTATACTGGCTGATGGGAAAGCGGTACTGGCCTACCAGCCATGTATTCAGCGCATCGTCCAGCGGCAGGATGCCGATGGCGGTATTCTTAAAATGTACTTTCCCGTAAATTCCGGTCCCCCCCGAAGGATTGATGACATCGTACTGCGTCACCTGTATCCAGGGATTATCGTAGCGGAGCTGTTCGCTTTTTACCTGCCAGGGATTCTGCTGTTCATTCATGTGCCGAAAATAAAAAAACCTCCCCGGTAAAGGGAGGTTTTTCTTACGAATTCAATGCTTTATTTAATACCAAACTCTTTTTTCACTTTTGAAACAAAGTCCAGTTTCTCCCAGGTAAACAGTTCCACTTTGCGGGTCACCGTTTTGCCATCGGGGGATTTGAAGGTCTTTTCCACCCATTCAGTCGTGCGGCCCATGTGACCATAAGCAGCCGTTTCGCTATAAATGGGATTGCGCAGTTTCAGGCGCTGTTCGATAAAGTAAGGACGCATATCGAATACATTCTCTACTTTCTTGGCTATCTCTCCATCGCTCAGGCCAAGTTTGGAAGTACCATACGTGTTTACATAGATACCCATGGGTTTGGCGACACCGATGGCATAAGATACCTGTACCAGTATTTCCTCGCACACACCGGCTGCCACGAGGTTCTTGGCGATGTGACGGGTGGCATAGGCAGCCGAACGGTCCACCTTGGAAGGATCTTTACCACTGAAAGCACCACCACCGTGAGCACCCTTGCCGCCGTAGGTATCAACGATGATCTTACGGCCGGTAAGACCGGTATCGCCGTGGGGACCACCGATAACGAACTTGCCGGTAGGGTTGATATGGTACTGGATTTTGTCGTTGAACAGTTTGGAGTATTTCTTATACTTCGATTTTACGCGGGGGATAAGAATGTTCACGATGTCTTCCTGGATCTTCTTCAGCATCTTTGGCTCGGTATCGAAATCATCGTGCTGGGTGGATACCACTATAGCGTCTATGCGAACGGGTTTGTTGTTGTCGTCGTATTCCAGGGTCACCTGGCTTTTTGCATCGGGACGCAGGTATTTTATCGCCTTGTTTTCGCGGCGGAGCGCGGCCAGTTCAATCAGGACTTTATGGGCCAGGTCAAGCGCCAGCGGCATATAGTCTTCCGTTTCGTTGGTGGCATAGCCAAACATCATCCCCTGGTCACCGGCACCCTGCTCTTCCTTCTTCTTGCGGTCAACGCCCTGGTTGATATCGGCCGATTGTTCGTGGATAGCAGACAGCACACCGCAGGAATTTGCTTCAAACATGTATTCACTCTTGGTGTAACCGATTTTCTCGATAACGCCACGGGCAATATCCTGGACGTCGAGGTATGCTTTTGATTTTACTTCACCCGCCAGTATTACCTGCCCGGTAGTAACCAGTGTTTCGCAGGCCACTTTTGAATTGGGGTCAAAAGCCAGGAAGTTGTCAATAAGGGCATCAGATATTTGGTCGGCCACTTTATCGGGATGGCCTTCAGAAACACTCTCCGAAGTAAACAAATAAGGCATATTAAGGAATTATTTTGATGAATGAAAATGCTTTTTAACTCATAAAACCTTTAACCGGAAGGCATTTAGACCGGCTAATGGTAAAGGAAAACTTGCGCAAAGATAATCGCCTGTTTTAAATTCACGAATAAAGTAGAATAAATAATTCCGGGAACTATCCCTTTACGAGATCATTGTACAATTGCAGGTAGTCGGTCAGGTCACTGTCGGCGTTGTACGCCAGCACTTTCTTGCCTTTTACCTTGCCAAATTCCTCTACCAGCTTCTTTTCTACTTTTTGAGCCCCGAAAGTGACCGCATCGGCATAGGTGGCGCCGCCACGGAAAAGGTCCGTGTTAGTGCCGTCTTTAAAGGGCTCGAGGTCTTTTTCCTTCAACAGGGAAGGGTTGATATTGGCCGTTTTGATGAAATCAGCGCCCAGTTTTTCGCTGAACGTGTTCTGACCTATGGTAAAAATGACTTTGCTGTGGGAGAAAACCGGTTCTTTTTTGTACACCGTTTTCAGGTAAAGGGGAATCAACCCGGTCATCCAGCCGCTGCAATGGATGATATCGGGGGGCCAGCCGAATTTCTTGACGGTTTCGAGCGCGCCTTTGCAAAAGAAAATAGTGCGCAGGCCGTTGTCGTCAAACCATTTCTCGTTTTCGTCGTTAAAAATATACTTGCGGCGGAAAAGGTCTTCGTTGTCCAGGAAATATACCTGCAGGCGTGCATTGGGAAGGGAGGCTACTTTGATCTGGAGAGGATAATCATCATTGTCGACCGAAACATTTATGCCCGAGAGGCGTACCACTTCGTGCAGGCGATGCCTTCTTTCGTTGATAACACCAAAACGGGGCATGATACACCGAATCTCAAAGCCGCCCTCGTTCGATTTTATGGCCAGTTTATTCACTACTTCCGAGAACTCTGTCATTTCCAGGTATGGAGACATTTCGCTGGCTATGAATAAAATTCTTTTCTTTGTTGGCATTAGGGAGAATAATTAATGAGCAAAGTATTCCAAAAAAACAGTGTGCAAAGGTATATTATTTTAACAGAAAAATCAGGGTTAGAGGCCTTTTCATCCAAAATAGCATGATTCTTTTAAAAAAAGCAAGCCCGCTCGGCGACTGGCTGACAGGCCGGCGGAACAAGGGAAACCGTGTCGGATTTATACCCACAATGGGTGCCCTGCACAAGGGGCATCTTTCGCTTATAGATGCCGCCCGGAAGGCGAATGAGCTTATCGTAGCCAGTATTTTTGTCAATCCTACCCAGTTCAACGACCCCCGGGATTTTGAGAAATACCCGGTCACCATCGAAAAAGACATCGAATTACTGGAAAACGAGGGGGTGGACGCTCTTTTCCTGCCTTCCGTGGCTGAAATATACCCCGGGGGGACAGACAAACTGCGCCGGTATGATCTGGGCTACCTGGAAACCATTCTCGAAGGCGAATTCCGCCCGGGTCATTTCCAAGGGGTCTGCAATGTAATGCAGCGCCTGTTGGACGATGTGCGGCCCGATAATCTTTATATGGGGCAAAAGGATTACCAGCAATGCATGGTGGTGAGACGCCTGCTGCAACTGCTGGACTCCCCCATTCAATTGCATCTCTGCCCCACCCTGCGCGAGCCCGACGGGCTGGCCATGAGCAGCCGCAATACCCGCCTGGCGGCTGGAGAAAGAAAAAACGCTCCCGCGATGTACCAGGCATTGCAATATCTAAAGACCCATCTTCGCCCCGGTTCGGTCGAAGCTATCCGTAAGGAAGCAGGCGCCATCCTTGCACAGCATGATTTCAGGACCGACTATATCGAAATCGCCGATGCCGGCAATCTCGAACCCGTGAGCCAATGGGACGGCCGTCAAAAGATAGTAGCGCTGGCCGCCGCTTTTCAGCATGAAGTGCGGCTAATCGATAACTTATTGTTAAATTAAACTGTAAGAAGCTGCGGGCTCCCGTCGCCAACGAACTCACAGCCCGAGGCTCATAGCTCATAGCTTACCCTGAAGCTATATATCAGTAAACTTTTTTAGCTTGCAGCCGTTTTATTATTAAACCGTCTTTAACCGTCGTATGGACATAGAAGTATTAAAATCCAAAGTACACCGGGCCGTTATTACAGAGGCCAATCTGAATTATGTGGGAAGCCTTACCCTCGACGAAGACCTGATGGATGCCGCCAACCTGATTGAAAACGAAAAGGTACAGATCGTAAACGTCAATAATGGAACCCGTATAGAAACCTATCTTATCAAAGGCAAACGGGGTTCCGGTGTTTGTTGTTTAAATGGTCCTGCCGCCCGGCAGGGCGCTGTCGGTGACATTGTAATCGTGATCTCGTATGCCCGGATGGATTTTGAAGCCGCGAAAGCGTTTAAGCCACGGGTTGTTTTTCCTTCGGATGGAAACAAGATTTAATAAGGAGAAAACAGTTTCATTTTGTTAATGGCCTGAATTAGCTGTAATTTGTTCCGATCTTATTATTTTCGGATCTATCGCTATGAATAAGAAGCTGCTAACCATACTTCAATACATGTTCTTTGCCGCGCTGGCCATCTTTTTTGTATGGCTCAGCCTGCGCGGGCTTGACAAGGAAAAATGGGGGGAGTTAAAGAAAGCACTGGAGCGGGCCCATTACTGGCTGCTGCTGCCGATTTTTCTTTTATTGCTCCTTAGCCACTGGTTCCGTGCACTGCGCTGGCGGCAACTGATGGAGCCAATGGGCTATTACCCTTCGCAGCTCAATGCCTTCTTTTGTGTCATGATAGGTTATTTTGTCAACCAGGGCGCTCCCCGCCTCGGAGAAGTCGCCAAATGCACCATCCTCGCCAAATATGAAAAAGTACCGGCCGATAAGTTGGTAGGCACCATCGTCGCCGAAAGAGCGTTCGACGTGCTTTGCCTGATCACCGTGTTCGGACTCACGTTTATCCTCCAGTTCCCGGTCATCAGCAAACTGGTCAATGATGATGTATTGCCCTTGTTCCTCGATAAAAACGGGACCGTATCGTACACCAAAATAGTTATCATCGTTGCATCGCTCATCGTATTGCTGGTGCTGCTTAAATACCTTTTCGGCAGGCTCGGACATATCAATATCGTCCAGAAGATCAAAACCATCCTGCTGAATATCTGGCATGGGCTTACAAGCGTAAAGGACTTGAAGAACAAGCCGCTTTTTGTGCTTTATACCGTCTGTATCTGGGTATTATACTGGCTCAGCACCTGGATGGGATTTTTTGCCATTGCCGAAACCAGCCATCTTGGCCTTACGGACGCCATCACGGTGCTGGCTATGGGCAGTATCGGCATGATCGCCTCTCCGGGTGGTATCGGTGCGTATGCGCTACTGGTACAGAAAACGGTGGCCCTCTATGATATACCCGCCGTGCCTTATGGCCAGG
>DASYCT010000553.1:0-12503 GCA_036500065.1 Chitinophagaceae bacterium | reverse complement strand
CCGCGCCGCTCAGGGCAGCGGCTGAATAAGCAGGGTACCTGGTTTTAATCAGGTTTTGCAATGAAGTGCGTGCGGGGCCGTCCATACCTTGCCGTGAATACGCTTCTGCTTCTATGAGATACATTTCCGCAGCACGCATATACAGGTAATCTCCGGCAAAACTGTTGGGGTCGGCAACCTCGAACTTTACCTGATCATAATCGGGGAAGGTTGAATTGCCGGCGCCCGGTCCTACAAAGACCTGTTTCCTTACATCGCTGGCGTTAATCTGGTCGTATAATGCCTTGGTGATCTTTTTCTGGCTGCCCAGCGTTGCATAACCGCCTACGGAAGCGTCTATATGAGACCACCAGGAAGCATAAATAGTAGACTGTGCGGCCGAGATCGATGAGCCCCACATCCATTCGGAGTTGGTGAGATCATTAAACCCCTTTTGGTAATCTGTCTGGCTCATCAGTGTAAACCCCTGGTAAGCTTTGTGCGCATACGTAACAGCAGTAGGCCAGTCCTCCATCAACAAAGCGACTCTTGCCCGCAATCCCTGTACTACATGCACGTCGATGTGATTTTTATCGGGTACTGTTTTACCCGTGAGCAAGGTTTCGGCAGCCGTCAAATCGGTAATCATCTGTGTATACACATCCTGCACTGTGCCTCGTGCGACCGGGACAGGAATACCACTGGCGGCAGCCGTATAAATAGGAACGCCGGGTTTTGTTTCATTTCCTTTATACGTTTGTTGCATGTCGTTGATCAGGTAGAAATAGCAGAAGGCGCGAAGACCAAGCGCCTGCCCCCTCAACACGTCTTTATCTGCCTGCGCCCCGGTGGCGTTGCCTACATAAGTAATGACAAAATTCGACTGCTTGATGATATCATAATACAGGTACCAGGCATTGTACGAACGACGTTGATCCTGCGGGTGCGTCCACTCGGTGTACTGGTAGTCGGCATTGAACCATCCATAACCCGCCGTGTTCACCACCATATCATTGCCCATCAAATCATTGGCGAGGTCAAGCGCCTTCTGACCAAAATTATCGTGGCCGGTGCTGCCGCCGGTTCCGTAGGCATACAGTTCACTATACGTCCCATTCTGGGCGGCTGCGGTGGTGACGGTATTGCTGAAAAGCTGCACTTGCGTAACAGCATTGCTCGGCGCCGTTTCCAGGTAGGTTTTCTTACATCCCGCTGTCGCTATCAACAGCAATGAAGGCACCAGGAATTTTATAACAGATTTCATTAGTTTAATTTTTTTCAATTAAAGATTGAAGTTCAGGCCAAATGAAACAGTACGGAAGGGGGGATAGCTGGCATCCGAAGTTCCGTCAAACGAACTTTGGGGGTCCATCCCTTTTTTGGCCGTGAGCAACCATGCATTGTCAATCGTTCCAAATATCGAGAACCCGGGTATGTGCAGCTTGTCTGACAGTGTTTTTGGCGCTGTATAGGTAAGCGAAACATTTTTCAGGCTCAGGTAAGAACGGTCAAACAGGAAACGGGAAGAAGCTCCATCCTGCGTGGTGGCATTCTGTAACCTCGGTACATTGGTGACATCGCCCGGTTTTTGCCATCTTTTTAAAATATCGGAAGACTCAGCAGTACCATAAGTACCCGACGACATCAGCGTCTCATAGTTACCATCCAGGTATTTACCGCCATACGAGAAGGTGAACAGGAACGACAGGTCGAAATTCTTATAGCGGAAGCTGTTGGAAAGACCACCCTGGATATCAGGAATAGCCGATCCGACAAAATAATAGCTTGCTTTCGTAATATCATCGGTCAATACTCTTTTGCCTGTCGGCTTGCCATCACTACCCAACACATCCATATAATACAATCCAAGACCGGAAGATGCATCTACACCTGCCCACTGCTTTAACCAGAAATCATAAATAGAATGGCCTACGGCGATTTTCTTGCTGCCGCTTACAAAACCACCGCCGGCATTATACTGGGGTGATAATTTCGTGAATTTATTTGTGTAGTGGCTAAGGTTCAGGTCTACTCTCCAGTCAAAATTACGCTGGCGGATCACATTATATCCCAATTGCGCTTCCACGCCGGTATTTTGCAGCGAACCTATATTCTGATAGGAGCTGGCATAACCGGTAGAAATGGCAATAGGTACGTCGAACAGCAAATCGCTTGATTTCTTCTGGAAATATTCAATAGTACCTTGCAGGCGACGGTCGAAAAGGGTAAAGTCTGCGCCTACATTCAGCGTTTGATTGTTTTCCCATTTCAGCGACGGGCTGGCCGGGCGTGAAGGGAAAAGATAGCCCCCGGTACCATTGTTGGCGGCAGGGAAATAAAGCTTGTAGGGATAGAGCAGCCCGATGTTTTCATTACCCTGTTGTCCGTAGCTGGCTTTCAGCTTCAGTTCATTGATCCATTTGGTATCTTTCAGGAAGTCCTCTTCCGAAATACGCCAGCCAAGACCGGCGGAGTAAAAGTTACCCCAACGGGAAGAATCTGAGAAGCGGGAAGATCCATCCCGGCGGTAGCTGGCGGAAAAGAGGTAACGTTGTTTGTAATCGTAGTTGACCTGTGCAAAATAACTTTCAATGGTGTTCAGGTCTTCGGAAGAGGTGGGAAAACCTTCTGTAACCGATCCATTGTCCAGTTGTGTCTGCCCGGGAAACAGGAAGCCTGTTTTCGTGGCAGCCTCCTGGTTGAAGCGGTGCAGATAATTTTCATGCCCTGCCAGCGCCCTGAGGCTATGGTCGCCGAAGTTCTGTGAATAGCTCAGCACCTCGTTGGCGGTAAGCGACGCAGTTTCTTCCGACGTTAAGGTAGAACGTCCGCTTACGGTTTGAGCATCGCCATACTGGTTATTCTGGTAGCCGATAAAGTTGGTTTGGTCAAACGTAGCGCCGAGTGTTGTTTTGAAGGCAAAGTGCTTCAGGAATTTTGCTTCCAGGTAGGTATTAATATCGCCGTTGAGGTCACGATAAGATTGATTATCCAAAGGAAGAGAACCAACAAGATTTGAGTTTTCTGCGTAAGGACGGGCTCCCATTTGAGAAGGTATGCCCCAGTCCAGCACGTGCTGCCCGGCAGAGTCAATAAAGGCTCCGGTAGTAGGGTCATGCTGATAGATGGGATAAATCGGGCCCATATTGCGGCTATAATAAAACGGGTTGGAAGTAAAGGCGCCGTTGCGAAGCAAATAGTTGGATTCCGAGTACCCCCCGTCCATATTCAGGCCGGCGGTCAGCCAACTGTTGGCAGTTGCATTTACATTCAGCCGCATGGTATAACGCTTCAGACCGGAAAATTTTAACGTACCCTGTTCATTCAAATAGCCCATGGACAAATAATAGTCGCTTTTATCACCGCCGCCGGATATGCTCAGCGTAGCGTTGGTGCGGTTGGCCGTGCGGAACAAGGCATCTGACCAGGATTCATCCCAGAGCAGTTTAGCGTTGGGATTCAGTTTGCCGGTAGTAGGGTCTACCAGCGTGCTTCCGGGAACATTATAGGCGTTGTACACCAGGTGGTTCGCATCGGTCAGCGTAGCCGAGGCCTGCGCTGCTGCTGCAGTTGCACTAAGCCCGCTTCCATATATCAATGAATTGCGGGAGGCTTCCCACATTGTTTCATAATAATCTTTCGGGCCTACGCGGTCGTACTCGGGAATTTCACGGCTAGAGAAACCCTGTACAACCTTTATATTGATATTCGTTCTTCCCCTGTTACCCTTTTTAGTAGTAATCATGATTACACCGTTAGCGGCGCGGGAACCGTACAAAGCGGCGGCGGCAGCGTCCTTCAATACCGTTACCGATTCTATATCGTTGGTATTGAGCGCGGCAATATTGCCGTCGAACGGAGTCCCGTTCACTACGTACAGCGGGCTGTTGCTGGCGCTGTAGGAGCCAATACCGCGAATGCGGATATCAGCTATATCGCCCGGCTCACCACCACCATTGGTAGCTGTAACGCCGGCGACCAGTCCATCGATGGCATTGGTAATCGAAGTAACCTGTTGTTTGTCGATTGTTTTTGCACCGATGGTAGCTTCAGAACCGGTAAAAGCGCTTTTCTTGACCGTACCGTACGGCACGCTTACCACGACTTCCGAAAGCGCGTCCGAACGCTGTGTCAGTACAACAGTAAAATTGGTTTGTTTTTTGAGATCGAAAATCTGCTCTTCATATTCCACGGAGGATATGCTCAACGATTTTGCATTGGCTGGGATAGTCAAAGTAAACGTTCCATCGGCTTTTGTAGAGGTGCCGGTAGTAGTGCCTCTCACCAGCACTGAAGCATTCGCAATCGGGCCACCTTTTGCATCGGTAACCTTACCGGAGATAGTGCGCGTTTGCGCTGACAATTGCCCCACGGCAAGCAGAGCACACATTAGCAGGGCTAAGAGTTTTCTCATGAGCGGTTGAATTTTGGTAAATTAATTTTGTTAAGGAATAACAGTTATTAGTCTAAAGAAAGTGTTAAAACATAAAAATAAGACAAATAGGATTGAAAATATGCTGCTGTGGGACCGTGATAACCAAAAGCCACCACTTACCCTAATTATGACGAACGGCAAAATCATGATGTATACGCCCTTCTGTTAACATTTTAAACATATATGAACGAGGCATATTCTTATCTTGATAGGGGGAATAAGTACCCCGGGCGATGACCCTGATCATTTCCAGACCATCTATTAAAATGTAATTAAACCTGCGCAATAGCACCCAAAACGGGCATAAAATACCGACCCGGGAGGTCGATTCATCTTTTCCATGAACGGGAACAGGACCTATTTCTTCACCGCTCCCGCAGCCCATTTATCCAGCTTTTCTTCCAGCACCGACAAGGGCAGGCAGCCACTGTTCAATACCTGTTTGTGAAATTCACCGATGCTGAAACGGGCGCCCAGTTGCTTCGTGTATTTATCGCGCAACTCACGGATTTTCAACGCTCCTATTTTATACGAAAGCGCCTGGCCGGGGAGGGCCATATATCGTTCTATCTCTGCCACCGCTCCCTCGCGGCTGATGGGCTCATTGGCCATCATATAATCGATGGCCTGTTCCCGTGTCATGCCCTTGCTGTGGATGGCCACATCCACCACCAGGCGGATAGCGCGATGTATTTCATCGCCCAGGGCGCCCATGTGCTGGTAAGGATTGGTATACAGCCCCAGCTCGCTGCCCAGGCTTTCACAGTAAAGGGCCCATCCCTCGCCATAAGCGCCATACCATTTAAAGCGGCGGAAGGCGGGCAGCGTCGTGTCTTCCATTTGAAGAGAGGACTGGTAATGATGCCCCGGCACGGCCTCGTGGAGGAAAGTGCTTTCCATGCCGGAGGTAATATTAAAGGTAGTGGGGTCGATGATGGGTACATAAAAGACGCCCGGCCGGGAACCATCGGGCGTGCCCTGGGCATATTCAATACTGGCGCTGGCGGCGCGGAAGGCTTCCGTTTGCCGTATTTCGAATTTGCTTTTAGGAAATAATATAAACAGCTTGTGCAGGCCGGGCTGTATAATGGCATAGATATGACGGAAAGAATCCAGCACCTGTTCCGGCGTTTTAAACGGCATGAACTGTTTACTGGTTTTCATAAACCGGAAGAACGCGTTGAGATCGCCTTTAAACCCTGTACTGTCTTTTATCGCTTCCATTTCCGTACGGATGCGTTTGACTTCGCTCAGCCCGGTATTATATATTTCATCCAGCGGTTTATTGGTCGTGGTCCAGTCCCTTACACACAACTTATAATAAGCGGCTCCATTGGGCAGGGCTCCCACACCGGAGGTTTCACGGGCTTTGGGCAGGTACTCGTTTTTTAGAAAAGCAGCCAGCCGGGTATGGGCCGTATTGAGCTCGTTTTTGATAGCGGCTTTATAAGCGATGGTAAGGCGTTCTTTATCGGCCGGGCTAAAGGAGGCCGGCATATTGGTGACGGGGCCGTAAAAAATACTTTTTGTTTCGTCGGCGCTCACCAGCCCGTTGCAGATATCGATCATTTTTACTACCAGCGCTTTGGGCAGCACATAATTGGTGGCCATCCCCTCCCGGAAATTACCGATGGCGCTGTCGCACCATTGTGTGTACGCGTGTATGCGCAACAGCCAGTCCTCGTAATCCTTGACCGTTTTAAACGGTTGTGCCGAAGAACCCGAACCGTATTGTCCCATGGCCAGCGGCATATTCGCAGAAAGCGTATTGCCCGCGTCGCCAAACTGGGTGAAGGGTATTTTCCAGGTATCGTACCGGCTTTTTTCTATCTCCATATTGCAGTCATACTGCAGCACTTTGTAGCTCAGCGCATCCTCCTCTCCCATCGTGGCGGAATTAAATGCTTTCAGGCTATCGAGATAGTGCTGGTAAAAGTCCTTGAGGGATTGGCGGTATTGCTGTGTGCAGGTATTGACAAACTGGCCGTTGAAACGATAGTCACCAAATACGGTAGCGTCCATCGGTTTCAGGTGATAGAGCCCCTCCCAGTAATTGGCGAGCAGGCTGTGAAAAGCTTCCGGATCGTACCACTTGTCTTTGGGCATCCGGCAATGATTCAAACACAGGGCGCATGCAACAATCAGCAGCAACCGGGAAATGGATATACGCATAAGATAAAGATTGAATAATGAAGATAAAAAAGAAAGCGCTATTAAATGCCGGCGGCGGGGGTATTTATCTGCCGGAAGCATCGCTTCATAAGTGTTTCGGACCAGGGTGTTTGCTTGAGCACAAAACCCGGCACCGGTTTCTGGTAATTAATTATCTGTTGCAGGGGCAATGGCAGGGGGCCATCGTAGCCGGACTGGCGTATATACTCCACTCCCCTGATCCTGAACCGCTGCACCAGGTTCCACACGCAGGAAAATATATAGGGATTGGTCAGTGGCAGTTCGGAAGGATAACCCGAAAGCAGGGACAGGTATTCGGGGATCTCCACGGCAGGGTTTTTATAACAATCCTGCGATACCTGTGTTTCGTCCACCCCGATATTGACCAGCAGCCCGGGCAGGTAGGCGAAGCCGGGATGTTTTTGCAGGTAGCGCATATAAAAATCAATGTCCACCACCCATTTGTACTGAAGGTTGTATTGAAGCAGCAAATCCTTTTTGTACATCACCACGCTGGGATGGCCTATTACATTTCGATCGAAGAGGTGGAGCGGGTTTTGTTCCAGCAATTGCTTCCCGCCCGTCGACAAATGTTCTTCCGACCCTTTACCCGAAGCGCTGTGCCGCCTCGTATATCCCGAGAAAATAAAATCGGCTATCCCTTCCCGCGCGACATCGGCAAAAGCCTGCAGGGAACCGGGTCCGCCAAACCAGTCGTCGTCGTGCATCAGCTTTATCCATTGGCCGTTTGCTTTTTCAATCGCCTTGTTCCAGTTGGCCGGCGTTCCGAGGGAAGGTGCATTTTTATGATAGAGAATGGGCAGGGAAGTAAAGGCTGTCAGCAATCGCTCCACTTCATCGCCGGGGCTGTCGTCACTGATAATGATTTCATAATCCGTAAAGGTCTGCGTGGCGACCGACTGCAACAGCCGCTCCAGCTTACCGGCTCTTTGATAGGCCGGAATGCAGATGGATATAAAAGGGGGTTTTCTCACGCCTGTCAAACATACCAAATATTGACTATGCGAGGGGGAATTATCGTTTTGATCCCTTATTTTCACTCCATCTTTTTCCCATGCAGGATTATTTTAAGGCGTTGAACCGCTATTATGACAAAGTGTACGTGCTGTCTGTAGAATCCGCCAGCGGCCGGCGGGACAAATTTGCGCAGCGGTTCAAGGGTCTTGACTACCACTTTTTCTTTGGGGCCGATAAAAACAGGTTTTCTATTTCCGAACTGGAAACCAACGGTATATACAGCGAAGGGCTCACCCGGCAGCATCACCGCTATGATAAGGCCATGAAACCCGGCGAGATTGCCTGTTCATGGAGCCATAAGCTGATATACGAGGATATGTTGCGCAACGGCTACCGCCGCGTGCTCATTTTTGAAGACGATGCCCTGCCTGATCCACTGGCGCTGCCCACTATCCCCGCCGTGCTGGATGAGCTACCGCCCGGCTGGGAGCTGTTGATGTGGGGCTGGGATAAAAATGGCGTTACGAATTGGAAAACAAGGTTTAAGCAGGCGTTCTACCATGTTCAGCATGCCGTGGGAGCCGTCAAATGGAGCCACCGGCTGATCAGCCACCTGTATGCACGCCCTTTTTCGGCCCATGTAAAAAAATCGGGATTTCATGACTACACCTACGCATACGCCGTCACCGCGGCGGGGGCGGAAAAGCTATTGGGCATGCAAACGCCCATTCAATACATCGCCGACAATCTCCTCGCGCATGCCGCCACCAACGGCCTGCTGGAAGCCTATATTTCCTTCCCGGCTGTTTTCCTGCACGACAACCTGCCCGACGGCACGCATGCCGATTCCTACATCCGGTGACCGGGGGAAAATATGTAACTGACAGTCAGTCATTGCCTTGGCTAATTTTGGCCGTTTTTAGTGAACTTGTACGAAGTTTGATGGTTATAGCTTCATTCCGACTGCACTTACAACAAATAGTATGAAAATATTACTGCATTATTTAAAGCCCTATAAATGGCTGATAGGCCTCGCGTTATTGCTGGCGACGATTAACCAGGTCTTCTCCATGCTGGACCCTTATTTCTTTGGTAAGCTGATTGACCGGTTCGCCACCCACCCCTACGATGTGGGTCATTATGTACAGGAAAAAGTAAAGCTGTCCAATGGACAGTTGGAAACCCAAAATATTTTCCATCGCGATGGCCCCCGTACGCAGTCGGATTTTATCTGGGGGGTGCTGAAGGTATTGGGCATCTTAATCAGCGTTGCCATGGTGTCCCGGATCGCCAAGGCCTTCCAGGATTATTTCAGCAACGTGGTAGTACAGAAATTCGGCGCTAGAATATTCACCGACGGTCTTCAGCATTCCATGAAGCTGCCGTACCAGGAGTTTGAAGACCAGCGCAGCGGTGAAACATTGTCCATTCTTACGAAGGTGCGCACCGATACCGAGAAATTTATCATTGCCTTTATCAGCGTGGTATTTACTATCCTGGTCGGTATCGTGTTTATATCCATTTACTCGTTCAAACTGAATTGGTCCATTATGCCGGTTTATTTTGGCGGTATGGTAATATTAGGCTGGCTGACGAGCCTGCTCAGCCGGAAGATAAAAGGCATTCAGAAAAACATCGTGCGGGAAACCACCTCGCTGGCAGGTTCCACCACGGAATCGCTGCGCAATATAGAACTGGTAAAAAGTCTCGGGCTGACGCAGCAGGAAATAGATCGCCTGAATAAGAATACCTATAAGATACTGGGACTGGAATTGCGCAAGGTAAAAAGTATCCGCACGCTTAGTTTTATACAGGGCACTTTTGTCAACCTGCTGCGCCAGACCATTATGTTCATGCTGTTATGGCTGGTGTTCAAGGGACAGATAACACCCGGGCAGGTGATGACTCTCGTGTTTTATTCCTTCTTTATATTCGGCCCGTTGCAGGAGATAGGCAATATCATTCTCTCCTATCGCGAAGCGGAAGCCTCCCTGAATAATTTTCATGAGTTGATGAAGAAGAAGCCCGAGCCACAGGCGGCTCACCCGCTGCATCTTGGGCCGGTAAAAGAACTACAGTTCAAAAACGTGGCCTTCAAACACCAGTCGGCCAGTCATAAGGCCATCGAGAACATCAGCTTTGACGTACGCACCGGCGAAACGATTGCCTTTGTTGGGCCATCGGGTTCGGGCAAGTCTACGTTGATGAAATTGCTCGTGGGCCTGTATCGCCCGCTGGAAGGGAAAATATTATACAACGGCCTCGATGAAACTTCCATCAATTTCGATAACCTGCGCAACCAGATCGGTTTCGTAACGCAGGACACACAATTATTTGCCGGCACCATTAAGGAAAACCTGCTTTTTGTAAATCCTTCGGCAACCGATGCGGATCTTACCGTAGCATTGCAAAAAGCCTCCTGCATGGGCCTCTTGTCAAGAGCTGAAAAAGGATTGGATACCATGATCGGCGAAGGCGGCCTGAAACTGTCGGGGGGTGAAAAGCAACGTATTTCCATTGCCCGTGCGCTGCTGCGTAAGCCCAATGTGTTGCTGTTTGACGAAGCTACTTCCGCACTGGACTCGCTTACCGAAGAAGAGATAACGGATACCATCAAGGACGTTTCTTCGCAGCAGAACCAAATCACCATTCTTATTGCTCACCGGCTTTCCACCATCATGCACGCCGACCGTATTTACGTACTGGAAAAAGGCAACGTGATAGAAACGGGCACGCACCTTGAACTGTTGTCAGAAAAAGGATTGTATTATGCCATGTGGCGGCAGCAGATTGGGGAGAGGAAGAATTTGCAAGTGGCTTAGGAGATTACAGATGCCAGCTAAACACAAAAGCCCCTGCTACGAAAGCAGAGGCTTGTTTTCCAAGCGTATGTTATTGGGTCAGTAAACAGGTTACGATTAATTAACGTAGAATTTAAAATTCTAGTATGTAGTATCCTGTCTACAACCCTCAGAAGTTCAGCGGCACCCCGATATGCAGCCCGAAATTCCGCCCCATATTATAAATCCCATGGTGAGGCCGGGGGTCGTCCGGGTATGGTTCAAAGTATTTTAAGCGGCTCAGGTGATCCTGGTAGGCCACATCAAACAGGTTATTTCCAAATATAGATAGGTTGAAAAGCGTTTGCCCCTTCTTATTGGTGAAGCCCGCGCCGATGCCTGCATTAAACAACGTATAACCCGGTGTAGGCGTTTCCGTGTTGTCCGTCAGGTACACCTGGTCCTGTTTGGCATACCAGGCCGCCTGTACTTTTACAAAGCCGTTTACGATATGACTTGATTTGGCGGTGAAATCATAGCGCAGCTCCGATATTCCGTGCATCGGGGGTATGAAGGGAACGTATTTATTGCTGTCGGATTGCAGCTTGGGATCAATGCCTTTGTTCCTGCCATACACCACCGACATACTGTTTTCAAAATGCAGGTGCGTAAAGGGATGAACATCCACGCTTACCTCACCACCGTAGAGGTTGGCTTTTTCCTGCTGGAATTTATAGGTTTGATTGCCCGCTACTATAACGGAGTCGCCGCCGTTCACGCTCAGCAGGCGCTGGTTGAAAATATAATTACTGATATCATTGTTAAACAGGCTCAGCGACAGGACGGCGTATTTCGAAGAATAGGTAAACCCTATGTCTTCCTGCACGCTGAACTCCGGTTTAAAATCGGAATTGCCGATCTGGTAAATATTCGTGCCGGGATGCACGCCATTGGCCGAGATTTCCAAAATATTAGGCGCGCGGTAACCACGGGAGATATTGGCTTTTACCGACAGCTTTTCCGTAAAATTATACGTGGCCCCGAGGCTTCCCGACAAACCCGAATAGGTATGGCTGTAAGCGGAAAAGGGTTGGTCCGCTCCGGCTATACCGGCCCCGTATACCGGCATATCGAAGCCTGTAACGGGATTTGGTTTGGTGAACAGGGCGCTGTTGCTAAAGGAACGGGTATCAAACCGGATACCACCGGCAATATCCAGTTTATTAAATGTTTTCTTCAGCAGGGCAAAAGGACCTGCATCGAACTGGTGGTAATTGGGAATGATAAAATCCGTCCCGTTGGTCGCCGTATTGTTTTGATACATACCGTTCACACCGGCCGAAAGATTCCAGCCGCTGAATTCAGGAAAATAATATTTCAGGTCATAAGACCAGGTGTTCAGTTGAAGATACAGTCCCGGTATATCTACGTACTCCGGGTGGCTGAATTCACGCCGCACACTGCGCTGGTAGGAAAGGTTCACGGCAAGACGCCCGGTGCCAAGCGTAAAGTTATTGGCCGAATAGATGCGATAATGTTGCACATGCTGGTGCAGGGCCGTGATGGAATAGGATTTCAGTTCGGCATCCGATACGATGGGTCGCATCGTATCGATCTCGGTGATCTGTTTGGTAAACCGCCGTGATGCTGAATCCCTGCTGCCATCGGGTATTTCCTGCAGGTCGTCATAGAGCGAGAGCCCGATATGTGAATACCCCCATTTGCCATGCAGGCCCGCCGAAAGATTGGCATCGGTTTCTTTAAACGCGGTATTATATACACGGCCGTCGACGCTGTTCTGGTAATTGGTCGCCGCTTTATGCGACACACGGCCCATCCATTCAAACCCGTTTTTGGTGCCGCCCAGCATTCCCGAACCGCCGAACATACCGTTATTCGTCTGGTAGTCGCCCACGATTTCACCTTGTATTTTTCCTTCCGGCACCGGCTGGTAAGGGATTAAATTCACCACCCCGGCCAATGCGTCAGAACCATAGCTCAGGCTGGCCGGTCCTTTGATCACTTCTACCCGCTCAATACCGTACTGGTCTACTTCGATACCATGTTCATCGCCCCATTGTTGTCCTTCCTGGCGTACACCATCATAAAGGGTGAGGATGCGGTTATAACCCAATCCCCGGATAAAGGGTTTGGATACA
>DASYCT010000552.1:0-11554 GCA_036500065.1 Chitinophagaceae bacterium | reverse complement strand
TCTTTTATTTCCCATCCAGTTCCTTCAACAACTCTTCTGCCTGTCTTAATGCCTTGCCGTAGAACTTCTTCACCAGTTTTAACAAGAGGAGCAGGTATACATACCCAATAGGGAATGCGAGGGACCAGAAATAATAATTTTTACTCATGTCCCTGCCCTTAAATAATTTGGATAAGAGGATGATTACGGTGACCAGGAGCAGGTAGCTCAAAAACGCATTGATCTTCTGGAATTTCTGGAACCGTACTTTCTGAACCGCAAATTGACGGAGTGTTTCTGTGTAGGGTTTGTTTGAATCGTCGATAATATTGAACTGGCTGAGGCTCATCAAACCGAGGGCGGGTATTATCAGCAGGAGTAAGATAGCCAGGATACCGGTGAACTGAAAGAAAACGTTGTCCAGTTGGCCGAAATTAAAACCTATATAGGCGGCTGCCAGTACGCAGATGGCCGACCCTATCCATTCCGGGTATTTTATTTTGTTAAGCCGGGAATAGTATTTTTTCTGTGTCATTTGATTGATCATTTTAGAAGTTAAATTATGTTGTTTTTCAGTTTGCCTGCTGACTGATGCCCAGTCATTTTTTAAATCGTCCAGTTCCATAATTATTTTTGTTTTGAAATTTCTTGTGTTAGTTTTTCCCTGATGCGGGATAATTTTGTTCCTACATTGGTTTTAGAGATGCCAAGAATCTGTGCTATTTCATCGTAACTTTTGTTTTCCAGGTACAGCATGAGGATACCCTTGTCAAACAAATTCAGGTTCCTGATGTGTTGCTGTAGTGTTTGCAGTTTTTCTTCCAGCTCATCGCCGCCTGCATCCCCTACGTTTAGCATCTCCGGGGCCATTGGTACGGAAGAAACCCTTTTTTTGCTTTTTTTAAGGTGATAAATGGATACATTCATCGCAACCCTGTACATCCAGGTGCTTAAACTTGAGTTTTGTTTAAACGTCCCGAATGATTTCCAGAGACAGTAAATAATCTCCTGTACCAGGTCATCCCTGTCCTCCCTGCAATCCGTATAGAAAGAGGCAACTTTATAAATCAACCCCTGGTTCTCCTGTATTGCTTTTATAAATGCCTCTTTTTTTTCCACTACGATGTTGCGTTTTGTAATCTGTATATCCTATTAGTGTACATTATGCAAAGAAAGTCACACCGGGTTGGAACTTTTGGGAAAGAATCAATCAACCTATTGAATTGTAATTGGTTAGTTCAGCAAATGAATACAGGGATTCTTTTCCATGGGCCTGGAGATTGGAAAATAAATAAAATGCTGATAAATAGATACTTACAAAGTATTAAAAATAAAAAGAGGTATCAAATATTATAATTCAGGGATTATAATCTCTAAAAAAGGCATAATTTGAGGATTATGATCCCTAAAAAAGGCTTAATTTGGGGATTACAATCTCCAATATGATAAAGAGATCCCTCGAATCTGTTCTTAAAAAGAAGATTGATTATAAAAAGGCAATCGTTGTTTTAGGACCCAGGCAAGTTGGAAAAACAACATTGATCAATGAGATTGCCTCAGGCATATCAAATGATTTCCTGTACATAAATGGAGACGATCCTGCTATCCGGCTTGCCTGGAATAACTCCAGCCAGGCCTTTATTGATAACTATATCGGTAATTATAAGGTAATAGTGATCGATGAAGCTCAGAGAATCGAGAATATAGGGTTAAGCGCCAAGATGATTATAGACTCCAAAAAGGACATTCAACTTTTTCTTTCAGGATCATCTTCTCTCGAAATAGCCAGTAAGATAAATGAGCCGTTGACAGGAAGAAAATGGGAGTACCGACTCTATCCTTTCTCCTGGTTTGAAATTAAAGAACACTTCTCTTTTGCAAAGACAGCCCCACGTCTGGAAGATTTTCTGGTAACTGGCATGTACCCTGAAGTAGTTACTAATCCAGAAAATGCAAAAGAGATCCTTAATAACCTGGCCGGCAGCTATCTATATAAAGACATCCTGGAACTTGCAGGAATTCGCAAGCCAGAGATCCTGCTAAAATTACTACAGGCATTGGCCTGGCAGGTTGGAAATGAAGTATCTTATAATGAACTGGCGCAGACAGTAGGGGCTGACAAAACCACCGTCAGCGATTACCTTGATTTATTAGAAAAGGCATTTGTTATTTTCCGGCTTACTCCTTTTGCCCGCAATCTGCGTAGCGAAATCAACAGTACCCGCAAAGTATATTTTTATGATAATGGAGTTCGTAATACGATCATTAATAATTTTGCGCCCGTTTCCCAGCGCAATGATATCGGTGCTTTGTGGGAAAACTTTATTATTAGTGAACGGAAAAAACAGCTGGCCTATACCGGGTTTTATGGAAATACTTATTTCTGGCGCACTACGGCACAGGCCGAAATAGATTATATCGAAGAACAAGATGGAAAAATCTCCGCCTACGAATTAAAATGGAATCCCAAAGCAAAGACCCGCTTCCCGGCGGCATTTTTGGATGAATATCATCCGCCGACAACTAAAGTTATTCATCGGGAAAATTATTGGGAGTGGTTATCTCCTCCGGATGAAACAGCAAAATAGAAAATGCTGATTACCTGGGCTGGCATGGTTTTCTTACTAAAAGTCTTTATAAACTTTTATATATGGAAACAAAGCAAGCACATCGCCCCGCTACGACAGAAGCCGGCAAAACAAGAAACCTAAGCAAATTAAGTGCAGAATCCAACGCCATTACCTGGTTTGAAATCCCCGTCTCGGACATGAAAAGGGCAAAAAAATTCTACGAAACGGTCCTCGACATAAAATTGGTCACCGCAAAAGCCGAGGGTGACATGGAAGCTATGGAATTATTTCCACGCCATGCCGAGGGCAGCATGGGCCGCACCGACGTCGTCTCCGGTTCGCTGATCAAGGCCAACAGGCTTCACCCCGCCGGGGATGGAATTTTGATTTATCTCAACGCCAATCCGGAACTTGACAAAGCCATTGCCCGCATAGCCCCCGCCGGTGGAAAGCTGATCCTTCCCAGGACAAAGAATCCCTCCGGTTATGTCTGCATTTTTGAGGATACCGAGGGTAACAAAATGGGCCTCTATGCAGGCAGTTAATACCGCTGTTATGAATATAAAAGTCGCCGCCTTTTCCGGGAGCCTTCGGGAGGAGTCATTTAACACAAAACTGGTCAAAGCCTTCCAAAAGCTCGCCCCTCCCGGCGTGACCTTCAATATCATCGACATCAGCCGCCTTCCGTTGATAAACGAAGACCTGGAAGCCGATCTGCCCGGAACTGTCCGGGAACTCCATCAAAGCATCGAATCTGCCGACGCCATCCTCCTGGCGACACCAGAATACAACCGCTCATATTCCCCGGTGTTGAAAAACGCGCTGGACTGGGGCTCCCGACCTGAAGGTCAAAACAAATGGAACAAAAAGCCCGCGTTGGTGATTGGCTGTACGCCATACGCCCTCGGGGCCTTTGGCGCACAACATCATTTGCGGCAGGTCCTTGTGTACCTGAATATGTACCCGGTGCAACAACCGGAATTTTATTTGGGAAATGCGGGCGACAAATTCAATAAAGAGGGCGAATTGACAGACGAGCCGACCAAAAAGCTGATTGCGAAGCTTTGGGAAGAATATGTGACCTGGATCGGAAAGGTTGTGGGATAGTTCCAGTGGCGATGGGATAATTTTATTTTTCAGTTCTTACAAGCAACGATTTTTCGGTAATGTGCATTTAGAATGATATTCCTAAGCATTTATCGCATATCATGAAAATTGCATTCTTGTTACTTGCTCTTGTTTTTACCGGGTATCAAATAGCAGCACAGGGCAACCAGCTACAAAAGACTGATTCCGTCTGCCAGCTTGTGACAAAATATTTCAATGAAGGCAAAGCCGGGATGCTGTACGAACTCACAGGCCCGCATTACAGGCAAAAAAACACACGTGCTGTTTTTGAGAAAAAATGTGAACGGGACTGGTTCCCGATGGGAGAGATCAGGAAATGTTCGCTGCAGCATACAAAGCATGGCATAAGCAAATACAAGACTGTCTTCAACAAGGTTATTCTTGAGCTTTCGCTTGGCCTTGACGACAACGACAAATTGAGGCAATTTTCTTTCGCTATTTCCGATGATGAAAAGGCCCCGGCGAATTATACCTTATCCACTTCCAATCCTTTAGCGACCGATCTTGATAAAGAAGTGGATGCCGAGGTTAGAAATTATATGATGGAAAAGCAAACCGTTGGTTTGTCTGTCGGAATCCTTGAAAATGGTAAAACCACTTTTTACGGATACGGAGAAACGGAAAGGGGAAACAGGCAGCTACCGAACGAACACACGATCTTCGAAATAGGGTCCATCACCAAGACATTTACAGCAATATTACTAGCTTATGCGGCCAATGAGGGGAGATTAAAACTGGACGATCCCGTGAACAAATACCTGCCGGATTCAATCCCGCCGCTTGAATACGAAGGTACCCCCATCACCCTAAAAGCTATGGCCAACCATTCTTCCGGGATACCCCGGATGCCTTCCAATTTTCATTATTCAGATTACCAGGACCCGGTTAAGGATTACAATAACAACGACCTTTTTAGTTTTTACAGGCATTTTAAACTGAAGCGCCGGCCGGGCAAAAAATACGAATACTCCAACCTGGCCCTCGGTACCGTGGGCGTGATATTGAGCCGGATTTACGGGATGAACTATGAATCGCTGGTCGTAAATGAAATTTGCAACCCGCTTGGAATGAACGACACGAGGCAGTTTATCAGGAAAGAAGATTCCCTCCGCTTCGCCAAAGGATATGGTTCGGGAGGAATGTTTAATTTTCTCTTTGACTGTGATGCCTTTGCAGGAGCCGGAGGGCTCCGATCGACGACTGCCGATCTTTTAAAATATGCTGCGGCCAACATGGGTAAGGCGCCATCTGCCTTAAACCAGGCTATCCTGCTTACACAGCGGGTTACATTTAAGCCCCGGGTCCTTGGGATCAATATGAGTAAGCCGAGAATCTCCCTTAAGAAGATAGGGCTGGTATGGGAAATTGCCAGGCCAGGCCCGCATGAAACGATAGAACACGGCGGACTAACCCCCGGGTTCGTTAGCTACCTGGTCATTGATCCCGGGAAGAAGGTAGCAGTAGTTATCTTATCAAACACGAGAGTTCTGATGCCTGTGGCTGCACACAATATTTTTAAGTGGATAGAAAAAGACGTTCTAAAATGATCGGCTACAAGTAGCCAAAATATAAGAAATTATAACACTAAATAATTTAGCTGTTTTTTCCGAATTTTAGCCCGGAAATTACATTTTTAGGCCAATTACACGATTTATCCCCTGCCAGCCTCTAATTGCATTATAATTTTTATTTACTCGTAAATGTTTATTTTGTAATAAATAATGCTGCATTTATGCCCATCTAGGTTATCCCCTTCAATATATCTTCTTCAGGCCTTGTTCGCTATCTATCCGTCACCAGTCCGTCATTTGACGGACTGGTGACGGACTGGATAACAGTAAAAACCGTACCTGGTATGAATAAAACACATTGCATTTATTTATTATTCAAATATAAATAAAAACACTTATGCCTAACAGATATATTTGGAAACGCCCCCTGCATTTTAGTAAATTGGAACAACCAAAACCTAATCATATGGCTAAAATCACCAAAGTTGATATTTCCGGAAAAATCGGGAATCTTGTATTTTACCCCGTTAACGGCAAAACCCGTGTACGCACGCAGGCAGACGATGTAAAACTAACAGAAGCCACTAAACGAAGCGCGAAAGACTTCGGTAAAGTGGTAAAAGTCTCCAAATATCTCCGGCAGGGGCTGGCGCAGGTCATCCCTAAATCTGCTAAAAAGTGGCCAGAGTACCTGGTCAATGATGCCGTCAGTAAATCACTGCCCGCGCTGCTGGCCGCACCTGGCGTTTCGCAAGACAACCCGCCCGGGCTCGTCGGGCTGGAATTCAATGAAAAATCGGGAATGTACCATCGGCTTAAGGCGCCTCTGTTGGTCGATTGGTCACAACCCGGGCAGGTAATCCTGAATATACCCGCCATGAATCCTGTCCGACAAATCCAGGCGATTGCCCGAACGCAGCAGGTCCATTGGAAGATTGCCGTGGGCGGTAGCCTGGTGGGGGAGCCGATGATCACGGGCGGTTATGCCACGACGCTTGATCTCGATTATGTGGATGCGCTCCTGCCCGCCCGTTCCATAGCGCTTCCGTTCACCGTTCAGCCCGGTAGCCTGAACGCGGTGGTACTTTCCATGCAATATTCGGTGTTGAAAAAGGGAATTTTACGCCTTACAACCGACCAACGCTGGCTTCCGTCCGGCATAATAGCAGCCTGGTACCAGGGAACATAGACAGGCAGGTTGTTAACTTTGGAAAATGAATTGTTAAATAACCGTCCCTTTCGCAGGCTTTGTTAATGGTGGGTTAGTTTTAGGGTTGAAATGAACTCCCCAAAACTTTTGCAAAAAGCCCTGGTAGTGGTGATATTGGCGCTGTTTGCTGATAGAGCCGCCGCACAGGTGCACGTAGAAGGAACGGTATACGATCAAACACAGCAGCATCCCGTCCAGGGAGTGAGCGTAATAAGCACCTCGGGAGCGGGAACAATGACCGATTCTTTAGGGCGCTACAGTATCAGGTTGTCCAATACCGATTCGATCTATTTTTCATATTTGGGCAGGGCCACCTCCAAATTTCCTGTAAAAAGAATCCCGGACCTTTCGCAGTTCGACATGAGCCTCGACACGCCCGTCGACTCCCTGCCCTCGGTCTTCGTGGGACCGACAAGCTATCGCCTTGATTCACTGGAAAACCGTAAGGAATACAAAAAGCTATTCGATTTTGACGGGTCGGATGTATTGCAGAACATGAAATCAAAGGCCGGCAGAAACTTTGGCATCGGCCTCAACATGGACATGATGCTGGATGCCAAACGGAACAAACGAATGGAGAATTTTTCGCAGTTCCTCGTGCAGGAAGAACATGATAAATACGTAGACCATCGCTTTACCAGGGCCCTTGTAAAAAGACTTACCGGGATGGAACCGCCTGCACTCGATACCTTTATGCTCCAGTACAGACCCACCTATGAATACCTTATGGCTACGCCTACCGACTGGGAATTCTACACCTACATCCGCGACACCGGTAAATTCTTTATGGAAATCTGGAAACAGGAACATCCCGGCCAGGACTCTACCAAAACCACCGTGGGAACCGTTCAGTAATGCTATCGCCGGGAAAGAACACAGGATGATACGACGCTGCATTTAATCCGGCAATACTTCCGCACGACACCGTAATCTTTCAGCAATTCAACGAGCAGGGGTGCCTGAACAAATCCTGTTGTGCATTTTACGCGCAGTATCCTGTCACAATCGTGCAGGTCAAAATTTGCTGTATAATCGCCAAAGGTTTCATGTATCTGCTCTACCAGCTGGTAAGCATGGCGACGGTCTTTAACATCGGTTTTAAAAACTTCTACCATTACTCGATTTTTAGATAGTGTAAAGCTACTATCTGCGACCGGAAAAAAAGGGGGCGAATCTGTCAATTTGAGGGGGCATTTGAGACAAGATAAGTATATCCTGCACCGATAGGGCGGGTCGGGTTATGCGCCGCTTTTGCCGGATACCCTGCGCCTAGAAATGCACGATCATGGCGAGTACGATTCTTGTTTCTGTTTTTACCAGGTCGGGCGCCCAACCCGTTGAAGGGATCGGCGTGGTGGTATAGCCATCGGGTGAGGTAACACCACCGGAGCCGGCGAAATAAGGCACGCTTGCTTCGCGATGCACTATTTCAGCTTCCCAGGTGATATAATCACTCGGCGTGAACTGGAATGTAGTGGAACAATCCCATGAATCAAATTTGTCGCCGGGGTTCATCGGGAAGGGATGTGTTCCTACAGGAGGCAGCGGCGAAGCATCTCCGGTGGGCGCCAGCACAAGGTAACGGCCGGGGTTATGCATAAATCCGCCACCGATGGTCCATCCGAAATGTTCACCAAACCAAAGCCGGTGGTAGGCCATGGCGCTGATAAAATTCTGTGCCGGATATAGGGTGCCGTCTGCCTGTTTGCCGCCGAAAGGAGTAACACCCCCGCCGTTTTCAAAGCCCAGGTCTGCGGTAATGCTAAAAGCTGCCCTTGTCACACCGTTGGCTTTGGGGTCCTGGTAATAGCGCAGCAAAAAACTGTTGTCACTATGCCAGCGCACGCGGTTGGGCAGACCGGCTGCATCCTTGCCAAAATAACCATTGGATACATAGTTGATGTATTCTTTGGGGCTATACCTTACCTGGAAACCCATGCCCGGCATCTTGTTGAATTTGCCATAGCTCTGCCACCCGTTGATAAGCCATAACTCCACTTTCAGCTTGTTGGTAGGAAAGGTTTGCAACCGCAGACCGTTGAAGAACCAGGGCGTATTGTCCGAAGTAAAAGAAGGCTGGTAACCCCAGTTTTCAAAGTTGTTGTAAGAAAACAGGCCAACATAGGACATGAAGATACCTGCATCGAGATTAATGCCATGCCATACATCCCAATGGTAACCGCCATAAGCTTCGCTCAGGTAGCGATAGGCGGCAGCGAGATCGTATTGCCCGCGGTACTGGCTGAAGTCGTTGCGGGGAACGACCGTAGAGCGGGTGCCAAACTGCGTCAACACTCTTCCGCGAACATTGTTCCAGTGAAAATCGCCGCCGAAGCCGACAAATGATACGGTCACTTCATTGTCTCTTGCCAGCGCGGTAGAACCTACCACGGTATTATCGATGGGATGATGATTGGACTGCGTGTAATTGACATCCACGGTAAACGTGCCGGTAAAGTATTTGGAATCCAGCAGCGGGCTTTTTTGCCGGTCGCTGCCATTCATCCAGGTGAAATCGCCAAAGGCAAAAGGATCGCCCGGAGCAGGGGCGGTTGAATCGACCGTTGCAATTACTTGTTGAGCAGCCAGGTTTGGTTGTTGGCTATAACTTTTATAAAAGATGAACAACACAAAGAGACAAATAATAGATTGCTTACGCATTGATAATTGTTTTTAGAATGAAAAGGATTGTTTGCCGGGCGTACAGATGCCGCACAGGTGACTAAAAACATACCAGAGAGAAACGGGTAGTGGGGTCAAATCAATGGAAATGCAGTAGCAGCATGGGTTTGAGTGTCCTTTATAGTAAAGACATATTAACCGGGAGAGAATGAATAAGGATTATCATTTTGGAAATTCTTTTCATTTTGGAAGGGTGGAGGGTAAGCAACGGCAAGCCACCTTTAAAGAGTGACTCACTGTGCCTGCGTTTTCTCATGACGCGAAGGAAGTGTAGTTAGTCAATAAAACGTTTCAGCAGCTCGGGCTGATTGATGCGAATACTTTTCCCGGAAGTAGTGATGATCTTTTTTTGCGTGAGATCGGTAAAGAATTTAAAAACCGTTTCATAAGTAGTACCCGAATAAGACGCTATATCCTGGCGTGTGATGACAACGGAAATAAACTTGTCTTTGTCAACCCCAAAAAAGCCGGCTATCTCCAGCAGGGCGCCCGCGATTCTTCCCTTTACGTCCATGTGGGCGAGGTCGCGCATGCGCTTCTCTGCTTTTTGCAATTCGGAGACATAAAAATTAATGAGCCGGTGGCTGAGGGCTGGGTCGGTTTTCAATACTGCCTCGAAAAATTCATTGGTAATAAAACAGGCTTTGGTGTCCTCCAGCGCAGTAGCGGACACCGGATATTTATCGGCTCCGCCGAGCCCGCGGTGTCCTGCAATATCTCCCGTTTTGGCAAAGCGCAGGATCAATTCTTTTTCATCGATCCATTGCTTGTGTATTTTCAGCGCACCGGAATAAATAAAAAAAATGCCTTTTACCTTTTCTCCTTCCGCGAAAAGTTGTTTGCCTTTTTTTATATGCAGGGTCGTTTTGCGGAATGCTATCGCTTCCTTCCATTCGGGAATACAAAAGCTGCACAAAAAACAATCGCTGAGGTTGCAGGGGATGGCTTGCATGCTGCAATAATACGTCATCCGGGTGAAGACGGGTAACGGGGATTGATTAACAATTGGAATATTGTATAAACAATATTATAAACGAATTATAAGAGAAAAATTAGATAAAAAATGCTGTTTATGCAATATATTTGCATCGTCCGGAGTTATTTTAAGTCCGGAATCTATTGTGTATGTCTAAAAATGGTGGTCCTATTCCGGTGTCAATTTCTTTGGGTGGATTCTACCGGAAAACAAAGGCAATGCGAAAATCTCCAGTTAATAAACGGGTCTTTTATTTAAGTATCCAGGTTACTATCAACGCGGTCATCATCGGCATTATCGCAAAAGGGCTGGTGTATCTTATCGACCTCATCACAAATATTTCTTTTTACGGAAAATTCTCTTTTGCACAGGCATCCCCGGCGGGTAACCACCTGGGAATATTTGTCATGCTGATCCCGATTGCAGGCGCGCTGTTGGTTGGACTGATGGCCCGGTATGGGTCCAAAGCCATCGGGGGACATGGTATTCCCGAAGCGATGGAAAAAATTATACTCGAAGAAAGCCGTATTCCCGCTGCCCTCACTTTTTTAAAGCCCTTATCGGCCGCTATTTCTATCGGTACCGGCGGACCGTTTGGTGCGGAAGGCCCCATTATCGCAACGGGCGGTGCATTTGGATCGTTGACGGGCCAGTGGATACATATATCTTCCAGCGAACGGAAGATTATGCTGGCCGCCGGCGCCTGTGCGGGTATGTCGGCCATATTCGGCAGCCCCCTTGCCGCGGTGTTGCTGGCGGTAGAACTGCTGCTGTTTGAATTTTCCCCTCGTTCAATCATCCCCGTTTGCGTGGCATGTATCGCCGGGGCAGGTATGCATATACTTTTATTTGGCAATCAGCCTGTTTTTGCCATGCCGGCCATACCGGTTCCTTCCAACGGCGCCCTCGCCATTTATGTATTGTTTGGGGCGTTGATTGGGATAATAGCTTCACTGGTTTCAAAATCCATTTATGTAATAGAGGACCTGTTTGAAAAACTACCGGTTCATTGGATGTGGTGGCCTGCCCTGGGGGCTATAGCAATTGGTATAACCGGTTATTTTTCGCCTCATACGATGGGCGTAGGATATGACAATATTCAATTCCTGCTCAAAGGTTCCTGGTCGATGGCAATGCTGTTTTCGCTTTGTGTGATGAAATACATTTCGTGGTCCATCTCGCTTGGCAGCGGCACTTCCGGGGGTACCCTGGCGCCATTGTTTACCATCGGTGGTGCGCTGGGCGCTTTGCTCGGAACGGCAACCATCTATTTTTTCCCGGGCGCAGGCATCAATTTAGCCACTGCGGCGTTGGTCGGCATGGCCGCCATGTTCGCCGGTTCATCCCGCGCATTGCTTACTTCCATCGTGTTTGCGCTGGAAACAACCGGGCAGGTCAATGGGCTGTTGCCCTTACTGGGCGGTTGTGTGACGGCTTATTTTGTTTCCTTCTTCCTGATGGACGGAACCATCATGACCGAAAAAATAAAACGCCGGGG